>NZ_JBQVRO020000023.1:0-33255 GCF_052439115.2 Halorubrum sp. FL23
TCGGGAATCTTGTTCCCGTCCTTGGACATACTCAAACGATGAGCTTCTGTGTCTCAAAACTTTCGACGTTGAGTATACCGAGTGGGAGAATTGGCACAATAATCACGGCCAATCTCATAACGAGTGTTAGCGACAGAAAGAACGATTATAATGGATACACGTTAGCCGTTGGAATATGAGTGCGTCACAGGGTGAAGCCAATCTATCAGCGGACGAGCGTGCGGGTCTTGAACTGATCCGCGAGACGGGTGGGATTCACCAGAGCGACTTTTGGAAAGAGCTGGATGTCTCTTCGCGAAAGGGAAGCCGACTAGTCGAAGCGCTTGAGAGTGCCGAGCTGATTCAGCGTGAAGAAGCGGTGTACGAAGGTCAACGGACCTACTATCTCGAACCAACGGCATCTGATCGTGATTTTTCACTGCTGATGGCGGGTGACATGCTCTCGCCATTCATCGGTGAGGAAGATGTTGACCCGCAGGCAGACGCCTTCTCCCAATGGCTGATGAACCTCGCGTACGAGGAAGAGTGACTCTGTTCTCAAGGGCTTCTGACGGCTCTTAGTCACCAACTCTCAATTGTTGAGGGTTTCACCAACGGCTTGGAGACCGATTCCGAGTTCTTCAAACCGGCGTCAGATTATCCAGTAGTATGGACAAAGATGACTCTCACAGCGACGTCGTTCCTGGGAGTGATGAGGAACCTGACACGCCGGATGTTCGTGGCTACGACTTTCGTGGAGAATTTGATTTTGACGAGATGCTCGACGCCTATGGGACAACGGGGTTCCAGGCGACGCAGCTCGCAGAAGCAATCGACATCGCCGAACGTATGCAGGAGGCGGACGCCACTGTCTACCTCACGTTCACGTCAAACATCATCTCGTCGGGGCTGCGCGAGACCGTCGCGTATCTCGTTCAAGAGGGGTATGTAGACGTAGTTATTACGACGTCTGGATCGCTGACCGAGGACGTGATCAAGACGGCAAAGCCATTCAAGATGGGAAAATGGGACGCAGACGAGGCATCGCTCCGTGACCGTGGGATCAATCGGCTCGGGAATCTCTTCGTTCCTTCTGACCGGTATGTGTGGTTGGAAGAGTATCTGTATGATTTCTTTGAGGACTTTTTCGCAGAGGAGAAAGTGAGAACACCAACGTCGTTCGCACGCGAGTTAGGTGAAACTCTTGAGGATGAGGATTCGGTTCTGAAGCAGGCCGCGGACAACGACGTACCGGTGTACTGTCCAGCGTTGACGGACTCCGAGGTCGGGAACTTCCTCTACTATTACCGTCAAGGGTACGATTCAGAAGTGGGTATTGAGATTTTGGACGACTATGACTCGCTAATTGAAGATGGGCTGCTGGCGGACTCGACGGGGCTCATCGCGGTGGGTGGTGGAGTACCGAAACACCATGCAATCATGACGAACCTCTTTCGAGGGGGAGCGGATTACGTGGTGTACATTTCAACGGGGATGGAGGGTGATGGGTCATTATCGGGTGCACCGCCGAACGAGGCTGTTTCTTGGGGGAAGATCAAAGAAAACCAGACGAACTACACACAAGTGGAAGCAGAGGCTACACTTGTCTTCCCACTGCTTGTGGCGAAAGCGTTCAAACAATAACCTCTCACACGCCCGTTGCGGGTCTGCTATGATATCGAGTGGGCGTAATTAGCGCAATAATCACGACCACAAGAGGCTACTTGATCGGTAATTGCTTCTTCCACGATCTCCCCGTCAGTGAGCTTGTACAGCTCGTAGACGATCCTTCTCGTCGATCAGATGTTAAGTTTCAGACCACTACTAGACTCGGCAACAGTTATAACATCTTGTGAAAGTGATAGAATCATCTGAATGATTCGGAAGCGAATCACGAACCACACAGGAAGCTTCAGACGGGCAAGTTTATCCAGTCCTGTGATTAACAAACGAGATACGGAAGCCGAGGACGGGACTAACTTGATGCTGTGGAGACGCCGAATATCGCCTACCCGAATGTTGAAAAGAAACAAAACGGATTCGTTACCGCATCGAGACCAGCAGAATCGAAAACAGCGAGGTCAGAATGAGTAACGCAGAATTTCCAACGCTATTCGACAATTGTACACCGCGGAATGATGTCCTCGACGGAACGCTTCAGGAAGACCAATTTGCGGCTAGTCTAGCCACGGTCGCACATTCCCCAGAGGAGGCTCCTCCGGTCTACCGTGATGCGGGTCTCTTTTTCGATATGACCTACCCGACAGACGGGTTACAAACGCTTCTCAGCAATCTCACTGGAAGATTTCTTGCTAGTAGTGGACACGACAGTGGAGGGTATTCGAACAGCATCCTCTGCCTGGACACGCGGTTTGGGGGCGGTAAGACGCACGACTTGATCGCTTCGTATCACCTTGCGACCCATCCCGGTGATATAGATAATCTCGAAGATCATCTCAACGACGGCGATAAGGACCTCGCGTCGTCCTATCACGATGCCACCGTTTCTGGTGATCTTGATGTCGACACTGCGGTCTTCGTTGGAGGGCACGTTGACGGACGCAACGCTCGTAGTGACCGCACAGATCCGGATGCTCCGAACACCCGGACCATGTGGGGAGAGATCGCCTATCAGCTCTACGGGCTGGAGGGCTACGAGTACATCAAGGAGTACGACCAAGACCGGAACGCTCCGGGCGGAAATACGCTGAAAGGGTTGTTCGAGATCGGCGACGGGGCATCCCTCATCCTCATCGACGAGATTGCGGCGTATCTCGAGGCAGCATCCGCGGTCGAGGTCGGAGACGCGACGCTGGCGAGCCAGACACTGAGCTTCGTTCTGTCACTCCTTGAGACCGCGTCCGAGACTGATGACGTTACCGTGGTCTACAGTATCGCCGACACGGCCTTCGAAGAGGAGGCCGACGAGATCCGGACGCTCGTCGACGAACTCAACCAGATCGGCCGTCGGCAACACAAGACGGTTACGCCCACTTCCGAAACGGAGGTGGGACAAGTCCTTCAGCACAGGCTCTTCGAAGAGATTGACCACGGCCAAGCTCAGTCTGTCGCAGAGTCATACTTCCAGTTCTACACCGGCGGAGACCGCCAGTTCCCACAGGAAGCTACTGACGCGAGCTTCGTCGACCGACTTGAACGAGAATACCCGTTCCATCCGACGATCATCGATACCCTCACCGAGAAGATCGACACGATCCCTAAGTTCCAGCGCACCCGTGGCGCACTGAAGCTCCTCGCTCGGGCCGTATTCTACCTTTGGAACCACCAGCCGGCCAACTACGACCGACACTGGATCCGGCTGTACGATCTGACGCCGGCGGACGATGCTCCGGGCGGCAGCATCGATGGGACCCTCCGAGAGACGCTGTTCGAGTTCGTCGATCTCAGCTCTGCCGTCACTGCTGACATCTACAGTGAGGACGAGAACGCCCACGCACAACTTGAGGACCGCAAGTGGACGGAGAAAGGGATTCCACCGCTCGGAAGCCACCTGACAACAACTGTTTTGTGGCATAGTCTGGCGTACGGCGAGCAGGCAACCGGACTCACACGAGCGGAAATGAACGCGGCGCTCGGGCACCCCGATATCCGCTTCGATAACTACGACTCGGCACTGGACGCGCTGGCCGGAGGCGACATGAGCGTCGCGTGTTACTACCTCTACGACGAGGAGCGCGTCCGGTTCAAGTCCGATCCGAACCTCATTCGCATCATTGACCAGCGGGTCGACAACACCCCCGACGCGCAGGCGCGCTCTCGGTTCGAAGCTCGGCTCGACAGTGAGACGGGGACCGGAGCGTTCGATCCGGTGTCGCATCCTGAGTCGCCGGCTGATCTCCCGGACAAGGCGTCGACGCCTCAGCTCGCGGTTATGCACATGGACACGGCACCGGTCACCGAGGAGCTGCTTAACGACGATTCGAACCCGCAAGCGGTTCCGGAGAAGGTTCAGTCGCTTTACCAGAAGTCGGCGTCGAAACAGGGTGGCGATGCCCAGAGTCGAGTCTACAAAAACTATGTCCTGTTCCTCGCACCCGACGACGAGCGTGTGAAGAGTGCGGTCGACGAAGCCCGCCACTTGGAGGCCATCGAGGCGCTGCTCGACGACAGTCAACAGACTGCTGACCTCTCTGCGGATCAGATTGAAGAGTTGAAGGAGCGTCAGAAGACGAAATACGGTCTGCTCGGTGAGCTCGTCCGCGGGGTGTACCGCCACCTCTACTACGTCGACCGCGACGGCCTCACGCACATCACTATCAACGCGACCGAGGCCAACGGCGGGACGTCGCTCGTCAACGCTGTCGAAGAGACGCTCGACGACCGGCTGATTCGGGCTGACGCCGGACCCAAGGGCATCGCGTTCTTCAAACAGAAGCTCTGGCAGCAGACCCAGGACTCGATGACGACCCAGCAGCTCGTTGAGCAGTTCGCGAAGAAGCCGGGGCTCCCCTACCTCCTGAGCACGAAGCCGCTTCGGAAGACCGTCGCGAAGATGGTCGACGACGGGGGATACACCTACTGGGATGCGGAGTCCGAAACCGTGTACTGGGATGCTGACGCCGACGATCATCCGGAGAACTGGCTGAAGCGAAGCCCCCTCGCGGAGTCGCCGGACGTTCGGACATCGATCAGGGACACCGACGTGAAGATCGGGAACGAGTACGTGGTCTACACGGGTATCGAGTCCCTCCTCGACGTTCACCACGACTCGATTCGGCCGCCCGAAGCCGAAGAAGTCCAGTGCGCCGAAGACGGTTGTACGACGATGGTCGAGCCCTCCAGCGACGGGCGGGCGTACTGCGAGGACCACACAAAGACCCCCGAGAAAGATCGCTGTCAGAGCTGTGGCAAGGAGTACGACGAGAGCGAACTCAACGCGCAAGATATCTGTCCCGACTGCGCGCGACCGTCGGGCTGGGACACGGCGACCAGTCAGATGGCTGCCTCTCGCGCGTTCAACGAGGTTCGGACCCACGCGCTCTCGAAAGCGCCTTCAGACGGAACGCCGGGCGTCTCGCAAGTCACCGTCGAGGTGATGGGCGAGGACCGGCTCTCGAAGGGGTCGTTCATCGCTCAGCGCGAGGCGTTCACGGACCGTGCGGACGCTGTTTCGGTCCGGATGAGCTACGACGTGAAGACGTCGACCGGGACGAGCTACAGCGCGAGCTATCAGGGCGGACTCGACGACTTCTCCCGGGTGACGAACCAGCCCGACCCGTTCGGCGAGTCGATCAACGTCACGCTGAAGTTCCGCGTTGATCTCGACGAACCCGAAGCCATAACCGACGACGAGGACGACGTGCTCGCAGAGTTACAGGCGGGGCTCGGCCAGACCAACATCGACGTGAAGGTTCAAGCCAGAGGACCGGTCGAAGTGCCCCCCGAGGCCACTCAATGACTACCGAATTCGATTCGCCGCACGCTGGGACGCCGACCGAGGACGCTCCCGTGTCCTCGTTCGGGAGCAGCGTCTACGGTGGGCGGCCGACGTTCGCGATGGTACGCCGCGAAGGCTCGAACGGCGGCGAGGTCACGCTGTACGAACTTCTCCCCGAAGATCAGGCGGCCGCGCGTCGCGTCCGGCTCGAACGCCGCGGACGCTCCCTCAGTGTCGAATCCTTTGAAGCGGTCTTCGAGGACCCCACGGCCGAGGAGGCGACGCGCTGGGACTGGGACGGGTGGACTGCGGTGAAGGTCGCGCGTATCGACGGCGGCCGCTTCCGAGCGCTCTCCCCGCTCATCGAGGAGACCGTCGACGGCGCGGAACTCGCTCCGTCAGCCGTGACCACCAGCGGTGCCGGCGACCTCTTCCTCCCGGAGACCGTCGGCGTCCGGCTGGCCCTCGCGTTCCGCGGCATCAAGCCGCTCCAGCGCGTCGATAGGATGCGTGCCCTCTGTCGCGGCGTCGCTCACATGGGCGACGAGGAGTGTTACTACTGGCACGCGAAGTGTCGGTCCCCGTCCAGCCCGAACGGCGAGAAAGCCCTGCGAACACTGCTGACTGACCACCTATGACAGACCACGACGACAACCTGAAACCGCTCGCAATCGAGGGAAAGCTTCCGTTGAAGGCTGTGGGTATCGAGAATTTGAAAGAAGATAATCCGAAGCATATGCCGCCGCATCGGTATCTACATCCGTGGTTTGCACGGCGACCTACGCCGGCCGCCCGTCTCGCGATTCTTTCGTCTGTCCTTCCTGCAGACACGTCTGGTGAAGAAATTCTTGATCTGATGCAAATCGGTCCTAAGGAGGGGGTGAGCGGGAAGTTATCGGATTACGTTGAAAAAAAGAAGGCCACAGAAGACTCTCGATCCGGGACTCTCGGGGAACATTACGGGTACCCGCGTATCTACGAACGGACACCCTCTGACTCCCAACGGAAGGAACTACACGACAAGCTTCGAGATCAGTGGGGAGGTGACCTCCCAAAAGTGTTAGATCCTACTGCTGGAGGTGGAGTAATCCCCTTTGAATCCCTTCGATATGGTCTTCCGACAGAGGCAAACGAGCTCAATCCAGTTCCCACAGTGATTTTAGAGACTATGCTAAAGTACCCACTCTCAGTAGGTCGCCTGAGGGAAGAACTGACTGAGTGGGCAGAGGAGATTGACAAGAGAGCAAGTCAACAACTCGAGGACGTTTTCCCTGCTTCTGATGGTTCTCGCCCCTCTCATTATGCTTGTGCGTACTCTATAACGTGTCCTTCTTGCGGATGCGAGGTTCCTGTTGTGCCATCATGGTGGCTACTTAAGAGATCGTCTTCGAAGGGAATCGCTGTCCAGCCACACATAGAAGATAACGAGATAAAATATGAATTGGTCAATCTTCCTGATGACGTTTCCAAGGACGAATTCAATCCACAGGATGGTCCCCGGTCTCGCGGGGGAAATACCGAGTGTCTCTCATGTAACGTAGTTATTGAGAGCGACGAGGTAAAACAGCGAATTAAGAATGGAGAGTATGAGGATGAGATACTGGGCGTCAAGTGTATTAATTCCAGTGGGACCTCGGAATACCGAGCAGCCACAGATGAGGACTACAAAGCCCTCAAGAAAGCAGAAGACCGTGTTTCATCAAATTATGAGACTTTCTCCCTATTGGATAGTAATATCCCACCAAATGGGCAAAAGACCTCTGAAGCAGTTGGATTTGGCCTGACAGAGTGGCGTGATCTTTTCTCCTCAAGACAGCTCCTCGCTCACTACGAGTATTGGCAAGCTTTCGAGGAGGTGAAAGATGAAGTGTATAAAAAATATTCAGATGAGCGTGCAGAGGCGATCACTACGGTGCTTTCGCTCGCTTCTGGCAAACTGGTTGACCGGAACTCTCGATTATCCCCCTACAGCATCAGCCGAGGGTATCCTGAAAACGCTGTAGGCGGGAAAAATTACACGTTCCAGTGGCTGTATGTCGATAACAACCCCTCCATCGGAGATCAGTGCTACCAAGATACAATTGGCCGTATTATTGACTCATATGAGCTTCTAGTCGACTACACTTCTTCGGTTGATGTCGATCCAGTTTCAGTAGTAAATGGGGACGCCGCTGATCTTCCATATGATGACCAGTCAATACAGTCTGCTGTCGTTGACCCGCCATACTATTCGAGCATCATGTATAGCGAACTCTCAGACCTATTCTATGTATGGCTGAGAAAATACCTAAACGATGTCCACAGTGATCTCTTCACTTTTGAATTGACGGACAAGGAGAGTGAGGCTGTTGCAAACCCCTCACAGTTCGCTGATGTAGAGGATTCTTCGAACAAGAAGAGCAATCTCGCAAAGGAACACTATGAAGAAAAGATGAGCGAGATTTTCTCAGAGATATATCGCTCATTGGAGCCCGGTGGTGTGATGACTGTTATGTTCACTCACAAGGAGTCAGATGCATGGGATACCCTGACAATGTCTCTAATCAATTCCGGGTTTATAGTTACATCCACTCATCCAATTACCTCTGAAATGCCTGACCGGCTCGATATGCAGGGAAACGCATCTGCTGACTCTACTCTCTTGCTGACAGGTCGTAGACCCCATGAAGAACGCGACCCCGAGAACGCGGTCCCGACGCTCTGGAGCGATGTCGAGGCTGATACACGAGCAGCCGCGAAGGAGGCCGCTCGCGACCTCCTCGAATCCGGGATCTCCCTAACCAAGACAGATATCATCATCTCGGCATTCGGTCCGACACTCCGGGTCTATGCTGACGCCTATCCCGTGGTCGACGATCAGGACGAAGAGGTTCCGCCACGGAAGGCACTCGAAACGGCACGGGAGGCGGTGACTCAGATCCTCGTTGACGAATATCTGGAAGGCATGGATGTCGACACCCTCGACGACGTCACCGAGTGGTACGTCCTCTGCTGGCTCGTCCACGAGTCCGAGACGTTCTCCTACGATGAAGGCCGCCAGCTCGGCCTCGGCATCGGTGTCGATATAGACGAGATTAAGCGCTCAACGAAAACCTGGCACAAGAGCCTCGGTGACATTAATCTCCACGGACACGGTGACCGGGTCCAGAACATCAACGAGAAGCCCGAAGACCGGTCGAACCGACTCCCGATCGACCCGGACGACCTCTCGTTCCCGCGCTCGCTGGACGCCGTCCACGCCGCGATGCACGTCTACGACAAGAAGGGCGAAACGGTGACCCTCGAGTGGCTTCGGGAACGGAACTACGACACGGACAGCCAGTTCAAGGCCACGCTGAAGGCGCTGCTTCAGGTGCTACCGAAGAACCACGAGGACTGGGAGCTCGCTCGTGATTTGGCCGTCGGTCGAACGAGTGACGTGCTCGATCTCGACTTCGGCCCGAACATCTTTGCGGACGACCGTGAGGACACATCACAGCAGAGTCTAGAAGAGTTCTAACCCGGACAGTACTTCTTCGTTTTTCTACTCAACGAGACCCGTAAAGTACCCGTGAGCAACTTCGATTATCTCTCGGTCGATCTCGTCGACTCCAGCTCTAAAGTGAAACAGAGAGTTTCGATTCTTCCGCACACCCTCGAGTAGTTTGAGAACGAACTCCTGATCAGTTCGGAGCTCTTCGGGTAAATCCTCGAAGTTTGTTGCGATGAACCGTTTGTATTCCTCGAAATTGAAATAGTCGAGTGATTCAGGAACCGAGTAACTCGGATCTTCCTCTGCACGAGGCGCAAATGTCTCCTGAATATGTTCCTCGATGTCCGGGAACTCTCGCTCAAACAGTGTGCGGAGACTTCGCTCGATCTCTCCAATCATAATGAACGGACGGAACTGCTCTTTGAGGAAATGGAAGACGTCGTATCGCGTGATGATGCCACCCAAGTTATCGCTGCTACCCACGAGAACGAACTCCTCGACTGCGAAAGTCTCGAAGAGCCCGAACATGTCGTGTTCAACACTCACGTACGTTGGAGACACCAATGCGCCCATGACGCTCATTTTCTCGAGGTTCGAGTCGGGGACTGACTTCGCCAATCGAGCGATCGATTTGAACGTCACCGCCCCCACGACTTCGTCGTCACGCATTACAGGCAGCTGATCGAAGTCGTTCCGCAACATGTGGGTGAGCGCGTCGTAGACGGATTCATCCCGACTGATCGTCAATGGTTCTGTCGGGGCTATCTTAGCATGTTCTAGAACGTCACCAGCTGTGAAGAATTTCATGTAAGAAATTGATTCAATCCAACCGAATTTATATTTTGCTGGCTTCTCGTATGAACGAGTCCGAGCGACAAGCTAGAACGCATAAATAGAGAGACTAGGTATTAAGATCATCTGTCGTGTAGCTTAGAGATCCAGATAGAATCGGATGCTAATGGTCGATAAGTGTAAGGCAACCCGAAGATAATTGCTTTCCAGACGGATGGATGGGCTTCAAAACTATTCTTGGTCCCCAACTTACGAGAGCCGACCGGGTACTGAAAGTACCTATCTTGTCGATGAGTTTTATATACCAGCCTTGAATCGAAGTATCCGCTACGACCGAGTGGCTGGATATTTCTCAAGTACGGCCCTCGCCGTCGCTTCTCGGGGTATCGACGCTCTCCTTGAACACGACGGCGAGATGCGACTCGTCGTTGGCACGGACCTATACAAGTCGGACAAACCCGTTCTCGAACGGCTCACAGACGAACTGAAGGACTCACTCGATGAATTAGACGAAGAGGAACTCGACGCCCACCTCAAGCTTCTCGCTCGATTGCTCCGAGAAGAGCGACTCCATATCAAGGTCGCCGTTCCACGAGAAGGGAGCTGGCAGATATTCCACCCGAAAATGGGGGTCTTCCACGACGATGACGGAAACGCACTTTCCTTCGAAGGAAGCGTGAATGAGACCATCGGCGGCTGGAAACGTAACTACGAGCGCTTCAAAGTCCACCGGTCGTGGGAGGACGGCGAGGATGCCTACGTCGACGCCGACGTCGATACGTTCGAACAGCTCTGGTCGAACGGGCACCCCTTCGTTGAGGTGTACGACCTGCCGGAAGCCATCGAGAGAGAGTTGATCGACTGGAAGGATCCCGATTCGGAATCTGAGATCAAGGAAGCGATTCAGATCGCGAGAGGAGAGGCACCAGCAACCGAACTGGACAAAGCGAACATCATCGCCGACGGTCCGCTCACGCCCGGTGGTCTCGCACTCGCCGAAGAGGCCTGTACGATCACCCCTTGGCCTCACCAGCGCGTCGTTTCTGACACGCTCGTGAACACCTACCCGAACAGCTTCCTCCTCTGTGACGAGGTCGGCCTCGGGAAGACTATCGAAGCCGGTCTCACCCTCTCACGACTCGGAATCACGGACGAACTCGAAACCGGCCTCCTCCTCGTCCCCGCGAGCCTCAGACAACAGTGGCAGGAGGAGCTATGGGAGAAATTCAATATCAACGCCTATCGGTTCGAACGTGGAAGCACCAACGAGTACGCCTTTATCGACGCCTTCGGTCAGGAACACGCGCCGCCGTCTCTGTCGGAACTGAACATTTCTGATGAGGAGCGAGAACGCGCGTGGGTCGAGAGTCCGATATGGCGGTTCATTAATCAGCAGTCTTCGACCGCGACATCTGATTCCGTGTCTCAGACGCCGACGATTGTCATTATGTCGTGGCACACGGCGCGACTCCAGGACCGTTGGGATCAAGTCGCGCCTCGTGACAGCGGCCGAGTCCGAACCCGAGATACTGTCCCTGTGAGTGGACGCGGACGGAGCCCGAATAATCGTGAAGGCGTCTGGGATGCCGTCATCGTCGACGAGGCCCACAACGCTCGGAAGGGCAGCAGTTTCTACGGTATGCTCGACCGACTCCGAGACCACACGCAGTGCTACTACTTCCTCACAGCGACGCCGATGCAACTGCATGCCGGCGAGCTCTACGATCTGATGGCACTCCTCGATCTTCCGGAACAGTGGGACAACGAGGACCGTTTCGTCGACTTCTTCGAAACTCGACAGGCGCTCTCTCAGGCGATCCGTACGGTCGTCGATACGGATGGATCTGAATCGAATACCTCCTCTTGGTCAGCACAAGCGACGCTTGACGAGAACCGATATCAAGACCGACTATCCGCCGAACGAACCCTCTCCGACGACATCTTCGATGAAATGGCGGAACTACTCGAAATCAAAGCGGATGGGAGCCAGGCACGTTCTATCGCAAAGGAACGCGTGCTAGCGTCCTGTACGCTTGCCGCAGGGTACGGTGAACACTTCGACGGATACATCGAGGTCTTCGAGACGGCTCTCGATGAGCATGACATCGACCCGTTCGAGGCGAAAGAAGACGAGAAGCTCAAATATCTCCTGTATCCGGAGTGGAAAGCGGACGAAGAATGGCTCACCTATGGGCGGAACGATCGGCTGAACGCCCTCGATGAGCTCTCCGAATCTGGTTGGAGAGTCGTTCAGGATGTTCTCGCCGAATCCACGCCTGTCGACGCGCTTATCCACCGGAACACACGGGACACGCTCCGGAAGTACGAACAGGTTGGGCTACTTGACGAGACGGTCCCGAACCGGGACCCTGAACAGCGCCAGATTGAGCTGACCGACGAGACGCGTCGCGTATACGACCGGATTGACGACTACACACGGAAGTTCTACAAACTCGCGCAGCAGTCTGACGAGGTCGAAAATCGGGCTATCGGGTTCGTAATGACGACGTATCGGCAGCGACTGACTAGCAGCATCTACGCGATTTCACAGAGCCTCCAGCACCGTCTTGAAAAACTTCGCACACAACAAGCGGTTCTGGAACGGAAACAGCAGGCTGCGAAACAAGCAAGAGGACCGACGTTTGGCTCAGAGTCTAGCACCAGTCAAGTGTTACTGGACTCCCTGTCGGAGCAAGACCTCACAGACTTCGATAGCTTGGACGATATTGACGATGGATTTGAGGATATAGACCTCACCGGGATAATTCCGAATGTCACAGAGGCAGGGGTGGACCTACTCGAACAAGAGATCGAAGAGCTCGAATCCTTCGTCAGTGATCTGCGACAGATTGATCGTGATCCGAAAGTCGACCAGCTGATTGACGACCTCGGTGAACTTGATCGGGAGGGCCACAACCGAGTCATTATTTTCACCCAGTATACGGACACGATGGATTTCATTCGCAGCAGTCTCGTCTCGATACATGGAGAAACCGTCGCTACCTACTCTGGCCGTGGAGGGGAGATGTACGACGCGGATGGTGAGTCGTGGAGAACGGTCGGGAAAGAGCGAGTAAAACGCGAGTTCGCTACTGACGAGGGCCAAGTGGACATTCTTGTCTGTACGGACTCAGCCAGTGAAGGACTCAATCTCCAGGAATGCGGGGCTCTCATCAACTACGATCTTCCGTGGAATCCGATGCGTGTTGAGCAGCGTATTGGACGCATTGACCGCATCGGACAGCGATACGATGAGGTCGAAATCCTCAATTACAGCTACAAGGACACTGTCGAGACAGACATTTACGAGCGTCTTGACGACCGGATCGACCTCTTCGAGAACGTCGTTGGTGAAATGCAGCCTGTCCTCTCTGGAGTGAGCAAACAGATTCGGACAGCGACTCTGGAAAAGGATAGAGATGAGAGCCACGAGGCAGTTGCGGAAGCTGATCGTGAGTTTTCCGAACAGATAGAGAACCAAGAGCAGAGCGACCGTGTGGATGTGGGGGAGTCCCTTGAGACGGTGGAGCCATTGGTCGCACAGGACGTTATCGACGAGGCGAGACTCGACGCGTGGCAGTCGTACACCCATCCAGACATCGGGGAAACACGAGAAGAGGATTATCGATATCCAGCACCGTATCAAAAATCAAGTCTAGAAGCTGTTCTCGTCGAGAATGAGACGCTTGCTGACGCTGGGGTGACTTTCACTCCGGTCACTGAGCTTGATATCGACATTACAAACAGCGAATATGAGGGCGAGTTCGAACACGAAGAAACGACCTACCGTCTGAGATGGGACGGTATGGAACTACCGGAACCAGACGGAGAGCAGACGTTCGCTCAGTTCATTGCCCCGAGCGAAGATTCGGTTGCTGTGACGTTTTCGTCAGACTGTGCCGACGAATTCCCATCGATACATCACTTCGCGCCAGGGAATCCTCTCCTCCGTGAGCTGATTGAGATGCTCCGTGAGACAAGCGATGAGCCAAAGCGATTAGTGCGGCAGGCTGAATTCAGAGAGACAGTCACGGAACGTCCAGTAGTCTGTGGGTGGACGCGTAACGAGAAAATCGGACGAGTGGGCAGCGACGGTGAAATTATTGAAGAGCTCGACATAGACCTTATCGATTCGTGGTTTACAGAATTTCAAGAAAACTATGAGAAAACAACCCCGCAGTAAGAAGAGATGACGGTCTGGCCGTCACCGGCCTCGACGGGCTCAGTTCTCTCCTACGGAGTAATCATAATTCAGAGTATCATATCCACTTGAATGGGTTTCCAAAAGGTAGTGGATTTGAATAGGATACTCTAAACCCCCAATAGTTTAAGTCAATTTCCCGAATACCAGAAGGTAAGATGAAACGAGCTGCGATCTACGCACGAGTGAGCACCGAGGACCAAGATGTCCAGAGGCAACTCGACGAAACACACGAGTTCCTCGAGCAGCATATCGAGGCGGACGAAGTAATCGAGTACCCCGAGATCATCAGCGGTGCGACCAGCAGCGGCGAGCGTACCGTCTACGACCAGCTGTGGGATGACATTGCCGACGGAGAATTTGACATCGTGGTTGTTCACGAGATTTCCCGACTCTCTCGCCTTGGTGGCACCGAGGTTTACGACTTCATCCAGCACTGCCTAGAGCATGAGACGGGCGTGGAGAGTCTCGACGTCGGACTCTCAATCCGCGTGGACGACCCCGCGCTGAAGCAGACGCTGTACACAATGGTCGCCAACATCATGGGTGACCTAGCGAAGATCGAACACCAACAGAAACTCCAACGTATCGAGTCAGGGATTCGAGCGGCACAGAAGGCTGGGAAGTGGACGGGACGCCCGCCGCGTGGATTCACAGTCGGCGACAGCGGGAAGCTCCATGTGGATGTCGAGGAGTTCCTAGAGATGCGTGACGCTCTCGCTCGCATCGCCCACGGTGAAAGCCGGGTGAAGGTCTCCGAGGACACCGGCATCCCACAGAGCACGCTCACGCGGCTCTACGACGAGCGCAGAGACCTCTACCTTGCCGGGGAAGGAGAAGGATACGACGAGCGTGTGGACGCCGCTGTGGATGAACTACGCCCGCTAGACGACCTCGGTCCGGATGATGCCGGAAAGATGGAAGCGCGGATGAGGCAAGTTGTTCGCGAAGAACTCGAAGCCTTCCAAGAGGAGAGCAACAATGCGTGAGCAGCTGCGGGAACTCCAAACGCGGCGGGGTCGATGGCGACTTCTCAGCGCATACTCCCAGGTTTTCACCGCCAAGACCGGGAAGCGTGTCGGGTTCACGCCGATGGTGGCGGCCTACGAGCGTGCCGAGCCCGACGGCGTTCTTTCTCTCAAGGACGGTGAAGTCGTGTGGTACTGGCCCGAGGACGGTGAGAACACATGACCGACATCGTCGAGGAGTATCCTCACAGCTGCCGGATCGTCCGTGAGCACACCGATGGAGAAGAGGACAGGTTCCACTACGAAGGTCCGCTGGGGCGAGTGAAGTCGTTCTACTCTCTGGACAAGGCGCGTCTCTACGCCGACGTACACACCGTCACTGGCGGGTTCCGCGAAGAGAAGACCGGCGAGCGGGGAGTGCCTCCAGCCGTCGCACGAGCTCGTGAGGACATCGTGATGGCGTACCTCGCCTCGAACCCCACGATGGGCGTCAAGTGGGTCGCCAGAGCCTACGATCTCTCCGAGGATCAGGTGCGTACGTACGTCGAGTTAGTTCAAAACCGAGCTGCTGAGATGCGAGACAGCGGCCCCGAAGAGCCTGATACGAATGAGTTCTGACGAAGATACACTTGTACTACAGTATCACCACCCCGATGACCGACGGTACTCTATCGAATTCATCACTAACGACCGCGAAGAGTGTCTGAGCCGCGGGGACGCGTATACAGACAAGGAACACGTCTCGGTGAAGCTGCGTGTAGAACAGATTGGTGATGAATTGATTTATTTCATCTACACGTGGGAGAGCTACGACGCTGGACTGCCAGACTCTGATGACAACGGCGTCGAGTGGATTTTGGAGAATTTCACGCAACGGAACGCAGTTGTCTTATCGACTGTACTGGATATCTTTGAGGGGATTCTTGAAGAGAAGGCGGAACAGGGCAATGAGCTCCGGACGTACAAGGGCATACACCTCGACCGTGTTCCAGACGTTCTGAATCGCGTTCAGTGGAAGCAGCCTGTACCCGACGTAGCGGCGGAGCTACTGTCCAATTTTGTGCTCACACACCCAATGCCGAACACCAACCACCGGACAGCAATCGGGCTAGTTGATCGCTATCTCACGTCGTACGACGCCGACTTCGAGATGCCCGACACAGGCGAGGAGGGAGGATGGTACGACTGGATTGCGGGGTTCATCTACGACTCCAAAAGGATTCTCACGCTACGAAATCACCTCGCCCTATTCCGGTGGGCAAAACACTACGGGTACGGTGCTGTTGAGCGGAAGGAAGGAATTGTTATCTCGTTTGACGACATCGATCTCGATCGACGGGACCACCACGAGTACTACACTCAACGCCACCAGGAGAGGACCAGAGAATTCGTGAGGCGAGTGTTAGAAGAGGCAGATGTCACTCATCTACGGGAGGTCACTGATGATGGAAGAAGGGCGTTTATCGACAGGCTACAGGCGGGATAACCACTCAGTCTGGGAGGTTGGCGAGCTTCCGACCAACCTCACGCGAGCCTTTGCTAAGCTGGGACCGCTCACCAGCCCGGTCATCGAGGGCAGATCGTAGTTCTTCGTAGTCCATGCTTGCTCTGGTCTACGCCGCTCTCACTTATGAAGATGGTGTTCGAGCAAATTGTTCCCGGTCAGCTGCTCCTCAACGCCAAGAATTCTTTGCAGGTCGTGGGCCCATAGGGCCCACGACCTATGAAAGATTCTGTCAGGCAGTTAGAATCCGCCGCCGGTGAACTTGTTGATGAGATACGCACTAGCACCGAAGCCAACAGAGACAACAAGCACTATTGAATCAGGGCCAACCGTAGAGAGCGAGTCAAGTACACTGGAGAATGGCCCCTCAGCTTGCCCTGCTGTTACGATAATCCAAACAGCCGATAAAGCGAGTGTGAGTAACAATCCTCCGAGAAGACTGACTCCAATTGTTCGTAGAATCTGTCTCACAGTATCAATCTGTATCTTCCGAGCATTCTCTGACTTCTATGACTTCAAGGGGTTCATCAGATACCAACTGCGGCGTTGGCTCGCGACGAAGTTCCTCACGGCGACATAACCCCGGGGATCATACCGGGGAGACACCCTTCTAGAACCGAATTAAATGACTGGTTCGATAGCGACATGCTTGTGCTTGAGCCGCGGGGCTTTCGCGCGGCCGTCTTCGACATACTCGATGACATCTATTTTTGCGAGTTTCTGGAGATCGCGGCTGACGACTCCCTTATCATAGCCCAGCTCTTCAGCAAGGGCGCGAACCGAACGCGGGTCGTGCTCTTCCAGGTAGTCAAGCAGATCAAGGCGGCGGTCATGGAAGATATCCTCGGCGCGCTCTCGCGTGAGGACTAGCGTGTCGGGGAAGCCGTGCTGGGTGAGAGCTTCCGAGAACGCAGCTCGAAGTTCCAGACGCTCATCGATATCTGCTTCCTCGGTCTCGAAGTCGTTCGGGTCGGGCACGGAAGTTGGGGGTTCTTCAAACTCAGGCATATTCATTACTCCTTGACCGTTGTTAGAACCGCAACGGTAAAGAATGTTTCGATGGTACAGATTTCAGGGGTTTCAGGCGAAATCTCACTGCGACGGGGAGATGTCGAAAACTTTAAGTCGGTGGAGCCCCTTGTTAACAGTGAGAGCATCTCTGCTACGCCGGCCGGCGTTCTACACATCTACCATCTGAGTAGCGGCCTTCTACACCGCGAAATCACCAGTCTCAGAGCGTGAGCTATGCTGGTGCGACGGCGCGCGCGGGCAGCGGATTCTCAGGTGAACTACAATGAACACAACAGCAAACGCTACGACGACAGGTGCACAGGTGATGTTCGATGAATCGATTTGACAGTCTCGACCTCGGAAACTATCGGGGTGACAACTACTTCCTCGTCGGGTATGTCGAGCCAGACCCCGAGGGTTTCGACGAGTATGACCCCGCAGAAGATGCCGACAACTACGGATGGTCTCTCGTCCAGAAAGCCGAGTCTCCACTCGACGAAAACGACGAAATCGTAGGGATGGATACGCGCCACGGCCAGCCCCATCTCGACAAGGAGTACCTCCCGCCCGACAGCGATGAGGAGAAGAAGGTGTGGCTAGAAGACGGCTACACCTTCGAGCGGATGCGAGCGTTCCTCCTAGAGAACTGGCAGGACTACGCCGATCTCCACATCCACTTCAACGAGTGAGAGGGATCCTGTTCACAGGATCGTAGACATCAGTATCGTCGAGATCATGCTCATCCTCGCAGCCCGCAACGAAGTCCTCCTCTACGACATCTCGAGATGGGGTGAAGATACAGGGATCGCTTCGAAAGCAACCTTCTCACGAGCCAAATCAGCACTCGAAGATGCTAACCTCATTGAGACTAAGAAAGTCCCGTTGGACATCGGCCGTCCCCGACTTCGGCTCATCACAACCGACAAGCTCGCGACAGCAGACCTCAAAACGCTCTCCACCGAGATCCGGCCTCCACTGTAGCATCCACTCCGCGATAGCCTAGCTATCGAGACGAGAATACGGTGCTTCTCCGACTCCACGCGTGAGATAAAGTAGCCAAAATTACTACGTAGAGGCTCTGTTGAAATCCTTAGCAGGTGACAGATGAAACCCGGTTGCGGTCAATACAGGTCACTCATGTATTGCTGTCTGCTCACTGTTGCCGCTAACCCTCATTTTCTGTTGGTTTAGAAAATCTGTAGATACCAACGAAAACACTTGTGACGAGGAGCCCACCACCAGTAACAATAAACCAACTTGAGACGTTCAGCCCTCCAAATGCAAGAGAGACAGGCGTTAATACTCCGAGAACGACTGCGACTAATCCCAGCCAGAATACTTCGTTGAGATGATATACTTCTGCGAGCGTTTCCTCCATATAGAAAATGTCTCTCAATTGGGCATATACTTTCCGCTCGGTTTGCAGTTCTCATCGACCGGCTGTTTCAGGCGCAAATATGTCTGAAGAATAGGATTTCAACAGAGCCTACGTAGAGTGATGTGAGACGGATTCTATGACACGCAGCCTCCAGATCAATAGTATTTCAAAACTCGAATACGTAGATTGTGACATGTACGACCTCACTGGCTTTCAGCGCGATCTGCTATACGTCGTTGCCGGACTTGATGACCCCCACGGACTCGCGATCAAAGACGAGCTCGAGGACTACTACGAAAAGGAGATCCATCATGGCCGGCTCTATCCCAACTTGGACACGCTCGTTGAGAAGGGACTCATCGAGAAGAGCCAGCGCGACCGACGGACCAACGAGTACACCACTACCCGTCGGGGCACCAGAGAGATTGAAGCTCGGACTGAATGGGAAGCCAACTATATTGATCACGACGGGTGAGCGAACCGCTGTGTTCGAGGACTGTTTGACTCTAGTATTTCATGCTCTTCTTCGTGTGAACTCCACTTAGTATCACTAAACATCAGGCTTTCATCTCATAGAGCCGAAACAACAACTATACGCTTGCGTATACGTTTACGTATATGTCAGCATATACGTCAGCGTATATGCCTTGTTTCAACGCTCAAAACAGCCACATACCCAGAAAATTGACCGTGTAGATCGAAGAATATCAATGGAATTCGAAGAGAGTCACCTCAATATGTACATCGCGCTTGGCGTAGGCTACGGTAAAGGCCAGCAACAAGAAGATAGAAAATCCACAGAAGGCGATCAGCGCTGCTACTAGAGGTGTGAATGTAGTAAAAACCATAGAGTTCTTCAGTTATTCGTGCTTCTCGGTAACTTCTTCATCTATTATTTCCTCAACCTCCTCAAGATCGACTTCGGACGTAGTTGAGCCTGTAGTGGCGTTGTCGGGCAACTCCTCTTCTTCGCCATCCTCCCAAGGAGACCATTTTTGAAGTTGCTCTATGCGGTCTCGATATTCTTGTGGTATCTCTTCCGCTTCCGAGGGGGTCTCACCCCAATGTTTGGCTAACTCAGTCCAGTATTCCGCAGACTTGTCTTCCCAGAATTCATCTGGGAGTTCACCCACAGACGTAGGCGCAGGAAGAGCGGGGTCACGGTTTAGAGGCTCATCATCATATCGAATGTACGCGTCCCCATCATCGATCGCCTCACGGACATTTGATTTTATTGTACTGAGGTCGCTCATCGACACCTCGTGAGATTCGCGGAGTGATTTGAAGGAATCTGACCGAGAGACTACCTCATCCATACTCTCTGGTTCTCGCACCCGTTCATCAACAAGCACCGCAACTACACCCAGAGTGACTTTGGCAATATTCTTGTGTTGGCCAAATCGGCTAAAATCAAGTTCTTGAACGGTGCTCACCACCATATCTTTCTCATGTGATGCCAGTGGTAGCCCCGAACAGATTGCTTGTGGGATGCGTTTCTTGTCGCGCTGACTTTCACGAATACTGTGCTCTCCGTCAGATCGATGCCGCCCTTCGTGTAGTTTTCTTAGTCGGGCCGCTTCATTGTCATCCGCTGTCTCATCACCGATACGTGTCGCCATCGAACTGTCATATCCAGCAGTAAATGAGTAGCCTTCCTCCGTTCTATCTCGCCCCTCAGATGAACTCTCAACACTGTTATCAAGATACGTCCCACTAAATGGAGGTCTCACCGGTGGACCACCTCCTCGATCGGGAGGGCCGTCAGAATCGTCTTCTGGACGGGAGAGAACCTCATAGTCACCCTCCACAATCTCTTCAGTTGTGATTTGCTGCACCTCTTCAGGAATCGGTTTGGGACCGTCTTTTTGCCGGCCTTGTTCGTTCTCATTTGACATAGTAGATACTCCTCATCTTGTTTTCAGGTGAAGGGAGCGACAACCGCTATACGAGTGGCTCGAAAGGCCTTGTCTACAGTTGAACGACAGACGACGCGCTCGAAGCGGTTGTGCGCAGGAGAACAATTGGAACGCCGTGGCGTTCCTCCCTTCATTTCCATGTATTGTAGCCAGTCTTACTTAAAAGAATAATGCGAGGGGAGATACCGGTTGCCGATGTTGTGTCTGACATACTTTTACGTATCCGTATACGCATACGTAAGCGTATATGCCTGATTCAGCACTCAGAGCGGCTACTTTCCTTGACAAAGGCGGCGTCGGGAAGACCACAGCGACGGCGCACCTGGGCGTCGCTCTCGACCGACACGGGTACGATGTCCTGCTCCTCGATCTCGCCGGGAAGCAGGGCGACCTCGCCAAACACTTCGGTCTCTGGGGCGACATCCAAGCCGATGACGACCGCTGGCCGAACATCACCACGGTATTTCAGGATCAGTGGGAGACGATCTCCGAGAAGCTCCCTACGGCCGTCGAGGACCTCATCGTCCCGACCGGCGAAGGACCTGACCTCATCCCGGCGCACGAGAGCCTAGACGGCCTCGACGCAACGCTCGGGAATATCGACGAGGCCGCGGAGCGATACAGTCGCCTCGACGAGTTCCTCACCGGCTACGTGGAAGATGACTACGACGTCATCCTCGTAGACCTGCCCGGTTCGACGTCGAACATCGCGTACAACGGCCTCTGGGCGGCGAAGCACGTCGTCGCACCCGTCCGCCCCGGACCATTCGAGGCGGGACAGGCCGCGCAGTTGCGGCGGGACTTGAAGACGATCCGGGAGGAGCAAGACGTCAACATCGAGCTCGTGATGGTGCTGCTGAACGAGGTTGATGAGCGCACAAAGGCGGGGAAGGCGTACCTCGAAGAGTTCGAGGACGAGTACCCGGAGGCACTCGCTCCTGCGCAGATCCCCAGCTCTCAAGACGTACAGAACGCGCAGATGAACGGCGGGACGCTCTTCGCGCTGGAGCGTCCGTCGAAGACAGCCCAGCGAGCCATCGAAGCATATGAGACCGATGCGGAGGCTCTCGTGGAGCGGCTGGGAGGTGACCGATGACGGACGACGACGAGGAACTAGAGCAGTTGCGAGAGGATACGGAACTCGGGACACGTGCCGAGTATTCCACGCCAGGTGAGGAGACCACCAACCTAGAGGACACGATGGTCGCGCTGCTCGCCGATGTCGAGGCGGGCGAGATCTCGAAGACACTCTCGGTTCGGGATGAGCGCCTTACGGCGCTCGTGCGGGCGCTGGAGGAGACGGATGGCCTCGACGACGTTGGAGAGGCTCTCCGGGAAGAACTTGGGCGTGAAGCCGATGCTGACGGGACTGACAGGAGCGAGGTGCTACGGCTAGCCGTCCGTCTCGGTCTTCAGAAGGCTACGCCGGAAGTCCTCGACACGGCCCGGAACGCCTCCGCCAGACACGCCAGCGAGCAGTTCTAACCTACATATACGCATCCGTATACGCATACGAATACGTATATATAAATAGACACTTAGCCGTCCTACAACTTCGAAGAACGTGAGCGATTGGCCGCGTAGTTTCTATCGCGGAATTTGATTTATGAACAGACGAAATGAGGTGCCTCCCGCAAACACTCACTATCGAAGTGTATCCTCGGGGGTCTGACCCCCTGATGCAGGACGACAAGAACGACTTCTCGTGGGTGTGAGCGTCGTTATTACTGGTTTTCGGTGGGAGTATGGTTAGATTGCGGGATAAACGACGCTATCCTGACGTGTGGGACTCCACTGTTTTCAGCCCTCGCAACCAAGCATCTGTATGCCCATGTTCGCCGTCAACTGTCCGGGGTGCGGGGCCTCGAAAGAGCACATGTCGCCGGGAGCAGCACAGATCGGCGTCCACTGTAACTGCGGAGTCACCTTCACCGTCGACGTCGACGAACAAACCGTCGACGACTGGTGGGAACGCGGATCTTAACCAACATCTGGACAATGTCGGTCTACTGTGTTGGTTAAGAGCGAAGTCAAGAGGTTCCGACACCCCCGAATATCACCGCGGCGGCTAGAGGATAATATGAGCCACAAAACACCGGCCAACGTCGACACAATCTCGGACGAGGAGCTCACCCACCTGTTCGCCGATGCTGAGGGGACGACTCTCGAGGAAATCGAACACGGCGCTGCCGAACTCGATATCGCGCCGCCTGAAGATGCGACTGTCGTCGACGTCGACAAGTAGCACTACTGCTTCAACGTGGTTTCAGTATCGCCCGACAACGGCTATGGACCGCTCTGAGAACTCAACGGTATCGCTCTGGCGGGTAGAAGACGACGTAGACAGTTGACCCAAGGTTGTACCACGATTTCGGGAGGATTGAGATCTCGAGTCCCCACTCGGCAGCAAACTCAAAGACATCGAACCAGAGGTTGTAGGGCGGATCGTCAGCGCCGAGCCGCTCAATATTGCCCGGATACACATGTATCGCAGTGTAACAATCAGTCTCGTCACTCAATTTTCACTGACCATCCATTGTCGCCTTTTGGATCATCAAGAAAGCGATGGTAGTGCTCGATTTCGTTGTCTGAGAGGGCGAGCCGCCGTTTTAACATTGCTTGTGATGCTCCCCGGCAATACTCAAAGAGATAATGAGTACAACGCAGATCCCTTTGTAAGACCTGTGGACCAGATCTTGATGCCAAGTCATTGACTACCGGCCTATTTATATCGAAGTTGATTGCTCTCGATGTGCGACGGATTGGCAGGTGAGCAGTTGTCTCCTCTGGAGGATAACCGCTGAACTCTATTGACTGTTTGAGTCTTCCAGAACAAATTGGATCGAACTCTTTAACCAATTGATTATATAGAACCCCAACGGAAACTGATCGGCTTCCTCTCTTGGCCTTTAGTGGAAATATGATCACTGGGCCTGTCTTTGTGTCCTCAATCCCTTCTTTAGCTACCCACTTGTGCTCGCTCTTATCGCATCCTGTGAGAAGGGACACCATGATTACTGCTTGGTCATACGGGTCAATCTGAGGAATCTGTTCAACGAGCTGACATAGTTCCATTTTATTGAGTGGAACGGCCTTCTGACGGCTGGAGCAATCAATGCTTATTGACCCACGAAGGGCTGCAACTCCTACACCTCCAAACTGGAGACGATACGTCTCCTTAGAGGGGAAATCACAGCTGCTAACAGTGTCATCTTTGATCTTTTTTACGTCCCCCTCGGAGGATGCTCGCTTGAGGGCTTCTATGAGTTCTTTTTCAGAATATTTCCCCTCTTTTCTGGGGGTATATCCCGCGGCACGTACAGCCTCATTCCAACTTCCAAATCGCCTACGTACCGTGCTCGCTGTTACTGTTTCGGGGCGATCTCGAAACTCTGGGCCTGTTGGTGGTTTCTCCCCATCAGCAAGGCTCCGAATTTGGTCGAGTAACTCCTGATCGCTGTAGTTTTTATTGCTGTGGGTAAACCCGGCGGCACGCACAGCCTCATCCCAACTTCCAAATCGCCTACGCACCGTCTCCACTGCTACTGTTTCGGGACAATCTCGAAATTCTGGGCCTGTTGGTGGTTTTTCCCCATCAGCAAGGCTCCGAATTTGGTCGAGTAACTCCTGATCGCTGTAGTTTTTATTGCTGTAAGTATACCCAGCGGCACGCACAGCTCCGTCCCAACCTCCAAATCGCCTACGTACCGTATTCGATGCTGCTGTTTCGGGGCAATCTTGAAACTCTGGGCCTGTTGGCGGTCTCCCCCCATCAGCAAGGCTCCGAATTTGGTCGAGTAACTCCTGATCGCTGTAGTTTTTATTGCTGTAAGTATGCCCGGCGGCACGCACAGCCCCATCCCAACTTCCAAATCGCCTACTCACCGTCTCCGCTGATGCTGTTTCGGGGGAATTTTCAAACTCTGGGTATGTTGGTGGTCTCTCCCCATCAGCAAGACTCCGAATCTGATTGAGTAACTCCTGATCGCTGTACTTGCTCATCGCCTGTATCACTTCGTGCTTCGTCTGCCACCGCTTCCTGCGACTTCCGCATCCGTCCAATCAGCGTATTTTCTTGTTGTCTCAATACTTTCATGCCCAAGCTCAGCTGCGATTTGTTCGAGCGATGCTCTGTCGGGATCGCCCTCATTTCCACGATACATTTGAGTGCCGAGTGTCGCCCGGAGATCGTGTGGCGTAACATCCGGAATAGGTTCATCCTTCCAATCTACCGTTTTCGGAGTTAGACCTCGCTCTCGCCGGAATTTTCCACCCATCCTCTCATCAGCACGGGCTGCAATCCTGTGTACTCGCCTACGGAGTGTGTTAGTTAGAACCGGGAATGTATCCCGCCCGTAGTCGTCAGTAACTTTGAAATAGCCTAAGAGGTCTTCCGTCAGCTGTAGCGGTCTTGTCTCCCCAGTATAGTAGCATTGATACGTTCTAGGGATCTCGATAATCCGCCGCTCTCCTGCAGGCGTTTTCGGATCAATTTGATCTTTATTCTGGTGTGAACAGTCGGTACAGACCTCTCCGGGAGGAGACTTGTGACACTGATCGGATTCTGGTACGATTATTTTGAGAATGTCGATATCGTCATCGTACCACATCCAATCAGAGTGTAGATGTGTAAAAATGAATATACGTAGTCCAGTCCATAATAATCCCGATCCCGTAATTCTTGTGAGAGGTTCATCGAATGTCTCTGCCGCATCAACGAACTCTTTCATAAGGCGTGGCTTGAGCTTTTTACAGTCCCGTTCCATGATTTGGTTTCTAATTGTGCATGGTATTCGTGGATATTTAAATTTATGTAGGATCCTGAATGGGCCGAAATCCAGTTATTTACACAAATGAAAAGTCACAATTTTTCTTGGATCGTGTACTCCCGCATCTTGTACAATATCTGGCGGCTCACCGACTTCCTGCTGAAAGCGGACGTTGACGGCGAGATGGACTACGCACCTGTGATTACTGCGGGTGAGTGTGTTGAGCTCGTTGCCTCAGCATTGATTCCACACGACTAACCCGCTAAAATCTCGCTGAGTCTGCCGTTCGGGAGTGGCAACTCTATTCAGGAGCGCTAAAATCCATACAATTTCGTACGCTTGTCCGGTAGTTCAAACTCAGAGATTCAAAAACGGTCCTTGAGTGGTGAGAATAACCATGAATAGATGACGATTCAACCCAAAACTAGCTCATCCTCCGAGACTGTGAACTTCTGCGGGGTCTCTGAAGATGAGACCAACTATCTCAATGTATATGGTCACAGCTTCAGAAGGTGGAACCGATGCATTCCTTCTCTTCGACGTCAGTAGGGGGTGAGTCACCCGTTCAGTATGTCTGCGTGCCGACCGCACGTCTATCCGGTAGAGTTGTATACTGGTCTGCGAGCGTAGCAGATACGGGGACCAATTTAGTATCTACCACTTGTAATTTTAGAATAGCAATACAAAATGAGCAAGGATAACGAAAACGGTCGTGGAAATTCGAGGCAGCAGGTGGTTGGGCAGAAACGAGATATGCTCTTGGAGAGGGTCTACGATACCACAAAATTCGCAGATCTCGACAAGAAAATACGCGAACGAGGATACGAGGAGACAGAATCTATCGTTCAGCGCGGTATACGTCCGGAAGATCCATTCGATTTCTACCAAGTTATCCGCCACTATACTAACGAGGACGATCAAGCGATAGCCACGTGGATTGGCCTAGACCCAGAAAAAGTCGAGAACGGTGAAGTATCGTATGATATGATAGAGGTGCCAGATGAGATTCAGGACACAGAAAGGGGTCAGGAACTTTACCCACTCATTGTTGCTTTTCTGAACGACGAGGGAATCGGATTCCGAGCAACCAGTAAGGGGATTGAAGAACATGAATTAGATAACAGCATTCTTCGAAACGCGCTCAAAGAATCGTTCCGGACATCCAGAGAGGAAGAATAGGCTCTGTGGCTTTGTTAAACTCTTCTTCTTCAGACACATTATCGTCTGAAACAGCCTGTCAATGAGAACTGCGTATTGACCGAATGTGTCAGAACCAGTCCTTTTTCCTGAGATAGAGCATCGTAATTCCACAAACGAAACCGCCGCCAGTTCCCCTGATGACCGCACCAGTCAACTCACCGTCGAAGAGAACCGTTTGGATGGTACTAACGACTACGACCCAGACAACAATGTTCGTGAATAGGTATACCCACGGATTCTCCAAGTCGAAACGGAGGACCTCGTTCATACTTCAATTACTGACTTCAATAGGAAATACGTTCCCTGTACTGAACGATTTACAGTCGATACTTCCGGGGTTGCGCGGCTGAAGTCAAAAAAAGTTACTCAAGATCCTCACGATATTTCACATTCAACCCATTTTGGACTAAAATATCTTCAACATCTGATAGAGTACCTGTTTCACTCTTAGACCACGTCGGCATCAATTGAACTACTCGGAGTTTTTCAGAGTCATTCTCCTGATACTGTATGATCATGTGTGGGTGACCGATCTTATTTGGTTTGGATAAGATGATCTGTTGGATTGTTCCAAGCTCAATTTTAGTTTTGTCAGAGACTCCAAAATACCTATTGTAAATGTATTTTCCTGATAATAATAAGACTCCTAAAAGTACACCGCTAACTAAGCCATTTACCGCGACTTCTCGGATAAATATACTAGAATTAAAAACAATAGACAATATCAGATAGAGAGCTGTTGTTGACAGAATTATTTGTAGTGTATAGCTATTTTTCAGGAGACGCTTAGCTCTAGTGATTTTGTTACTTTCGATCTCGATATAGTTATCATGTACCACACAATTTCCCGGAAGAATTTGGAATTGGTTCATAAGCGAGATTATAACAGCCGGTTAAATAAGAGGATGAATTACCCAATCAAAACGGTTTGGATTTATGACGCTCGGCTCTGTCGAAATCCTCTTCTTCAGATAGGTTCTTGCCTGAAACAACTGGTTGTTGGAAGGTGCGTATTTAACACTCAATACAGCTCGTTACCGCGAGCCGTACCGGTCTACTGACTGTCAGGGTCTACAACGATTACAGGATCTGCGATGGTCAGCGCTATGCCGAAAATGAATAGCCCGAATCCCACAATTCCTACTGCGACTGACTGTTGTAGCAGGCCGGTTGTGCTTCCAGCGCTGATACCGGCGCCAATCATCCCTATCTTCCGTGACTCGCCACGCATAGTTTGTTGAAATTTTGTGAGATTGTCGAGCATGAGCTCTGTTGTCGCCCCGTATATGAACGGAATCGCTACGAGGACGCTGAGGCTACTGCCACCGACAATTACCACCGGCGTCATCACTCCCAGACCGACAACCGTCGAGAGGGCGTACCGAATAGACCGTCGCATAGTGGTCGTTCGCTCACACTACACTTTACTGGCCGGGTTGTGCGTCAATCCACGCAGGTGCTGTATTGAGCACTGTCGAGTGGGTGTTTCACCAAAGTAGCTTTTGTCGTCGGTTACAGTAGCGCTGTCCGATGACACCGACACGATCCTCTCGACGTGCTGTGTACCGTCGCATCGCCCAGACGTCCTACTACGACTGGCCAGCCTATCGTGCGACGCCCCTCTACGACCGGAGTTCAACAACCGGCCTTGCTGAAGATGTCCGGGTCCTCGCGACCGTCTGGTTTGACCACGACGCCCACGACTCTATCGAAGCGTTCGTCGCTCACTGGCCACTAGCCTACGTCGAATTCGACGCTCACGATCGCTACGCTGGGAGTACGACCTACGAGATGAAGGCGCTATTCCGGGGGTTTCTCCTCAAGGAACTCTACGGGTGGGACCACGAAACGGCACTCTGCTCGTATCTGGGAGACCGACCCTCTCTCCGCCGTCGCCTCGGGTTCGAGACTGTGCCCGACCAGTCGACGCTCTGGCGGAGTTGGCACTATCGGTTCACCTCCGACCTCCGCGAGTGTATCGAAACTGCCGCGCGGACGATCCTCTTCAAGGCGTCCGACGCTGGGGTCTCGGTTCCACGCACCCCGCCGCGTACAATTCCGCGTCGCCAGACCGATGACGACGAGACGACCGGCCCATCTGCGTTCGAGCGCAAACAACAGCTCACAACTCACGTCAGCCACCTCGTCTATCCGGTGTTTTCGCTCGACCGCGCGAGTGGTTGTGCTATCCACGAGAACGCGTTTTGGAATCTTCAAACGTATCTCGGCCTTCAAGAGAACCTCGCTGCCAATGAGGGCGCCCGCAGCTTCCGCTACGACACGACACGCGAGCGGACGCCTCTCGGCCATAATCATCGAGACCAGATACGATCCCTGTCTATCGAGCGCATCCGTGAGATGTATCGCGAGGCTGCCCAGCGACTCGTCAATCGGACGGCCCAGATGCGAAGCCTGTACCAGCGTAGCTGTATCGCTATCGACACGACGGAAGCCGACCCGTTCACCGGTGACCGGACGGGCCACGAAGACAAGATTATCGGCACGAAAGAGAAGACCGCCGAGTACGCCTATCAGTGGGCGACCGTCCAGCTCGTCGGTGATTCCGTACCACTGGTTCTCGACGCACGTCCCATCCGGAAGGGTGACACCCGCCTAGAGATCGTCGAGGATCTCCTCGATTCGGCAATGGGGCTTGTCGACGTTGACCGCGTGTTCATGGACCGGGAGTTCGACAGCCAGCATATTCTCGAAGCGATAGCCGACCGGGGCGTCACGTATGTTGTGCCAAAGCGGATGCACACCAGCGAGAAAGCTCAGGCCAAACGATTGCTTCAGCGCGACCAAGACCGCTACGTCACCGACCGCAAACTCCATCTGGGCAACAACGAGTGGCACGAGACGACGCTCCAGTACCGTCGAAAGAAGAACTCAGACCGGACGGATCACGGGCAGTACGCCGTGTTTATGACCAACGGCGACCCCAGCGCCATCACAGAATATGGGAAACGCTGGGACATTGAGCGAGGCTACAAGTCGATCAAGCGGTTCATGGCAGCGACAACGTCGAAAGATTTCGTGCTGCGATTCTTTTATTTCGCGTTTGCGTGTCTCCTGTATTCGATCTGGCGCGGGATCGATATGCTGTTTCAGTGTGAGAATGGTGGTGTGTACGATCGTGAACCCGTTGTAACGGCGCAGAACACGCTGACATTGCTCCGGCAGGAGACAGGGATCGGGTAGCGACCATCTGAGACTCAGAGGGTGCCCCGACTCGTGAGCGGCAGCGCTCTTGCGAACTTCGGTCATTTCCCGAAATAGTTCGATGACCGACATGAAACCGATCTCGGAGGCATCATCCAACCGATATCTGCGCACCGATTCAGTCGAAATCACGCATCTCACACCCGCTAAACCCGCTGTAGTCTCAACTTCCAACGGGTCTGTTAACTTACGAACGACACGAAACGTTCACGACTTCTTTTTCTCACAATGGATGTCTAACAAAACATGAGGAGATATGACAAATTCCAGCCAGTTACATAGAAACCCGCTCTTGTACCCGATTCGATATCGGTTCCATTACGATAAATAAGCCGTAGCCTATTCAATACCGGATCGGCTACAAATAATTGTTTTTGTTTGGAATATGAGTTATCTAACAACCAAGGCGGCCAGAAACATCCTCTCGCAAGCAAATTGTTTGTACCCACGCGTTCCCAACTGGGGGAACATTTATACTGGCAGCAGCCCGTATATAGAGATATGAGTCAGGGCTCGTACGACGATACCATCAAATTCCGCGCGGGCGCGCTGAAAGAGGCGGCTGGCGAGCTCGATGCGATCCATCTCGGCGGGATCAATATCAGCGAACTCGCCCGAGCGGGGCTTACAGATATGCTCCGTCGGAGCATGACTGACGAGGACAAAATCACCCTCTATGAACGCTACAAGGCAGGTGAGATCTCCGAGGAGGCTACTCGCCTGCTGCTTGGCGAGGAGTTCGACCTCCTCCAGGAAGATATCGAAGAGTTCGCCGCGGCAGCCGAGGACGATACCAGCCAATATCTTGTTTGAATGGCGACTGATGAACCGCAATATCCGATTCTCGTCGATACTGACGCCCTGATCGCCGTCGGGAACAGCTCACTATGGGATTGTATTACTGAGAACATCGGACTCACGACCACGAACGTCTGCCAGCAGGAGCTAAAGCGCCATTACGAGCAGAACCGCTCTTACGCTCCAGAAGGAAGTCGCTCGTATCGCCTTCACCACGGTAGTACGCGTGTTCTTGATGCACTTGAGGATACAGAGACACCGTTGACACGTGTCGCGAGTGTCCCTCGGCCGCATGGGGCTGATGCCGGTGAGCAATCGCTGGAACAGCATCTCGTGCAGCATCCAAAGGCGGTCGATTACGTGGTGTTGATGGACGCTCACGGCCGCCGTTCGATCCGTCGAGAGATTCAGAACCGCGACCTCGAGGCGCGTGTAGTGCCACCGACTTTTCTCTTCTACATTCTCTACGATAACGATCTCATCTCGCGAACAGCGTTTTGTGAAACGTGTGCTGAACTTCTCAGAAGTGAAGGGTGGACAGGCTATCACGCCGTCGATGCTGCGTGGGAGGGGATTCCAGTCGACTGCTCAGACGTCATTGACTCGGATCTCCTTCCACCTTCATGATTATCACTGAACACACAGGGGACGATCCATGATGCGTATCGGCTCTTTATCGAAGACAACTGGGAGGATGCTGATGACGCACCATTCGATCTCCTTGATGAATTCGAGGAAGGAATCAGTAGTCCACAGTGGCAAGGCTCGATGAAAGATTTCTGTGAGTTCGTAGCAGCCGACTCGACGAACTATTCGGATCAGGTCTACGAAACGATCGTCGAGAACGGTCCCAGTAACCGTGACGACTGGGATAAGATCGTCGAAAATTCGGCCTCATCTTGTATGTGGTTCGCTGGTGCCCTCTCTCGCGGTGCGCTTAATCAATTGTAGTGCCAGTTGAGCCGGCGGTGGCCGTGGGGATTCCCCTACTGGTCATGGTGGTTGAGGCATCGGCAGAGAGAGTCAGAGATTATTGGAGAGTTCAACAAAAAATTTATAAATATACTATTGAGAATTATGATATGAACCGGAGATCGCTTCTCTCGGTCACGGTTGTCGGGGTGAGCTCGCTTTCGGGTTGTCTCTCGGTGTCTCCGTTATCGGACTCGAACAGACCGTTCTCAGAGGATCCAACCGGAGAGTGGACACAGTACGGTGCTGACGGGGCAAATACATTTTCGCCCGGCGTTTCCGCCCCGTCACGAGGAGAGTTGGCTTGGATATCGGAGGCGTTCACACGCTGGCAGCCTGTCGTTTCCGATGGGATCGTGTATATGACGAACTTCGATCCGAGCAACGATGGGAGCGTGATCGCACTCGACGCGCAGGATGGCAGCGAAGAGTGGCGAACTACTCTCAACGCTACCGGGGATAACGGAACTGTCATCGTCGACGATCGATTCCTCATAGCCTACGACGCGGAACTTGTTGCACTTGATCCCCAATCGGGCGAGCAAATATGGACAGAGCCGATAAGTGGGTTCGAATTTTCGGAGTTGCTTGTCGCAGATGAAGCGACTGGAACCGTACTGGTTGGGTCTCGCACCGGTATTGAAGCATTCAGCGCAGCGAACGGAGAAAAACAGTGGGAGATCAACATGGTTCGCCAGATCACCCATGCGCCCGCAATGTACGACGGGGAGATATTCGTTGTTGGATACATAGATGACACGCCATTTCTCGTAGCGTTCTCACTAGAGGATGGTTCAGAGTTCTGGCGAAGAGAACTTGAGGCCCTCCCGGAATCTACCCCACCTGTTGTGGTACAAGATAGAGTGTTTGTCTCCGAGAATCGAGTGCTCGTGGCTTACGATAAGGAAACCGGTGACCGACGCGGTGAACTCTATTCGTTCTCGTACGACGAAGGGAACTATGAGATCAAGGGAATAGCTGCTACTGACGGTACCGTATACGTCACTAGCGAGGATGGTGTCGCTGCGATCGATAGCGAAACTGGAACTGAACGGTGGCGTCGTGACGCGATAGCTGGGCACTCGGGGATCTGCGTTGGAACTGAAACGGTTGTACTGCCACTTCGGGATCCCGAAATCGCACCTAATACGGAGACGATTAGCGCACTTGATCGTGAATCGGGAGAGTTGCGCTGGAACTACTCATTCGATTCAAGCCCCAACGTCATGGTACCACCAGTATTGGTTAATGGAGCTGTGTTCTTCACAGCCAGCAATATGGACGGGCTTGGGGCGCTCGGCAATGTATCTGCGGACGATAGCTAACACATGGTTGTGTGTCCGCCGCTTTTCGACGTCTCCATTGAGTGTGGGAGAGAACGCTGGCAATAGAATACCCACAAGACACCTTTATTCGTGTGAGGGAAGTGAAGAATATGGGATATCGTTAGGAGAGTCACACATAACACGGGGGTGCCCGGTTCGCGGTGCTTCCGGTGGTAGCGGGCGTGCTTGTCCTGACGATGGTCAGGGCGTATCCAAGAGGAATCCCGCTAAGAGAGGAGTGACAGACGGTAGAATAAAGAAAACAGGATATAGTGGCTTTGTTGAAATCCTCTTCTTCAAACATTTCTCATGGTGTGATTAATTCAGAGAGGTCGTTTACCTCCCAACAG
>NZ_JBQVRO020000024.1:0-27711 GCF_052439115.2 Halorubrum sp. FL23
TCGGTTCTTGATCCGCTAGTCACGCCGCGTTCAGCCGCCGACCCGTGCATAGGATTGATGGTATTCGCAACTCCACGAGCCTATTTGTATATAGCGACATACAATTTAACAATCGTCTCGATCGGACTAGAAGCGTTCTAGCGGCCGAAATCAGCCGGTACTCTCTCAGATGTTCCAATATCCGGCGGAATAGGTTACTTTGTCTTAGTTGAGTAAGACAGAGTAAACTCTTAGTGACCCCCACCCGTGGCCCCAAACGAGCCAGATCCAAAACTATGCCCGACGCTTCCCCACACAGTCGCTCCGTCCGGATCGTCGCGTCCGCAGCGGTGGTCCGACGACACAACCCCCACACTCCGGAGGCCCAATGACGGGCCGTCGCTCTGTCGAGACGCCGATCGAGGACACGTTCACGAAGTATCTCACGGACAAGGGGAAGGGTGACGCCGGCGAGGAGGGTGCGTATCGAACGGACGCCGAGCGCGAACTGAATCGATTCCGACGCTGGTGTCTCGGCAAGACGGCTGACTCAGCAAATGCGTCACCGCCAGAATCGTGGGCCGGCGTCGTCGACAACGACACAATCCGGTTCGCGGACCTCGACACCACGGTCTTCTCGGACTACGCACGGTACCTCTCGACCGCCGGATACGCCGCCGGGACCGTCCTCACCTACTACGCACACGTCGCGTCGTGGTGCGGATGGGCGCACGCGCAGGGGTACATTCCCCGACACTACGCCCGGGAGTCGGACGCCGAGGACCCTCTTCCCGAGAACGACGGTCGCCGACCGGGCGACCAGCAGGCGTGGGAGCCGATCCACCGCGACCTGATCACGCAGTTCGTCGATCGACGAGTCTCTGAAGCATTTGACGAGCTCGGCGCTATCGAAGTCTCTCACGCCGACCGGGGCGACCCGGAGAGCGATACGTGGCAGGCCAAACAGCGAGCCCGATTCAAAGCGTACCAGCGGTGTCGCGAACAGGCGCTCGTGTACGTCGTCGCCTACACGGGCCTGCGCGGCTCGGAGTTCCTCTCGGCACCGAAAGAGGACCGCGAGGGCCGCAACGGGATCCGTTGGTGTGACGTATCGTTCGCGGACAGCAGTGTGACGGTATTTCGGAAGAGTCGCGAGTGGAAGGAGGCCTCGCTCCCTGAGCCCGTCATCAAACCGCTAAAACGGTACGCCGAGGTGCTAGACGTCCCGGAATCGTGGCCGGTATTCACGACGCTACACCGGCCGTCGCTCGCGAATCACGTCACCAGGGGGCTAGGTGGCGTCGGCCTCAACGACGACGCGATTGAGCGCGTCCGAACAGGCGCCCCCGACCTGATCGTCGCTGCCGAGCACGACCTCGGCGCGCCGAAGCCGCTTACTACGGACGGCGCACGCTCGATCATGGAACGACTCTGGACACACGACGCGCTTGCCGAGCGTCGCGACGAGCTAGACCTTTCACTCGACGGCGACTATCTCGAACTTCACGGTGGACGCCGCGGCGTCGGAGAAGTGCTTGTTCGACAGTTCGGCTACGCCGCTGCAGCCCGGTATCTCGACAATAGCGAGGAGCAGGTCCGCGAGGCCTACCAGCACATCGAGGCGGCTGAGCGCGCCGACATGGCGACAGAGGCATTCTCACAGACAGACCAGCGGGTGAATGAAAAATAACCTTCTCGAAAGTCGAGTTGTGGATTGCCCGGCAGCCGAAGTGACACAAAATGCGAGATATGCAGTTCTCGTCGGTCGACTATTTCAGGCAGTCATATGTACAAAGAATAGGAGCTCAATAGAGCCGGCTCAATCAAATTCAGGGACAAAATCCTCACCGAGTTCATCAGCGAGATCGCCACCACGAAGCCAACTGATTTGCTCAGTGTCGAATCCATATTGAGGGAGCAACGATTCAGCTGCTTCACCAAGTGGAATGTCGTTCGTTACGAGAACAACCCGATCTGCAGTATCAGTCAGAAGCAGTTCAAGCGCCAATCCGACCATTTCTGTGTCCGCTTTTTCGATGATATCTTCTGATCGGTTGCTGGAACTCGCAATGAAACTCCGTGCTTGATCCATCACTGTTGAGATATCCGAGTTCGAATAAGATGGACTTTCGGTGACTTTCATCCACCCCTCTTCAAGTGCTTCGTCAACCGCGTAATCACCAGTTGTGTACTCATTTAGAGATCGATCTCCAGTTACTTCTGCATACACTTGCGGCGAAATACGGAAGACGGTTTGACGCTGGCGGGCTTCTCGGGCAAGCGCCTGAAAGCGTGTACTTTGACGCCGGCCGCAACTGATGAGGACAGAAGAATCGATGAACACGACAGTGTCGTCATATTCCATTCTGAGTCAGTCCTCAAAGACAGGTCGGAGTGCGTCCAGAATAACGCCTGCTTCAAGCGGTGAGAGTTCTTGCTCTCGAGCCATAATCTGATGTGTAACCGAGCCATCGGCGTATTCGCGAGCGTATTCCAGCGCGACTGCCAGCCCGTCCAACCCGTGACGGTCAATGAACGTATCAATATCTTCGTCTCGGGTTCGCCGAGCAATCGCCTCAACTAACTCAGGCGTGATCTGCCGTTTGGTCTCACCATCTACCAATTGGAGTTCAATGTCATGAGCCCTGTATTCTGCTGGACGGCCATCGTTTGACTGGTGAACGAAGCCTGCACCCTCGAGATCCTCGACATACTCGTAGACCGTTCGCTGCGGAAGGTCGAGAGTCTCGACAATATCTTGTATCGTTGTAGATGGATGATGCTGAATATACGTATAGATCCATGCTTTGCGGGCATTACCGAGGAGTTCGAATGCTTCACCACCCGTATTGAGGGGGGTATCCCAGTTTGCTTCTCTAGTTGCCATTATTAGTAGCGAATTGTACGCAATCCGCAATAAGGGTTATTGAACTAGTACTGTCACATTCTCATTGGCCTCCTCCGTCCTAAAGGGTCATTCGGAGAACCAGTACCGGTTTTCGACGGACGTGACGAAGTCGAAGGCTTTGATGAGCTGAACTGCGCCCTCGTAGCCATGTATGAGAGTGCGCGCTCAATCCCGCTGAACGCCGGTAAGTCGTTCGTGTAGATGCCGATCGGTTCTGTCCGTCCCTGTTCGAGGAATGTTGCTGCTGCCCCACCCACTTCCGCATCTGCTTGCTCTATCGTGTGCTCGGGTCGATCGGTGGCAGCAGAAATATACTGACGAATTCGATCCATCGTCGCAGAAACGACCGGATTAGAATAGTCAACCTCTTCGAGAAGTTGAAGAACGCACAGAAGCCGCTGTACCAGTTAGCCGAGTCAGATACCGGTGATGTGTGAGTAGGTGGTGACGATGTGGACTCGATCTGCGCTGACGACACTCGTCAGAGCGGTCCAGTACACATCAGTCGACCGTACTATCCAACACACCCACCCCACCATTTCCAGTATTACTGGCCGAAACAGCCCACTCTCGATGTGCTGAAACACGTGAGAAAACTGGAAACGGTGGAGTGTGGCCGCGCGCGAAGATCGCCCTAGCACCCCCATATTACTAATAGAACAAACTGGAAACAGTGGGGTGGGTGAGGGTATTACTAGAAACACTGGAAACACTGGCAAGGCAGGTTTTATATCAGTTGCCTACACGTACAATACTATGCGCCGGTTTCAGCGGAATGCGTCCATCTTCGCCGACAAGGACGCACTCCGTGAATCCTACACTCCTCCCGAGATAGAGGAGCGCGATGAGGAGATCGCGGACTATATGGACGCTCTCCAGCCGGTTATCGATGGCTGGGAGCCGGACAATATCTTCCTGTACGGCAACACTGGCGTGGGAAAGACAGCCGTGACCGATCGGCTGATGGAGCAGTTGGAGGAAGACGCCGAAGAGTACGACGACATTGACGTCACGGTGTTCTCAGTGAACTGCAAGACGCTCTCGTCGTCGTATCAGGTCGCCGTACAACTCGTGAACGCGATGCGACCCGATGGTGGCGAGATTGCCGCAACGGGTCATCCGAAACAGACGGTCTTTCGGATGCTCTACGACGAGCTCGAAGACATCGGCGGCACCGTGTTATTGATCCTCGACGAGATCGACTCGATCGGCTCCAACGACGAACTCCTCTATGAACTCCCCCGTGCCCGTGCGAACGGCAACCTTGAGCACACAAAAGTCGGTATCATCGGCATCTCGAACGACTTCAAATTCTCCGACCAACTGGATCCACGTGTTCAGGATACGCTGTGTGAACGCGAACTCCATTTCCCAGCCTACGAGGCCGACGAACTCGTATCGATCGTTGAATCGCGAGCGGAAATCGCGTTGAAAGAGGATGCCGTCGATGAGGGAGCGATTCGACTGTGTGCAGCGCTCGCGGCGAAAGACCGCGGGTCTGCCCGACAAGCACTCGATCTCCTCCGCCTCTCGGGCGAGCAAGCCGAACGAGCGGATGAGGATGTCATCACCGAGGACCACGTGGAGGCGGCTCGCCAAGAGTTAGAGCGCGAACGCGTTGAGGAGGGGATCCGGCAACTCACCCATCACGGCCATCTCTCGTTGCTGTCAATCGTGTCGCTCGCTGCGGCCGATGACACGCCGGCCCGAACGCGGACTGTGTTCGAACGGTATCAAAACGTGTGTGAGACGATGGGCATCTCACCGCTAAGTCGGCGCTCGATTCACAACCACGTGAAGGACTTGGTGATGCTCGGCATCCTTCGCGAGCGCGACAACAACTCCGGGTCGGGGATGCGTGGGAACTTCAACACCTACGAACTCGACGTCCCGTTCGATTCGGCGCTTTCTGCACTTGCTGGCGAACTCGATATCGATGAGCGTGCATCGGAGCTCCGTCGTCTGGCCGATATCAACGACGTGGCGTAGGGCGACCGCTATTACTGGAAGCGGTGGGGGGAGGTACAGCTCAGTTCCGGATTTAGGAAATACTGAAACCAGTGTGGGTGGGTACAACGAGAAAACTGGATCCGGTGGGGGACCGCTACGAACAGCCGGCGTTTTGAGGATGCGGGATCTCAGGGGCACGACGAAAGATACCGACCCTAGCCCAGACTCCAGTCTGTGGCTGAGGGCCGAGGAACGGTGTGGCTGCGACGCGACACTGGGCGTACTCGGTTCACTCGATGAGTTCTAACAGTGGCTGCTCATCCCTTCTTATCCGGATATCTGGATATCTACATATCTGCATATCCAAATTAGATCAGATACTCAGATATCTACATATGTAGATATGCAAGTGCTCACACATCCAAATATCTAAGTGGTTCCCATCTGGATACGTGGATATGCGCATATTCACCAATCTGGATGTGGCCGTACGGAGGCGGTCGGCGTGAGCGTCTCACTCGAAGGCTTCCCGGGTGCGGTCGTCTCGCTGTTCAAGGGCGGCGTTACCAAGACGTCCACGTCGCTCAACGTTGCCCACCAACTCTCTGAGCAAGGCCATGAGGTTGCCATCATCGACCTCGACAAGGACGGCCACTTGACCACGCTACTCGGGTACGAGCGCGAGCTCGGAAACGGAGCCGACATCGGCGACGCGATCTTCGAGGAGACCGATCCGGCAGATCTCCTCACCGAGACTGAGTTCGGGTTACACCTGCTGCCGGCTACGAAGGATCTTGAGACTGTTGAGGGCAAAATGAAAGACCAGAGCTTCGGCGTGAAGCTCATCCGCAGCGAAGTCGTCGAGCCGCTCGTTTCCGGCGACATCGACTACGTGTTCATCGATCCGCCTGGTGGGCGCGGGATGCTCCATGACGCCGCACTCGTCGCCGTCCAACGCGTGATCGTGCCACTCATCCCGAGCGCGGGCTCGGTGTCGGGGCTGGAGAATCTTCTTCGCCGGTCGCTCGTCCCGTTGCGCAACGAGGTTCCGCTCGATATCGTCGCGATCACGCCGAACATGATGCGCGAGAGCATCGCTCAGGAGAGCGGCGAGCAGATGCTCGCCCGTGAACTCAACACGAATGGGGAGTTCGGTGCAACTGCACAGGATCTCACGTACGACGGCTTCGACCACTATCTTCCCGAGTATGCACGCGTCGAGCCGGCGTTCTTCGAGGCGGTCGCCGACGGTGGCCGCTCGGTCACGGGCGAGTATCCAGATATCCCGAAGCCGGGCATCCGATACCGGAAGGCCATCAACGACGCCACTCGTCATGGGCTCCCGGTCAGCGAGTGGAAACCGTCATGTGACCAGGTGGCTGCGTTCGACGCGCTCGCCGACCGCGTTGCCGAAGCGAGCCCTGATCCCGAGGACAAGCGCGCGCAGGTGACGAATCATGCCTGATGAGGCGGACCGCTTCGGCGGCCTCGGCGATGCGATTGAAGAGGAAGAAGGTGACGGCGGGACGAGTAACGTGGACGAGCCAGCCGATAACCCGTCTACGGCCGATGCTGGCACGACCGCTGCGCCGTCGACGGGAAATAGCAACTCGTCGACGGAGCCGAGTGAAGACACCGACGAGAGCCAACCCCCAGCTGAGGAGTACCCCGAACCATTCGGATTCGCAGAAACGAGCCAGCAGAGCTACTACGTCCGTGACGAGACGTTCGGCCCAATTAGTGCCAACCGGAGTCGTGTCGGGGCGGTGGCCTCAAAGCATGGGCTCGATGAAGACGAGCTCTCGAAACGCGAACTCCATGACGCTGAATTATCGGTTCTCCAGTCGTTCGAGGACTGGGACATCGCTGTCGCGGTCGAGGTGCTGGAGCGCCGCGGCGTCGACGTGGATGAAGACGAGATTCGAGCTGTCTTCGACGTCCTCCGATAACCCCACGAAAAAGAGGTTCGCTCATTTGTAGTGGCATCCGTCTTCAGTTAATACTCACAGAAATACGCAGTGGGTTCGTTTTCTTCCCCTATTCGACACCTTCACGCCAGCTACACGGAGAAAATGGCACTGATGGGGGATGCGTATCGCTCGATAGTTGGACCATCAGATTCTGAACTGTATATTCTCCCATGTTTAATACCATTGGGCATAATTCACTATAGAATATTACTATCAGGCTTAACTAAAGACGGATGATCTGTAGTGGTAGGTACAACCGAAATACCTTCGAGCAGTCAGATAAGTAATCTATCAGCACTGCCGATCGATCCACTGACACCACTTCTCGAAGTCTTCCGCTCCGGACTGGTCTGCGATGTTACGTAGTGTTCCAGTTCGGATCCGATCGTGGTGCGGGACGGAGACGACACAGACATCGTCGTCGTTCGTCGGGTCTCGTATCGAAGCTTGACATGGCTGCCGGTCCGATCAACGATAGCAAAACGATTATTCGAGAGTGCTTTGACGACATCGCGTCCAGAAAAATCAGGCGCTCCCATCCGACTTACTGCATGAACTCCGGGAGGCCATCGTGCTCGTCGCGAGCCTGCTGGACTTCATCAGGATCGATACCAAGTTCCTCAAGCACTTCTTTTTCCTCCTCCCAATTGTCGACCGAGTCACCAGTTTCTCCCCTGCGAAGTGCGACTGCCTCGTCAAGATTGTCGAGGGCATCTTGCCGCGTCTCACCCTGGCTTGCGACACTGGTCGCCTCGTCACGGGCGACCCACCAGCCGTCGTCCGCCTGAGTGAGCGTAATCGTTCGCCCGCTCCGGACGTCGTCGTTCGTACCCGTTTCGGTACTCATTACCACCACGTTACCTGAGCGGAGTCATAATCATTCGGCCGCTGGTCGAACATACCGTGTAAAATCGACTCAACAACCGAGACATGTGTGTACCCTGTAGTTGATGGCAATCAGTCGGTCACGTTCGCAGGAGCCATTTGAAATAGATATTATCTGCTCTGTTGAATAGCGGTGTTGAGTAGAGTGGTCGGAACTTGAGTCGGCTTGTCAGCGGTTGACGCTGGTGGTCTCAAGATCGGTACCGCTTCACCTTGGCTCAGAGGCCGCTATTCAACACGGCAATATTATCAGTATCCAGAGACCTAGGGCTACACCATTTTCCGACTGCGGCCACGTTTGATAGAATTGTCTACACTCCTCATTTGGAGCGAGTGGCTGTTCCACTCCTTCTTCAGAGTGAGCCGTGGTTTTCCATACCCCCCAGTTTGGAGTGAGCATCTCGGATGGTTAACAGAGAGGGGGACCGTCAAAGCATAAATACGGGAAATGGTCTGAACTGCTGATATTCAGCAGTTTTAGAGCGGAAACGTGGGGTGGAGGCATTACCTCCGTCACCAAGGAGACCCTCAGACAGATTGATCCATCACACTCGCGAGCTGCCGGTCGATGTCTTCGAATTCCTGAGTGAGACGGGAGACCATCTCCGTCTGGCTCTCGTTTTCGTCCGCAATCTCTGTAATCTCCTCGCTGACGACTTGGGCCCGGTCAGAGACGTCGTCGACGGCGCTCGAGATCTCTTCCGCTACACTCGCCTGCTCGTCTGTTTCGGCCGCGATCTCACTGATCCCTCTTTCAGTCTGCTCGACCGCCTGTAGAATTTGCTTCTGGTTCTTGAGGACGCCTTGGATGTCGGCTCTCGCAGACTGTATCTCGTTGACGTTCTGCGGACCTGAGCTCCTCTTCACGGATGGGAGTTTCAGTACGGACGACTTCCTCAGCGAGGGTCTCGTCTTCGCCCTCGGCACCGAACACATCGTATGCGTTGATGCCGACAGCTTTGCTTGCGGGAAGGTCGAGGAGATCAGCTGTTACCGTGTTCAACTGGGAGATGTCGCCGGCGTCGTCGACGACGAACGCTGCTTCAGGAAGATCTGCTCTGTTGAAGAGCGATCTCATCGACCGATTTTACGGGTTTAGAAGCGTGAAGCCGAGGAAATCGAACCTGGCATGGAGATCGGTATCCTCGAATTCATTGATCAGTGTCGTGGTCTAGCTAAACAACCATTAGGGAAGCACGCGGGCGAGCCCGCCAGACACGGGTTCGCCGCTGGGTTCACGTCGTGCTACACTGTTTTCGGCTTGAAGATGATCATAGCTACCGCGAAACGCCGAATCGGCTGGGATACATGGGTGAAGTCCGCGATGCTCTCGACTTAGATCAGGACGATCCCTCCGATCACACGACGATCTACAAGTCGTTTAATCGACTGAAATGTGGGTATGGTGGGCGCTACTGCGCGTTTCTGCGCAGCAGCACCTGTAGTCCGGCCAGACAGCTCTCACAGCACGTTCTTTGATCAAAAGCGTGCGTCCTCGTACTTCCGTCAGCGAGCAGGACAGAAGATACAGACGCTGAAGGTGGAGACATTGACTAATGTGGAATCACTTGCTGTTCTCGGCGTTCACATCGCAGCACGGTGGAAGCATGACACGGAGAGCGGACCGCAGGTCGTCCGCCGAAACGCAGACGACTTGTAGTCCGTCGCTGCCGACAACGGCTTCCAAGACAGGCACACCGAGTACGAAGTAGCCGTACACGACGTTGAGTATCTTGTTCATTACCGCCGCTTGTCAGCGAAAGCAGCTGCGAATAACGCACACAACCAAGCGAGGGGCTACTCTCAGCGGTAGGTAGCTGAAATCTTATACTCGACAACCAAGCGCTCGCTTGGCGATGCCGTGCGAGCGCTCGGCTGGTATCGACAGTTCCGTGAAACTGTTTTGATGTTCGGCATCATCAACATAGAACCACTGTATGAGCCTCTGTAACCGTGAGTCAGAATCTATTCAACACAGTAAATGAATCAAATTCCTACTCAAGAAATAAAAATTAGAATATCTTTTTAAATTGGAATACATATTCATAACATTGGAGAATATATCGTATGCTAATGCCTGAATCTGTAGATGATCAAAAGAAGAATCGTCGTGATTCTTCAACCAGAGCTGTAAATTCTGACGGGAAAGACGAAAATCCAGCCGACTTTATCGAAGAAATCGAGACTAGTCAGGAGTACATCAAGATCATCCCCGTCCGAGAAGAGGTCAACTCAGAGACCGTCAAACGTGAACTCTACGGGCTCCACCGGTACGGGACAGGTCGAAAGCTCCCGCTCGACATGGAGCTCCACATCGACAGCATCGACGGCGTCTCCAACTTCGAATTCATCATCTTCAAGCCTGAAAACGAAGCCCAGTTCCAGTTCTTCCTTGGTCCCGGCGAGCGCGGCGACACAAACTGCGATCGGCTCGAAAGCACAACCCGCTCGCAGTACCCTGAGAACTTCGAATTCGACCGGAAAGAGTTCGACATCACGGATGTCTTCGGGGAGACGCCCCACATGGTTCGGTACGAGGGTGTCGAAGAACGACGCAAGGACTGGATGACGCTTCTCACCCGATACGACACAGAAACAACAGACCGATCTACCCTCTCGAACCTCCTCGAAAGCATCATCCAGACCGACGACTCGGTGCTCTTCCAAGTGATCTTCGAGCCGCGTTCGGATTGGTCTCCGAAGGCGCAGCGACAGAAGGGACGCCTCAAACGCGGGGTCCACACAACTGGTGGGATGATTGCCCGCAGTGTCCTCGACGCAATCGTTGGCGTCTCCGACGAAGAAAAGCAACAACGCCACCGGGGAGACACGCCGGAAGAAATCGGTGGGACGATCATGGACTCCCAAGTCGACGGGCAACGAGCTGGCCAGAGTCGGATGGGGCAAATCGACATGAAAAACCCCAGCCACACCTACAACGTCTCCCTCCGGGCCGCAGCCCAAACCGAACGCACCGCGAAAAATCTCCAAGACTCGCTCAGCCACCTGAGTGGGAAGTTCTACTCCATCGACGGGAAATACCTTGGCCAGAACGAAAACGAGTACCGGCGGATGCTGAACCACGGGATCACCTACCCAAACGGTTTTGAGATGGTGACTCGTCGGAAGTCGATGCTCGTCTGTAACACCGAAGAACTCGCGAACTTCATCACCGTCTCATCGATCGACGCACTCCCGAAAGCAAGCCGAGGTGGGACTGGCGGCAAGCCCAAAGCACAGTCGGCGCTCACCTCCCCCAACGAAGAAGTGTTCAGGGAATTCTCTGACGGGATGACCATCGGCCACGCGGTCACAGCTCTTCGCGATGACAACGACAACGCAAACAAGATCAGCGCCATCGACAGCGTGAATCAATGGTGGCACGAGATCGACAAGCGCGACGCACTCGCCCTCTCCGCCGGCGACCTCACCCACCACTACGTCCGGGCAGCAACCACCGGGAGTGGGAAGACTGTCGCCACGCTCAACGACATGCTCACTACCCACGAGCAACTCAACGGACCAACGATCCTCATCGATCCCAAGGGCGGAGAGATGTGTCGGAACTACCTGCGATGCCACCGGACACTCTTTGGCGACCTCGACGACGTCGAGTACATCAAGGTTCCCGAAGAGAACGGCAACATCCCCGGCATCCCCTTCTTCGACCTCAGACCGCTCACACGCTCCGCTGGCCGCGAACGTGAGACAGCCATCCAGGACCTCATTGACCACTACTTCCAACTGCTGCGCTTCGTCCTCGGACGGGAGACGGTCGACCAAGCCTTCGTCGCAAACGAAATCCTGACCAACCTCATCAAGGGGCTCTTCGACGAAGAGAACGGCTCCGACTACTTCACGATCGGCGACCTACTGGACGCAGCCCGAGACTTCCAACACCACGGCCGGTCCATCGAGAACCTCGAAGAGGCAGACCCCGAGGACCTCAACAAAGCACTGCCCCCCGCCGAAGACGAGCAAGTCCGGAGCTTCCTCAAGTCGCATCTTGAGAAAGAAGAGCGGCAGTTCATGAACACGACCGACGCAGTCCTCAACCGGATTCGAAAGCTCAAGGAGCGAGACTTCATCTGGGACATGCTCTCCTTCGAGGTTCCGGAGGAACACTGGAACGACGAAAAAGACTGGTACGACCGTGAGGAGGTCCCCATGCTGGACCTGAAGAACATTCTCAACGGTAACAAGGTCCTCCTAATGGACACGGGGAACCTCCGCGGAGAAAGTAGCGAAGTATTCACTGTCCTGTTCCTCTCGCACCTCTGGACATCGGTCCAGTCTCTCTGGACACCCAGCGGCGACGACTACATCGCCAACGTGATCATCGAAGAATCCGCGAACGTCGCCCGCAACGAGATCGTCTACAACGAACTGCTCCCCAAAGGCCGCGAGTTCAATCTCTCTCTCGGACTCATCATGCAGTACCCCGAGCAGGTGCTCGGCAAAGACCCACGCAGCAATCGCCGGGCGTATCAGGAAATCCTCAACAACGTCAACACGAAGATCATCGGGAACATCGCCACGGACGATATGCTGGCGAATTCGCTGTTCCATGAGGACTTAGACACCGACGAGATCAAAGACAGAATCGCTGGGCTCCGTCGTGGAGAATGGGTTGTCCAGCTTCCATCGACAGGCTTCCACAAGCAGAAGCCAGAAATCCTCACCCTGAAGCCCCTCCCAATCCCGCCAGGACACAGTGAAGGCCCGTTCGACGTCTCCCCGAAGTCCAAATTCGTTCGGGAACGCAGCCGGGATCTCCACACCCTCAACCGGGACAGTGAGTACATCAACTCCAGCGCCGGCGCTAACTTCAGCTCGTCTGGAGACGGAGATGACGACACCACAAACGACAACGGCGGACTGGAGGCCGAAGAGCTGACCTTCCTGAAAAACATCTTCGACGCCCTCGCCGGGAAGATGGACTTGTACGATCTTGACCAACCGATGACCAAACTGCCCAACAGCGAGTGCGCAAGTGATCTTGAAGATCAAGAGCTCGTCGAGAAGGTCGCGATCGGTCAGAACAAAGTCTACTACATCCCGACGAAGAAAGGCGAACTCCGCGCTGACGGGAAATCCCTCTCCCCAGATGAAGGCGGTGAGCTCGGTAACGAAAGCCCAGAGCATCACCTTGGCGTCCGACTCTCTGCCGCATACTTTGACCAGCAGGGGTTCGACATTACACTCTACGGCGACATCAACAGAGGAGAAAACAAGACAGACACCTTCGCAGAAGCGACAAAGCAAACCTCTGGAGACCGCGACCAGCTCGTTGAAGTCGAGATGAGCCCGGAGAAGAAACAGCACGTCCTCGACGACTACGAAGCTCTCAAGGAGGGATATGGTGATGCGATCTGGGTAGTCAAAAACTACGATGCCGCAGTCACACTCCTAGAGAAACTCAGCGAAGAAGTGGATGATCTTCCAAGCGGGCACGGGGAACAGAACATTGAGAAAATAAACAAGCAACTCGATAAGCCTGGTATCCAAGAGATTCACACGCTAGATTCACTCCGCAAAGCCATCGAATAGGCCCACTTTCTGCCCGCCTCTATCTCTTCCATCCCGCCCAAATCCAGTCAGCTGCTAGGGAAAAAGGATATGCTGCCTTCGGCTGAATGTAGCTATTTAGCATGTCAGAAGAAGCTACTGCCAGCGGAGACTCAGAAACAAATAATCCACCAGACAACCCAAACAGCCAACCCAATACTAACGCTAACAAGAAAGAAGATACACCAGAGATGGCCCCCCGGAGGATGACGCTCTCCCCGAACTAGTCATCGACAAAGTCGCTGAATCCCTCACCGATGAGGGCCACGATGTCTACCACAGACGCGAGTTCATTACCATCCGGGAAGATGGGCAGCTCGCACCGAACTCTACGGTTGTCGAGCAGTATCTTGAGGACACCAAAGCGATGATGCTGGCCTACAATGAAGACGACAACGAGATCATCCTCGTCCCCCTCGAACAACGATTCGACCGAGCGGATGTCTACGGCTACAAACCTGGCGGGACGATCACAGGGCGGACCTTCGTCAAAGAGTACGGAATCGAGCATGACGAAACGGTTCGCTATCACCCGGAGTGGGATGACGACATCGGCGGCGACCAAGTTGATGGTGGCTTCCGAGTCGACCTCGATCAAGACAGCGAGGTCGTCAATACAGATGCATCTGAAGCCGACAGTACCACCGACGAGTCTGAAGCTGCCGGCTAGCAGCTCCCGCACGACCACCAGAAGCCGGCCGTAGTCACAGCGTCGTTACCCCCCGACCCTCCATTTGTTTCTCGCGAGAGCCCAACCTCTCGGAGATGCTAGCAGTGACGATCCCCAACTGATCACTGCCTGACGCAAGACAACCGACAGGCTCGCCCCACGCCGACCCACTCCTGAATACCCTCTCAGGCCCAACGATCTCCCACACAACTCCTAACCCACGCCTGTCTCACTCTCGACGCAAAACTATTGCACGACTCTCTTCAGGCTCACTATCCACTGGCCGTTGAGGTACAAGAAGCGTGTCTTATACTCGCCCGCCACCATCGAAGCCCTCAAACTCGGAATCGCACTTCCGAGAGCGATATCATCGAGTTGCTGTTTCGACCCAGCGAGATGCGATCAGTTTCTGCTCCCAATTCCCCCGCTTCAGCGATTCCTGACGCGGAAATGGAAAACGACCCCCCGACTGTCGACGCAAAAATGACTCCCGAATGGAGCGCGACCCCCCGACTGTCGACGCAAAAATGACTCCCGAATAGAGCGCGACCCCCCGACCCTCAATACAAGGCTAACACACGAGTAGAACGCAACCCCTCGACGAAGTATTCTCAGCAAGCCACACCAATACTGACTCTCTAGCTCTCAGCTATCGAAGACTAACTTGTGCCAGCGTCCTCACACCCCACACCTCCCAAGTCAGCCTCACTCCTTTCGCGATAGCTACCGGCTCGATCACCTCACTACTCAGTGCTTCCTACCACATTTAGTATGATTTTCACAGTCCAACCGACCCTATAAATACTAGACAGCACCGGGATTACGGTAGTCTGTATATAGTTTCGTAAATACCAGACGGTACCGGTATTCAGCAGGTGCGTATTAATTAGCAAGTCCCGATCGCACGACCACCTGGCATTTGCCTATTTACCAGACTGCGGCATGATATGGCCTTCTCGTATATAGTTTCGTAAATACTAGACTACACCGGTATTGCGGGGGTGTGTATTAACTCTCAGAACGCGAGGTGCGACGCGCGAACCACCAGTATAAATACCAGACAGTGGCGTGATGCGGCCGTCTCGTATATAGTCTCGTAAATACCAGACGGCACAGAGGTTGCGGCATTCTGTATATAGCCGGTGATCTTGATTCAAATTCTCCAGTAATACCAGACGACGTGGCGATTGATACCTCCTCTATTAATTTATGTATTCTATCTGTCTTTCTCTGTAAATACTAGACGGCGGCGGGATTACGGGGGTTCGTATATAGAATTACACCGGCGACAGCGTCTACATACGTTCAGCCATACGACGAGAGAGCTTTAGAAACTCTATTAATGAACTTGGGGTTGTCTAATACGTTCGGCCGAATTCACACAATTAGGGTTCAGGGGAGATGAAGTTCAGTGGATAGTCGCGTAGCGAACGATTCGGGCCGGAGCCAAGAAACAGGCGGGGGAAAGTGGGGGAGACGAGCGGCGGACAAGGCGGAGACTATCAAGTATGTGATAGTGGATGGAACCCTCGGGGAGCGGCGCAGCGGACGGGAGAGATGAGGCGATGAACAGGCCCCAACGACAGTCAAGCAACGACCACCAGCAGGAGGCCACAGAAGAGCCACGACCAGTGCCGGCGACGAAGCGAGACAGCAACGACTGCGAGGTAGCGGGGGAGCCTGACTCGGAGAACCGACGACGAACGAGGAACAACCTGGACCCGGAGCTCGACGATAGACTACCAGCTGATCGATAGCACCGGATCTCGATCCACGACACCACCAGCGAGACTGACTCGGCGGCAATAACTCGACGAGCGACGGGAAACGAGAATCGACCAGCGACGACCCCCGGCGATTAGACGAACGACTGGCGGATCCGACCCGACAGCCAAGAAGCAACACACCGACTTCGACCAACGACCAGCATCGAGGATGGACCACCGAGCGGGCTGCGACGGGGGGACAACCGAGACGAGACGACACCCGACGACGAACAGCGGCGGCGGGACGACGACAGGAGGGAAGGGCCAGATCACGATGCGGGAGTGGGGGTGGGGGCGCGGGCGGCGACGTCGAGAGTCGCGGTCGCGATGTGGGCGGCGAGGGGTGGGTGTGCGAGAGACGCGATCGTGACCGCACTGTATGCGACGCGACGGTGGGGGCGGAGGCGACGGCGACAACGGGACGCCGACACTACGGGGGCGGCGAAGCGATGGGGACAGCGAAGACAACGACGACGGCGACGAAGACCGAACAGCGAGAGCGACGCGACGGAGGGGCGGGGGCGACGGCGACAACGGGACGCAATCCGAAACCACCGCAGCGAGGAACAGCTATCACCGACCGCTCGGCAGGGGACAGGGATCAGCAGGGGGCGAGAGAGATGAGAAAGGGAGGAGGAGATGGAAGGTGGAGCGAAAACTCGATCCTCCCGGATTGCCGTAGGCAGATCGTTCAGGACGGAGCTGACGTGGATGATCAGGGCAGGGCCAGATGGCGACTCGGGGGCGGGGAGTAGCCGGGGTCGGCAGATACTGACTTGATTGGGGGATAGCCGAGGCGGCTGACGAAAATAACTTACTACCCGGAGAGGGAGTGACACCATATGGGAGAACGAATTGGAGCGATGGTAGATGACGATCTGAACAGCATTCTCGAAGCGATGGCCGCCCACCATGACATCCCGAAGAGCAGAGTGATCGAACTGCTCCTCCGGGAGGGAGTCCAAGCACGCGAGATGCGATACCGGTTCGAACAACTGGACGCGAAGCTCGATCATCTTCTTGAGAACCTCGGCACAAGCACTACCGTCGCGAACACAGTCGAAGATCGATTCGAGACTATCAGCGAACGACCGATGCCCGCCGGCGTCTCTGGTGTGGAGTTAGCCGACAGCCCACTACCGTACTTTCAGAGCGCAGGGAGCTATCCAGATCGATCGGACGAGGAGGCAGTTGTCCGGGACCAAGTGTTCGACGAACGGGATGCGGTTAGGAAAACAGACGACGACTAGGCGATCGACAGAGAACAGAATCGACGACACCACGATCCGAACAGCGACCAGCATCGAAGCCGACCGACGAACGAACTAGAAACAAGACCGGACCAGCAGCAACAGCGACCCTGGGGGGCACCTGTTACGACGCGAGACCCAATGATGAGCAGCGGCGACAGGCGGCGACAACAGCACCTACGGGTTACCGTCCCGATGCGAGACTGGGGAGTGGGGTGGTATGTTGACGACATCGAGTGTTACGAGGATGGTTCGAGAGTGGAGGTGGGGGAGACGACGGCGGCGGGACACCACGACTGTGGGAGCGACGACGCAACAGCATCACCACCAACATCAACGGACTGGTGGCAAAGAGAGTTGATCTCAGTTCTTGCTACCATAGATATCGTTGATTGTATATTCATCGTCTATGAGAGGTGTATTTTTAGCTACCGGTGGGAGTGGAGTGTGATTTAACAGGAAATTAAGACTACAGACAGATTCGACCGATACAACCACTCAAAGACGCAAATACAGTGGACGAGATTTGTGACACGAATATAAAAGTCACACTCGCTCGTCTAGCGGAATAGCACGATCCGAGAGAACTCCCCCGGCGCTAGGACGCCGGAGGAATCGTGCTGCCAACCCAATGACAGCAATCCAAAACACCAGGGTCAGGAGTCATAACTCTGTCTCTCAGAACACTACGCTCAAAACTGACCTAGTGACAGACACCCTCGTACAACTCGCACACCAGCGTGACAAAGCGCACAGCAGCGCCCACATCCAAACCATAGGTAATCAACCTCCCAAGCCGACCAGAGAGTCCCAGCCGTGGCGACAGGACACCCCGCATGAACCCCTCACTAATTACAGCTTGTCGAAGAGACGCCAGCCACATCGACGGACGATCCCATCTACGGAGGCGAGCTAAATGACAGACACGCCCGACGAGACGGCCTCACTCGCGGTTCCAATGGAACCAGATGTCGCGTTCGATGCGATTGGAAATAGTCGCCGACGCCGCGTCGTATTGTCTCTGTCACGCGCTTCCAAAGCAGTCCCCACTAACGAACTTGCGGTCGAAATCGCGGCCATCGAAAACGGGATAGATCCCAGCAAGGTCGGCAGCGACGAACGTACGTCGGTCTATATCGCGCTGACCCAGCAGCATCTCGAGACCCTCGATGAAGTCGGTGCAGTCGACTACGATGATCGATCCAAGACCGTAACCGCGACAGACGCAACTGAACCACTCGCCGAATACATCCGCCGGCTCCAGACAGCCTGCTACAAACCAGACCGCGAGGAAAGCGCATGACTGAGACACAAGCCCGTGCCCTCGCGACACTTCGAGACATCGACGCCCGCTTCCATCGCCTGTTCGAGGCGGTCGATACCGCCGACGGAACAGCAGCCACACCGTCCGCAGACCCTCTCGTCACACTCCGGCGAGCACGGTCGCAAATCGATACTGCGCTGTTCGAACACCAGCGTCGAACAAATGACGGTACACTCTCTGACGGTGGGTCATGTGTCCTCCAGTGGGACCCACCTCATACTCCACCACGACGACTTACCCTCGACCCAGACAGCGACGGTGACAGTTGGACCCGCCGTGAACTCGAGTGGACAGGTGAACGCTGGCGTATCTGTGGTCGCGACAGTGTCACCGACGTCGCGATCAGCGCACCAGCGGAACCACGATATCCGGATCCCATCGACCCGCCGACGATCGAGACACAGCTTAACTGGATTCGCGGTACGTGGACTCATCCGGATCCAGATGTCCTCGTCTTCGATGCGACGGCGACAACTGAACAAGGTGTGCTTGGGGCCGTCGACGACGAATTGCGGTACCGAGAGGCCGGCAGCCCTCAGTGGGTCACCGTCACCGACGAAGCGGAACTCTACCACCACATCCAGCAACAGGGCCAACCGAGCATCAAGGCGCTCTCAGAGACCACATTGACACGCCACCACTTCACCCCCAGCCCACTCACCCGATGAGCGCAAACGAATCCTACCTCCCAGACGGGTACGCAAATCATCTGTGCTCGCTTACGGAGACACTCACATCACTCCGTGAAACGATCGAAGGCGACCACACGCTCACAACTGACCAGCGGATGTTCGCCCGCCGCCTCCTGTATCTAACCAACCAGCCCATCAAAGAGGCCGAACGGATTCTTCCTGACCCAGATTGTGACGATGACTCGACCGACGACAATACACTAGATTCTGCCAACGATTACGCGACTGCACTCACTCGCGTGGAAGAACAGTTATGCTGGCTGATCCGCTCACTACAGGCTGTGTTGGCAGAGGCCAACTACGACGAGGCGCCTGCTGAGAAGTTCACAACAGCGCTTGAGTACGCTACAGCGCTACGCGACATCATTCCCGCGGTGCCGACAGAAAGCCCAGTCCTGGCCGCTCAAGCGGATGTCACTATTGGCGAAATCGACCCACACGTTGGGGGTCGTGGTGACAGTGATGGGCGGTGGCTCGAGTATCAACTCGATCGGGCACTCAACCGCTGGGGATACGGGGCGGCAAGACGCCAACACATCTTCAGTCTCGAGGTGGATGTTGTCGCTCGCCGACGAACGAAACAGCAGGAACCCAGCGACTGGATCGTCGCTCAGTGTAAAGACTGGACGACAGACCCAATCACGCCGCGTATCCTCTTTCGGCTCTGTACGGTAGCGTTTGCCTGTCGTGCGATGCCAGTACTCTGTCACACAACCGAGCTCACTCCGCGAGCCGAAAAACTAGCACGCGAACTCGAAGTACGGGTACTCACACTCAAGGATTTAGAGCGTGCAGAACTCCCTGCCCCGCATGTAGCGAAGCCGACTACGGCACTTAATGAGTGGGGGCCGCAGTATCGGGCTCGAGAGGATCGCGGTTCGTTCCCACTAATGTTTCGTGGGGAGCCAGGGAAACGCTTCAGCTACGTCCCAGGCTTCACCCCGGTGGGTAAAGACGCTGACTACGAGCCGATCGAAAGCGACCAAGATGACGATGATACCCATCCTGCTGCTGGTCATTGACCCTAGTGAGATATTGTGTTAAGTAGCTAAACAGCCGGATTTGGGCCTCTGTTCTCAGAGTTTTTTTTGCGAGGATCTCAATTGTTGGTTTCACCGGCATTCACACCAGATCAGGAACTCTAGCTGATTCCGACTTCTACTGACGTACAGAGAGTAGTGACACACTACGCTTCTCATTTCGTGTGGAACAACGGCTCTGTAAAAACTGTAATATCATCTTCTGATAGGTTGTAATAAAAATGCCAGTTCCCGTTGAAGAACTCACGGCTGATGAACTGCTCCCGGTTACGCCAGAATCAAACCTGTACAAGGCCCTTAGCTTCACTGTTACACACTACGAGTACGGATTCACACCAGATAAAATTGTAGCCCGAACAGACGGTCGCGTTAAATTAAGCAGAAACGCAAGACGGCGAGAGTATTCTCCGAATTGGGAAAACCAATTTATATACTCGAGACAGGTAGTAACTCCGGGAGAAACAGGATCTACCTTCTGAGTTCTCCTTCCCGTTGATCGTCAGAACACGATCAGCTGTAAATTCTAGAACACTTCAGTAAAATCGCATGACCGCAGCCATATTGATACTAACTTAACGCGACCGAACAGACATCAACAAGACAACTGCGTCAAACGCGATGGCTCGACTCTTTGGAACCGGCCTCATCAACCGAGCAGATGATGTGTATTGAACCACGTCGAGTCGATGAGTCAAAACTTCGGCTTGAGTCGCTTGATTCGGCTGTCCGCCTGTTTGAGGTGACACCCAACGACGATAGCTACGCCGAAGAGAGCTGGGAACAAGAAGTTCCGAGTATCGATCCAGATGAGTGAATACTCAGCTTTGAACGTTGAGTATCTAACACTTAATCGACCGAAAATAGCGGCTGAGACGGTGTGAGCATGGAAAAGAGAGTTCAGCCGCAGACGCTCTACTCTCCACTAGAGGTTCAAACGCCGTGAGCGCTGCCTTCATTATCCTCTGTGAATCACTTTCCAGTTCGGCCGATACCGTAGACTCCTCGTAGAACGTCTTTTCCTCCGATTTCGGGCCAAATAGTGTCAACACGACAACGTTCAAAGCTGAGTGGATAAGCAGGAACGAATATTTCGGTCTAACGCCACCGATGAGGGCTTCGACATCTTCCACGGCCGTGAGTACATCTCCTTCCGCACAGATAGCCACCTTGCGCCAAATTCAACAGTAGTTGAACAGCATCTCAAGGGAAAAGAAGCCGTCATCCTCGCGTACAACAAAGCCAATAATGAGGTCGCACTCATCCCGCTATCAGCAGATTACGATCGGGGTGATGTCTACTCGCTCAAACGCAGCGATGGGAGTACGGTAATCGCCGCAACAGGATTCTTCAAAGAACACGATCTCTCCGTGGACCAAACTATTCGGTATTCACCGGAATGGAACGGCGACATCGGCGGCGATAACGTCCCTGGTGGGTTGGTTATCGACCTCGATGAAGACGGAGGGATCTACGCGGCTGCCTCACCATCAACATCTACTGACGAGACCTAGCACGGCTACACACCTAAGTAGGCTCCCACACAAACACGATAGATCGCCGGACTGTCTCTGTCCGTAGACAGTCGACGTGCACTCCGAGACCAGCTATTCTTTTTGCGTCGTTCGTCCCGTCTCTAGATCGACCCGACATCAGCCATCGTAACACAGCCCAGTATTCTAACCCCCCTCTGCGGATACTTAGTCTAGGAAACGAACCAGCGACACATCAGCGTTGAATTGGAGACGAACTGGCAATACATCACCGTAGAACTGGAGACGAACTACCGGCACATCAGCGTTGAATTGGAAACAAACTGGCGACACAACAGCGTGGAACTAGAGACGAATTAGCATCAAATCCCCGTCCTAACAGCTCCAAGCCAAGACTTTCAGAAAGCAAAATGCGGATCCTGTTCGACGAGAAATCCACTTCCAGCAACCACAGCTTTTGCCCGTTATTGCTACCACTACCAGGCATTCTATCACATCTCATATGCTTCTAGCGGAAATTCTGGACTATAATCACAAGACAGCACCGGGATTGCGGGAGTCCTTCATGAAGTGCGTAATGACAAGACGGCAGCGGGATTACCGGGTATCCTTCATGAAGCGATTCTGAATCCGGCAAGTGTTGGTCGACACACCGTAATGACAAGACGGGAGCGGGATTAGCGGGGTACTTCATGAAGTGCGTAATGACAAGACTGGAGTGGGATTGGTGGGGGTGTTTCATGAACCAAATGTGAATCTTGTGAGTAGCAGCCGATCCCGCATAATGACAAGACGGGGGCGGGATCGCGGGGATGCTTCATGAAGTACGTAATGACAAGACGGGAGCGGGATTGGTGGGGTGCTTCATGAAGTAATTTTCGACCCAACAACCCCCGGCTAACATCTTATAATGACAAGACGGCAGCGGAATTCGGGGTATCCATAATTAAATATATATCTATATTGTTAGGTCATCTAATGACAGGAAGGCGGCGGGATTGCGGGGGGTGGTTCATGAAACCGCTACCAGCCAAATCAGTCTCATACGTTCAGCCATACGACGAGAGAGTTTTATAGACTCTATTAACGAACTTGGGGTTGTCTAATACGTTCAGCCGAATTCACACAATTAGGGTTCAGGGGAGATGAAGTTCAGTGGATAGTCGCGTAGCGAACGGTTCGGGACGGAGCCGAGAAACGGAGGCGGGAAAGTGGGGGAGGCGGGAGGCGGACAAAGCGAATACTATCAGAGATATGATAGTGGATGGAACCCTCGGAGAGCGGCGCAGAGGACCACGGAAGAGCCACGACCAGTGTCGGCGACGAAGCGAGACAGCAACGACTGCGAGGTAGCAGGAGAGCTTGACTCGGAGGACCGACATCGAACGAGGGACGAACCGGCCACGAAGGTCGATGACGGACCACCAGCTGATCGATAGCACTCCAGAGGCGAGCCACGACACCACCAGCAGGACTGACCCGGCAGCAACAACCCGACGAGCGATGGGAAGTGAGAATCGACCAGCGACGACCCTCGGCGATTAGACGAACGACTAGCGAAGTCGGCCCGACGACCAGGAAGCAACACAGCGATCTCGACCACCATCAAGAACGGACCACCGAGCGCGCGACAACATTGAGGGACCGCCGAGACGACACGACACCCGATGACGAACAGCGGCGGCGTGGCGACGACAGGAGGGAAGGGCAGATCACGATGCGAGAGTGCGAGGTGAGGCGCGGTCGACGACATCGAGGATCGCGGTCGCGATGTGAGCGGTGTGGGGTGGGTGGGCGGGGAGACGCGACCGTGACCGTACCAGATGTGACACGACGGTGGGGGTGGGAAGGCGACAACAGCGAGACAGCGATACTACGAGAGCGGCGAAGCGACGGGGACGGCGAAGGAAATGACGACATCGCGGACCTCAAAGACGAGTTCGAAGAAGTCGAAGAGCTCGTCGGTGTGATCAACGACATCGCCGAGCAGACGAACATGCTCGCGTTGAACGCCAACGTCGAGGCGGCGCGGAGCAACAGCGACGGCTTCGCGGTCGTCGCCGACGAGATGAAGAATCTCGCGAATCGCTCCCAGGAGCAAGCTGACGAGATCGAAGACATCGTGGCGAGGATCAAAGCGAAGACTTCCAAAACGACCGCCGAAGTGGACGCAGCCAACGACGAGATCCAGTCTGCAAGAGACGACATCCAAGGCGTTCTCGAGAACCAGAAACAGATCCTGACGGCAGTCGAACAGACCGAAAGCGGGATCAGCGAGATCGCGGCCGCAACAGACGAGCAGGCAAGCGTGGCCGAAGAGATATCGAGTGCCGTCGACGACGTCTCCGAACGAGCGACTGTCGTGAGCGAGGAGATCGCAGAGATCGCGGCCGAAAACGAGAGCCAAACGGAGATGGTCTCGCAGCTGACCCAGCAGGTCGAGCAGATTGACCGCGGACTGGCGGAGGTCATGGACACGTCAGTCTGAGGTAGCCGTATCGTGATCGGACGGTCGGACAACCCCACCCCACGCTTCCGCTCCAAATCTCCAGAGTATCGACGCTCCAGACTATCTCCCGTATCCGTGGTTCTGTAGTCCACACACGGGGACCCCCAGTTTGGAGTGAGGTCCCCAAAGGAGGAGAGACGATCCAACCGAGACCATATACTCGGTATCTCAACAGACTATAGCACGGAGTATATAAAGAGACTATAGCACTAACTTCTTGTTAACCCTAAAAGACAACTACAGCACTCTATTCTCTATTTCTATTGTTTAGTTATTGCCTTTATCATTACATATATAATATAATGTAGTAGTATAGAATATGTCGAGACGAATTGGTGGTTGTATTCTGGAGACGTTCTGTCTAGTCCAGCTTTCGGGGAAGTCCAGATTGAGATAGATTAGACGGTACAAGATCCGAATTAGGTCATACTCCACACCCTGTTGAGGTACTTGTTCGTCTGGAATTTCTCGGTTCTATTCCACCGCCAATTCCCCCGGTTTACTCACTCCAAACTGGGGGTCCCCCTCTCTGTTGGACTCCTGACAATCTCACTCCAAACCGGGGGTCCCCCGTATCAGATCCCCAAGATGCTCACTCCAAACTGGGGGTGGGAAGTGGAGCAAGACGCCTCTCACTCCAAACTGAGGGTGTTGACCGGTTTTCAGACCGGCATAGATTCAGAGTTTTAGCCCATATAACCGACAAACTCACTCCAAACTGGGGGCGGTAAACTTATCACGCCAACGCACAACTCCGAACCATGGGCGACACAGACAAAAGTGGGTTCTCGGTTGACCAGGTGATCGGGAACTCGCCACGGATCTTCCAGAACAAGTCTCTCGTCTCGGTCGGTACTGTCCCCGACGAAGGCCGGATTGTCGGGCGACAAGAAGAAATCACGAACGTCGCACTCAGCCTCGAGGACCTCATTTACAACGACGTGCCAGATAACATCCAAATCTATGGGAAGACTGGCACCGGGAAGAGCCTCGTCTCACGGCACGTCTCTTCAAAGATCACTGAACGTGCTCAAGAAAACGGGGTCCACGCGACCAATGTATACGTCGACTGCAACGCGAACAACACGATCACCCGTGCTTCGCGAACACTGTATTTCTCGGTTTTCGACGAGCTAGACGAAAAATACGGGATCAAAGCCCAACCGAGTATCTCTCCTCCACCGAAGCGTGGCGTAGGCTGGAAAACCTACACCGAGGAACTCTGGGATATTGTCGACGACTACTACGACGGGCTGGTCATCATCCTCGACGAGATCGATCTGCTTGAAGACTTCAACAACCTGCTCCATGCTCTCTCGCGCGCCCGTGAAAACGACGAGATAGAGACCTACATCTCCATCGTGCTCATTAGCAACAAGACGACACAGTTCCGAAACAAGGTCAACCAGCGCGTAAAAAGCTCGATGGGCGGGTCCGAATTCGTGTTCTCAGCGTACAACGCTGACCAGCTGGAGGATATCCTCGAGAATCGTCGCGATGCCTTCGAGGAAGGCGTCCTCGGTGACAACACGATCGAAAGAGCAGCAGAGCTCGCAGCCGACGAACACGGAGATGCGCGAAAAGCGATCGAGTTACTGAACAAGGCTGGCATGATGGCCCGACGGAACATGGACGAGACCGTCACCGAAAACCACGTCACCGAAGCAAGAGACCTCGTTGAAGCGGATCTCCTCTCGAAAAGCATCAGCACACTCCCAGATCAAGCAAAACTCGTCTTGTATACGCTGACGAAGCGACTCGACGGGAGAGGCGACACCGTCTCAACGTCGCAAGTTTATGACCGCTACCAGACTGTCGCGAAAGACGTCGAGTCGAACGTCCTTGGCTACCAACGTGTCTCAGACCTCCTCGATGAATTGGAGTTCCTCGGCGTAACGATGAGCGAGCGAAAGGGCCGCGGCGACAGACGTGGAATAAAGAAGGACCACGAGCTGAACCACCGTCCCGCAATCGTGCTCGCAGCCACACTCGCTGAAGACCCACGGCTCCAAGACTTAGAAAGTGTCTCCTCGCCCGAAGACATTCTCCAGTGAAATCCTGAGACTCAACCGCGCAGGGTTCGAGAAATCACCGTAATTTTTATATGATATATACACAAACATATATAAAATATAATACTATATTTGCGTGGACTGGTGTCGAGAACTGAGCTCATTAATGCCCGGCTCTATTGGTAGATCGCGATGTGACCGGCTCGCTTCTCGGCAACCGCCGAAGCTGGAGAATTAGAGTTTTCTCGCTCAAAATTAACCAGCCGACATATGTGATTCTACGTCTAGGTAGTCAGATCGATAATATCAGCTGTCTCGAATCGCTCTTGGGAGACACCCAGTCGGCGGAGTAGCACGCGCCAGGAGATGTCTCGTGCCCGCTATTCACCCATTGATAGTGATTACTGTAAGTTTTTACCGCCGTGACGATCCGTATCGGCATTGAGGGCGGCTGAATAAGCGTCCCTCGACGCCGCCTCTGAAACTATTCGCAGTAATCACTATGAGTCGTGATTTCGAAGCGTCCACTCGTCGATCACATCATCAACTGTACCGGCTGTTGTGACCAATTTGCCTACTTCGCGCTCAATGGAGTCTTCAACTGTGTAGACAACAAAAAAGTAGAGATAGCTTGCTGTATCAGCCCAGTTGTCAGCCCATCCGTCTTTAGTTAAGCGAGAAACCGCGTGGTAGCGGCGGCTTATCAAGGCATCTTTCGGAAGGAATGAGTAAGTCCAGTCTGTACACGACAAGGACTCCTCATCTCGGATCATGCGTCGGCTCACTACACCATTCGTCTTCAGTTAAGCCTGATAGTAATATATTCTCTCAGATTATGCTTGTTGGTATTAAATATAGGAGAACTCACGGATGAGACACCAGCACCATTGAGAACAATCGATAACCAATCATCACAAACGGCGTTTTCTCCCCGTAGCCGGTGTGATTAGGCCGCGTTCGAGCGGACAGCACGGCCATTGAGTATTAACTAAAGACGAATAGATCACAGAGTCAAGTCAGCGATCTCCCAGTCGGAGGGTAACTCGTCACCGACACCTTGCTCAGCTACTATCTCTCGAATCTGCGTCTCAACACCTTCATCCAACACAAACTCGTAATCAAGTTCCTCCTGCCACTCCCAATAGCGTGGAACCGTTGGATCGAAATCGCTGACAGCACCAGCGGGAGCATCCAGCAGGTATCGTGGTCCCGAAATCTTACCAGACCGATATGGGAGTGTCTGTTGAACCGACTCGTCGTTAACCAGTTCTTCAAGCAGTTCTACGGCTGAATGCTGGTCGGCATAGAACGCATGTTCGAGTATCGCATTCACGAGCGGGAGACTCGACGAGGCGTACTGGTGGATATCGTCCGCAACCGAATGGTCTGGATGCCCGATACCCCAGCCGTACGGATGGAGTGCTTCTCTGATGAAATCGTATCCATCTCCCTCAAACTGGTCGAGAATCGAACTGAAGAATGTCAGGGCGGAAACTGGAACACTATCGATACCGGCCGACAGGCGGGTACTGATAAGGTAGCGACTTGTAACGTTCTGGAGAATTGTCGTCACGTGGGGGAACTTATCAGCTGTGTCTGGATGGTATGCGTCGAGAAAATCTTGGTCGCGTCGCAAGATCATTTAGAACCAAGCCAACACTCGACGCAACGAAGTAGCAGTTGATACGTCAGAGGAAG
>NZ_JBQVRO020000025.1:0-27069 GCF_052439115.2 Halorubrum sp. FL23
CGCGCTCGAGACAGCTCAAAATTGGCTCGAAGCCCTCGCCGTCTACCACAATTCACGCCAAACTTAACGCGACCGGACGTTCAACGCCCGGACATGCCGTACGATCCGACCGAGACCGCGGTGATCGTCGTCGACATGCAGAACGGGTTCTGTCACCCGGACGGGAGCCTCTACGCCGAGCCGAGCGAGGCGGCCGTCGAGCCGGTGACGGCCCTCGTCGACCGCGCCCGCGAGGCCGGCGCGAGCGTCGTGTACACCCGAGACGTGCACCCGCCCGAGCAGTTCGACGACACCCACTACTACGACGAGTTCGACCGGTGGGGCGAACACGTCGTCGAGGGGTCGTGGGACGCCGAGCTCCTCGCTGACCTCGACGTGCGCGGCGAGGATCACGTCGTCGAGAAGCACACGTACGACGCCTTCTACCGGACGGATCTGGACGGGTACCTCGACGCGCACGGGATCCGCGACCTGCTGATCTGCGGGACGCTCGCGAACGTCTGCGTGCTCCACACCGCCGGCAGCGCCGGGCTCCGCGACTATCGCCCCGTCGTCGTCGAGGACGCGCTCGGCTACATCACCGAGGACCACCGCGAGTACGCGGTCGATCACGCCGACTGGCTGTTCGGCGAGACGGCGACCCGCGACTCGGTCGCGTTCGGGCCGCGGTGAGCACAGGGCGCGGAGCGAACGCCGCCCCCGTTATCAGCCGTGTGAATCGGCGTGTAACCCTTTTTACCGCCGGCGGAGACCGTCGCGTATGGAACTCACTCGACGCGGCATGCTCGGCGGGGCCGGGGCGGCGCTCGCGGTCGGCGCCGTCGGCTTCGCCGGCGCCGCCTCGGTGTCGGACGGCGACGCGGTCGCGGACGGAGCCGACCCCGGCGGTGACGCGGTCGGCACGGGCACGGACGGAACGGGCAGCGACGACGAGAACGGCGAGTCCGGGTCCGTCCCGGTCGATCCCGAGGCCCCGTTCGAGGCGCGACTGCTCCACGAGGGCGACGGCGAGCGGAGGCTCTTCGACGCGGGCGACCTCGACCGCGTGCAGGGCGTGGTCGCCAACGGCGGCGAACACCTCGTGTACGTCTCGCTCGGGGACGCCGGGATCGACGCGGTACAGTCGGGGCTGGCCGACGCCGGCGCGACGGACGATCCGGAAGGGTTCGTCGTGTCGATGACCCTCGACGGGACCGAGGTCAGGCGGGTCGCGCTGGACGAGGCGACGGTGTCGGAACTGACGGACGAGGAGTGGGGCGGCGTGTTGACGCTCCCGTTCGGCGAGCCGTCAGTCGCGGAGTCGGTGTACGGCTCGCTGGCGGACGCCTGATCCGCGTGCATACCCCCGGCCCGCATGTCTCCGTCGAGGACAGCGGTTATGGCGGCCGCGTCCGTTCGACACGGTATGAGCGACGCCGAGGGAGACGTGGCCGGCCCCGAAGCGGGAGACGTGGCCGGCCCCGAAGCGGAGGAGGCAACCGGCGCCGAGGGGGAGACGGCCGCCGACCGCGGGGGCCGGCCCTGTCCCCGCTGCGAGACGCCGATGTACCACCGTCACTGCAAGTACGTCTGCCCGGCGCACGGGGTCGTCTACGACTGCTCGGACACCTTCTACTGAGGCCGGTCGGTACCGCCGGTTATCGCAGGCTGCGGAGCCCCGACCGGACAGCGATCCGGCTTGTGCGAACTGTTATGTTCTTGCAGTCCGACTCGTATGTTATGATCGGCGACCCGCTCTCGACCCTCTCTGCCGACTGTCAGAGGTCAGCATGGTAGAGAAAACGCAGGTTGCCCAGGGGAAGCGGATCCAGCGCCGAACCGGGAAGACGTTCCACGTCGCGACGCGGCTGCTCCCGGAGCGGATCCGGCACCCGACCTACGTGTTGTACGGCTTCTTCCGGATCGCCGACGAAGTCGTCGACGCCGAGGAGACCGCGCCGCCGGACGAACAGCGGGCGGAGCTCGACCGGCTCCGCCGGGCCGCGCTGGGCGAAACGGAGACGGACGACCCGGTGTTGGAGGCGTTCGCCGCGGTGTGCGACGAACACGGCATCCCGGACGGGGACGTGCACGCGTTCGTCGACGCGATGGCGAGCGACATCGACACCGACCGGTACGAGACGTACGACCAGCTGGAGACGTACATGGACGGCTCCGCGGCCGCCGTCGGTCGGATGATGACGGCGATCATGGAGCTCGACGAGGAGGCCGAGGCGAGGGCGCTCCCCCACGCGACGAAGCTCGGCGAGGCGTTCCAGATGACGAACTTCATCCGGGACGTGCGCGAGGACGTGGTCGAGCGCGACCGGGTGTACCTCCCGCTGGAGACGCTCCGCCGGCACGGCGTGAGCGAGGAGCAGATCCTGAACCTCGAGTTCGACGACAACGTGTCGGCCGCGATCCGCGAGGAGCTCGCCCGGACCGAGCGCCTCTACGAGGAGGGCGTCGCGGGGATCAAGTACCTCCCCGAGGACTGCCAGCTGGCGGTGTTGCTCGCGGCGGTGCTGTACGCGGACCACCACCGGCTGATCCGGGATCTGGGGTACGACACGGTGTCGACGACGCCGGATCTGTCGTTCACTCGCAAGATCTCCCTGCTCGTCCGGACCCGCTGGAAGTGGCAGTGGAACAAGGACCCCGAGGCGGTGTTCTACGAGATGTGCGGCGGCTTCGATTCCACCCACGAACACCGCGAACACGGGCCGCACGGACCGGGGATCCCCCAGTCCGACTGACTCGGAGATACCGTGAACAGATCTCGGTTCGTCGGCCTCGCGCTCGCCGCGTTCGGGCTCGTCTTCCTGTCGTTCGTCGTCCGGGGGACGACCCGCCTCCTCGCCCCCTACGAGGTCGCCGTGGCGCTGTCGGCGCCGATCCTCTTCGCCGCCGCCGCGCTGCTGGTCGGGCTGGTCGCGCTCGCGGCGCTGGACGTGACCGGGATCCGACCGCTCGAGTGAGAACGGCCCGACCGTCGGAGTGAGAGTCGGAACGCCCTTTTGACCCCGGCTCCCAGTGCGGGTATGGACGTACGAACCGTCGCCGACCTCTCGCCGGCCGAGCGCCGCGCCTTCTTCGAGCGCGACGCCGGCGTCGACGCGGTCCGCGACGACGTGAGCGAGATCGTCGGTCGGGTGCGCGAGGAGGGGGACGTGGCGCTGCGGGAGTTCTCCGAGGAGTTCGACGGCGTGACCGTCGGCAACATCGACGTGACGGACGACGCCGAGCGCGCGCACGCCGAGCTCGACGACGCGAACGACCCGGTGCTCGACGCGGTCCGCGAGGCGGCCGCCAACATCCGCGCGTTCCACGAGCGACAGCGCCCCGAGGACTGGCGCGAGACGTTCGGCGACCGCGAGCTCGGGCGCCGGTTCCGCCCGCTCGACCGCGCGGGGGTGTACGTGCCCGGCGGCGCGGCGGCGTACCCCTCCAGCGCGCTGATGGGCGTGATCCCGGCGACCGTGGCCGGCGTCGAACACGTCTCGGTCGCGACCCCGCCGGCGGAGGATCTGAACCCGGTCACGCTCGCGGCGATCCACGAGGCCGGCGCCGACGCGGTGTACCAGGTCGGGGGGGCGCAGGCGATCGCCGCGCTCGCGTACGGCACGGAGACCGTGACGAACGCGCAGAAGGTGGTCGGCCCGGGCAACAAGTGGGTCACCGCCGCGAAGGCGGTCGTGCAGGGCGACGTGGGGATCGACTTCCTCGCCGGCCCGAGCGAGGTGCTCGTGCTCGCCGACGGCACCGCCGATCCCGCCCTCGTCGCGGCCGATCTCGTCGCGCAGGCGGAACACGACCCGAACGCCTCGGTGGTCGCGGTCACCGACGACGCCGCCCTCGCCGAGGCGGTGGCCGAGGCGGTCGACGAGCAGGCCGCGGGCCGCGAGCGCGAGGAGACGATCCGGGCCGCCCTCGACAACGACGCCTCCGGCGTCCTCCGCGCCCGGTCGATGCCCGAGGCGGTGCTGTTCGCCGAGGAATACGCGGCCGAGCACCTCTCGATCGTCGCCGACGACGACGAGGCGCTGCTCTCCCGGATCTCGAACGCGGGCTCGGTGTTCCTCGGGCCGTACTCGCCGGTCGCCGCCGGCGACTACGCGACCGGGACGAACCACGTGCTGCCGACGAACGGCGGCGCGAAGCGCTACGGCGGCCTCTCCGTCGACACCTTCCTCCGGTCGTCGACGGTCCAGCGGCTCGACCGCGACGGGCTCGACGGCCTCGCCGACACAGTCACGACGCTCGCGGAGGCCGAGGGGTTGGAGGCGCACGCCGAGAGCGTCCGGAAGCGGTTCGAGTAGCCGGAAGCGTCGCCGCAGGCCAAGAGCGCCACCCGCGAGCCGAGAGCGTCGGCCGCGAGCCGTCGACAGCGCAGAAACGGTTATCTCCCGTAGCGGCGTCTCGAAGGCATGATCCCGTCGCTACCCGCGTTGTTCGATGGAGTCTCCGCGGTCGAGGCGACGGTCGCGGTCATCGTGGTCTCCGTCGTCGCCGCGCTGGGGATGGAGTTCGTCGTCCTGCGACTCGCCCGGCGGTTCGTCTCGACCACCGACTCCGCGTACGACGACATCGTCATCTCCTCGCTGCGCGCCCCGCTCGTCGTCACCGCGGCGCTCGTCGGCGTCTTCGTGCTCACGCAGGTGCCGGCGGTGCGGGAGTCGGTGCTCTTAGACCCGCAGCTGCTCGACGACATCTTCGGCCGGCCGTCGCTCTCGGTCATCGTCCTCGTGTGGGCGTACGCGGCCAACGCCGTCGTGAACCGGCTCGTCGCCGCGGTCAACGAGGAGGGGAACCGGTTCGACTTCGCGCCCGTCTTCTCGAACGTCTGGACGCTCGCGGTGCTCGTCGGGAGCGTCGGCACCCTGCTGTGGCTGTGGGGTATCGAGATCACGCCGCTGCTCGGCGCAGCGGGGGTCGCCGGGATCGCGGTCGGGTTCGCCGCGAAGGACACCGTCGCGAACTTCTTCGGCGGCATCGCGCTGTACTTCGACGACACCTACAAGATCGGCGACTACATCGTCCTCGACGACGGCACCGCCGGGACGGTGAGCAAGGTGGGCGTGCGATCGACGACGCTGCTCACCCGCGACGAGGTGCTGGTGACGGTCCCCAACGCCGCGCTCAACGCCGCGAAGGTGACCAACGAGTCCGCGCCGCAGAGCCGCCGCCGCGTCCGGGTCCCGATCGGCGTCGCCTACGGGACCGACATCGACGCGTTCGAGGCACTCGCGATCGAGGTCGTGCAGTCGGAGTCGCTGGTCCTCGACTCACCGAAGCCGCGGGCGCGGCTCCGGTCGTTCGGAGACTCGGCGCTGCAGTACGAGCTGCTCTGTTGGGTGAGGGGGCCGACGCGCCGACGGCGCGCCCAACACGAGCTCAACAGCGCGCTGTACAAGGCGCTGGCCGCGGCCGACATCGAGATCCCGTACCCGAAGCGCGACGTGACGGTCGCCGCCGCGGCCGACGGCCACGCTCCCGGCGTCGCGGACGGACGACCGGACGTTGCCTCGTCCGTCCCCGAGGGGACGACCGAAGCGACGCGCGACGGCGACCGGGGACGGTAAGCGGGTTGCCGGCTATCGCGGGGGCACCGCCCGACCCCCCTCAGGACCGGTCGGCGAAGACGACCGCGTCGCAGTCGGCGCAGGCGCGGACGGCGCGCTCGGGGTCGCCGCCGCATTCACTCGCCACCGAGTCAAAGCCGTGTCGCCCGTGCCGCCGGCGCCGGCAGGGTTTTTATCGTTCGGACAGAACGTGTTCGCATGAGCACCGAAACGGTCGACGCGGGAAACGACCCGGCGATCGAAGTGACCCCGGACGCCGCAGAGGAGGCGCTCTCGCTCCTCGAGGGCGAGGGACTCGACACGGAGGAGGCGGGGCTCCGGCTGTTCGTCCAGCAGGGCGGCTGCGCGGGCCTCTCGTACGGGATGCGGTTCGACACGGAGCCGGAAGACGACGACCTCGTGGTCGAACACCACGGACTGCGGGTGTTCGTCGACCCCGCGAGCCGGAACTACATCGGCGGGAGCAAGCTCGACTACGAGCACGGCCTGCAGGCCGCGGGCTTCGAGGTCGAGAACCCGAACGTCGTCTCCGAGTGCGGCTGCGGCGAGTCGTTCCGGACGTAGCGGGCCGTTGGCGGGGCCGACGGGGAGCCCGCCGAGACGCTCCGCGGTCGAGTCATCCTTTTAAACGGTTCCGACCGATACGGACGGGTATGAGTCTCGACGCGTCGACGACGGGCGACGGCGAACGGGTGTACACCGACCGGACGCGGGTCGAACGGGGCGCCGAGGGCCCGTTCTACGTCGTGTTTGCGGACCCCGACGGCTCCTCGCGGTGGGGGTACCGCTGCGGCAACTGCGGGTCGTTCGACACCGCGATGGACACCATGGGGCGGATCCAGTGTACGGAGTGCGGAAACCTGCGGAAACCGGACGAGTGGGACGCCGCCCACGAGTGAGAGAGGGCGACGAGCCGGGCGAACGCGGCGAGCCGGGACGAGCGCATCGGGCCGATCGCAGACGGCCCGAATCGTGAGAAAGTTTATCACGGAAGCCGGCCAACGTCGGAGTAGATGGCCACTGCGAGCATCCCACCGACGACGGAGGCCAGAGACGTTTTTCGCGAACTCGGGTACACCGTCTCCGAGGGCGGACAGGAGTTCGTCGCGGAGCGGAAATGGCGGCGCGTGCTCGTGACCGTGTTATGCATGGAGAACGACGATCTGGACCCGTATCTGGCCGACGGCGGCGAGACACCGCGGCTCCGCTGTTTCGTCACGTGGCGCGATCGGGCCGGCGACCTCCGAGACCGACTCGTCTCCGCAAAGCCCCCCTACGACTGGGCGGTGATCGGCATCGAGGCCGGCGGCGAGGACTTCGCGGTGATGGAGGGCGCACCCGGGAGCCCCTGACCGCGACGACGGAGTCGCGCGTCGTCGGGGAGTTCCACCTGCTTTTATATCACCGTGCGTGCAACTAGCACGCGACATGGTGTTTAAAAAGATCACACTGATCGGGACGAGCGAGGAGAGCTTCGACGACGCCGCCGACGACGCGATCGACCGCGCGGAGGACACCCTCGAAAACGTCTACTGGGTGGAAGTCGAGGAGTTCGGCGTCGAGCTGAAGGGCGAAGCCGATCGCGAGTACCAGGCGGAGGTCGAGGTCGCGTTCGAGCTCGAGGGCTGAGATCGGTTCGCGCCTCGGCGAGCGCCGTCCAATTTTTCGCAGCCCCCCACCCATCGGAGCGCCGTCCACGCGCCGCGTGTAACCGATCAGCGATGCGCCCACCTATTTATCCGACCGCCACGACGGACCGCCAATGACCGCGTCACGCGCGCCGGGGAACCCCGACGTTCGGGAGTTCGAGGCGACGGTGGAATCGGTCGACGGCCGAGAGATCGTCCTCGACGAGACGTACTTCTACGCCGAGTCGGGCGGCCAGCCGGCGGATCGGGGAACGATCGACGGGACCCTCGTCGAACACGTGGACGAGCGCGACGGCCGAGTCGTCCACACTCTCGACGGCGACGCCGAGAGCCTCCCCGAAGCCGGCGAGACGGTCACCGCGATCGTCGACGACGCGTTCCGGACCTACTGCACCCGCGCGCACACCGCCTCGCACGTGCTCTACGGCGCGGCGCGCCGGACCTGTGAGGAGCTCGGCTACGCCGGCTTCGACATCTCCGAGACGAAGGTGCGCGTCGACCTGACGACCGCGGAACCGCTCGACGACGCGGACCTCGTCGAGTTGGAGCGGCTCGCCAACCGCGCCGTCTGGGACTCGTTGCCGGTGTCGTGGGAGACGCTCCCCGAGGACGAGGCCCGCGCGCTCGACGGGATCGCGTTCAACACCAAGACGGAGGAGGGCGCGATGAGCGGGAGCGAGGCGGTCCGCGTCGTGACGATCGGCGAGCGCGGCGGGGAGCGTGACGGGGAGCGCGGAGAAGGCGGCGGGACGGGCGCACCGACCTGGGACGTTGCCGCCTGCGGCGGGACCCACGTCGGAAACACGAGCGAGATCGGCCCGATCTCCGTCCTCGACCGGTCGAACCCCGGCGAGGGCGTGACCCGCGTGGAGTTCGCGGTGGGGCCGACCGCGATCGACCACGAGGCCGCGGTCCACGCGGCGGCGCTCGACGCCGCGACCGCCCTCGACGCGCGGATCGGGGACCTCCCGGACGCGGTCGACCGGCTCCGCGAGCGGGCCGACCGGCTCGAGGCCGACCTCCGGGCCGCCACGACCGAGCTGCTCGCCGCGCGTCTGCGGGAGCTCCCGACGACCGAGGCCGACGCCGACGCCGCGACGTGGGCGGTCGGGACGGTCGACGACGGGGATCCGAACGACCTGCGCGAGCCGGCACAGCGCGTCCTCGCCGCGGAGGGATCGCCCGACGCCATCGCCGCGGTCGGTACGGGGGAGGCGCCGTTCGTGGTCGCCGCCGTCGCCGAAGAGGCGATCGGAGGCGGAGAGGGCGGTGACGGCGACGCCCCCGACGCCGGGGCGGTCGTGGACGCCGTCACCGACGCGTTCGGCGGCGGGGGCGGCGGCGGCCCGACGTTCGCGCAGGGCGGCGGGCTCGACGCCGACCCGGAGGCCGTCGTCGCGTGGCTCCGCGACCGATGACCGGGAAGCTCGGTCCCGACGCGCTCGCGGAGGTGCTCGCGGCCACCGGCGCCGGCGACGCCGCGGTCGACGCGGGGCCGGCCTACGGCGAGGACGCGGCCGCGATCGACCTCGACGGCGCGGAGTCGACGCTGGTCGTCGCCGCGGACCCGCTGTCGCTGGCGGCGGACGCCGTCGGGGAGCTGGCGGTCCACGTCGCCTGCAACGACGTGGCCGCGAGCGGCGCGGACCCGCGGTGGCTCACCCACACGCTCTTCCTCCCCGACGACGACCCGGCCCGGCGGCGGACCGTCACGGAGCAGGTGGACGCGACCGCCCGCGGTCTGGGCGTCGCGATCGTCGGCGGTCACACCGAGGTGCTGCCGTCGCTGGAGCGCCCGCTCTGCTCGATGACCGCGCTCGGCACCACGGACCGGTTCGTGTCGAGCGGCGGGGCCGAGCCGGGGGACCGGCTCCTGCTCACGAAGGGCGCCGGGATCGAGGCGACGGCGATCCTCGCGACCGACTTCCGCGAGGAGTGCGCCGAGGCGGGCGTGTCGGCCGCGACCCTCGACGCGGCCGCCGAGTTCCTCGACGAGGTGAGCGTCGTCCCCGACGCGGCCGCCGTGCGCGACGCCGCGAGCGCCATGCACGACCCGACGGAGGGGGGCCTGCTGACCGCCCTCGTCGAGACCGCGAGCGCGAGCGGGACCATTCTGTCCGTGGAGCGCGAGCGGGTCCCGATTCGACCCGAAACGGAGGCCTGCTGCGACGCGCTCGGCGTCGACCCGCTGGCGACGTTCGGCTCCGGCGCGCTGCTGGCCGCGGTGCCGCCGGAGCGCGTCGACGAGGCGACCGACGCGCTGGCGGCCGCCGGGATCGACGCCGGCGAGATCGGAGAGGTGCGGGCGGCAGCGGCCGGCGAGGACGGTTCCGATGCCGACGACGACGACGACGCTGGCGCCGTCCTCCTCGACGACGATCGGATCGACGAGGCGCCGCGCGACGAGCTGTACCCGCTGTGGGAGTAGCGGGCGGCCCGCGGTGGCCGCGCGAATGATCCCACCCGATCGCTCACCTTTTTCAGTGTGAGATCGAATCGAACGGTATGACTGGCGCACGCGTCGGCTCGTCGCTCACCGACGAACAGGAGGCGATCCGCGACCTCGTCCGCGAGTTCGCGGCCGAGGAGGTCCGGCCCGGGGCCGGCGAGGCCGACGAGGCCGAGTCGTTCCCGGAGGACGTGTGGGACGGGCTCGCCGAGCTCGGCCTGACGGGGCTGACGGTGCCCGAGGCGTACGGCGGCTTCGGCGCCGACGAGACGACCTACGCGATCGTCAACGAGGAGCTGGCGCACGGCCACCTCGCGGTCGCGACCGCGCTCTCCGTCCACTGCCTCGCGACCTCCTGTATCGCCGAGTTCGGCAGCGAGGCCCAGCGGGAGCGCTGGCTCCCGGAGATGGCGGCCGAGGGGCGCCCGGTCGGGATGTTCTGTCTCTCCGAGCCGCACGCGGGGTCGAACCCGGCGGAGATGTCGACGACCGCCGAGTACGACCCCGAAACTGACGAGTACGTCTTGAACGGCGAGAAGCAGTGGATCACGAACGGGGAGCGGGGCGGGGTCGCGATCGTCTTCGCGAAGGCCGTCGCCCCGGACGAGGGAGCGACGACGGACGCGGACGACGGCGGGTCGATCACCCAGTTCCTCGTCCCGGCAGACACCGACGGGTTCGCGGTCGGGAAGAAGGAGGAGAAGCTCGGGCTCCGCGCGTCGGACACGACCGCGATCTCCTTCGACGACTGCCGGGTGCCGGCCGCAAACCGGCTCACCGAGGAGGGGAAGGGGCTCTCGGCCGCCTTCCGGACGCTCACCGGCGGCCGGATCGGCATCGCGTCGCAGGCGGTGGGGGTCGCGCAGGCGGCCTTCGACGAGGCGAAGGCGTACGCCGCGGAGCGCGAGCAGTTCGGCGGACCGATCAGCGACATCCAGACGATCCGGCACACGTTCGCGGAGATGGCGACCGACATCTCGGCGGCCCGCCTGCTCGTCCGGGAGGCGTGCCGGCAGGCGGAGGCCGGCGAGGACAACCGCGTCGCGGCCTCGAAAGCGAAGTACCGGGCCAGCGAGACCGCGATGTCGGTGACCAACGAGGCCGTCCAGATCCACGGCGGATACGGCTACACCACCGAGTTCGACGTGGAGCGGTTCTACCGCGACGCGAAGATAACGGAGATCTACGAGGGGACGACGGAGATCCAGAAGACGATCATCGCTCGGGGGGTGTTGGGCGAGTGACGGGCGACGGTGGGCGAGCGAACGGGGGGGACGAGAGCGGCGGAGACGCCCCGAAAAGCGCGGCCGGCGGCGTCCCGAGCGTCGACCGGCCGATCGACCTCGACGCGTACGACGCGGTCGTCTACGACCTCGACGGGACCCTCGTCGAACTCGCGGTCGACTGGGGCGCGGTCGCGGAGTCCGTCCTCGAGGTGTACGCCGGGCACGCGAGGATCCCCCCGACCGACGAGCTGTGGGGCCTGCTCGAAGCCGCCGGGGAGTACGGGATCCGCGATCCCGTCGAAGCGGCCATCGCGGAGCACGAGCGGTCGGGCGCGCGCAGTTCGATGCTGCTCCCGCTCGGAAGACGGCTGACCGAGGGGGCCGAACGGAGTGACGGCGGCCGGAACGTACCCCCCGCCGGCGTCTGTTCGCTCAACTGTGAGGCGGCCTGCCGAGTCGCCGTAGAGGCCCACGGGCTCGGCGAGGCGCTGGACCCCCACGCGATCGTCGGACGCGACACGGTCGACACCCACAAGCCGGAGCCGGAGTCGGTGCTCGCGGCGGTCGACCGGCTCGGCGCCGAACCGGCGCGCGCGCTGTTCGTCGGCGACTCGCGGCGCGACGCCGTGGCCGCGGAGCGCGCCGGCGTCCCGTTCGCGTGGGCGGAGGACCTGATCGATCAGTGAACCCTCACAGGTAATCGGACAGCGCCTCGGGGAGCACGTCAGGCGGAGCCGTCGCCAGAGGTCGGCTCGCCCGCCGTCTCACCGCCTCCGGGAGACCCCTCCTCGGCAGCGTCGGCGTCACCGGCTTCGCCGCCGGCGGGGGTGTCGGCGTCGTCGGCGTTACCGGCGCTATCGGCGTCATCCTCGCTATCAGCGTTATCGTCGCCATCGTCGCCGTCGGTGGCATGGCCGTCGACAGCGTGGCCGTCGTCCGATTCCGCGACGCCACCGTCCCCCGCGTCGGTGCGCCGCGCGTAGACCGCGACGGCGACGGCGGTGACGAACCAGATGGGGGCGCCGACCCGGACGGCGAACGCCGCGCGGGCCCCCCACGAGTCGAGGGTGACGAACGCGGAGAGGACCGCGACGATCGGGGCGCCCACGAGGATGGTGACGACGAACGTCGTCTGCATCACCCAGCCGTAGTCGACGCCCTCGTACTCGGCCCGCTCGACAGGTTGCACGACGAATTGTCCGTGGCGGACGTGCAAATCGGTGACGGTCCGCGGGAGCGGGGAGGGCGGCCCGGAAGTGTCCGATGTTCCGGATTCCGGCGACTTTAACGGGTTGCACGGGCGTGTTCGAGATATGACCACGACGCGGGGACTCCGGGAGGGCGACGAGCCGATCACGATGCTGACCGCCTACGACGCCCCGACGGCGGCGGTCGTCGACGAGGCCGGGATCGACGTGATCCTCGTGGGCGACAGCATGGGCAACGCCGCCCTCGGCTACGACTCCACGCTCCCCGTGACGCTCGACGAGGTCGCGAGCCGGACCGCCGCGGTCGCCCGGGCGACCGAGGACGCGCTCGTCGTCGCCGACATGCCGTTCCTCTCCTTCGGCGTCGACGAGGCGGAGTCGGTTCGCAACGCGGGGCGCCTCCTGAAGGAGGCGAACGCCGACGCGGTGAAGATCGAGAGCGGCCCCCACACCGTCGAGATGACCCGGCGGATGGCCGACGTCGGGATCCCCGTGATGGCGCACCTCGGGCTGACGCCCCAGCACGTCAACCGGCTCGGCGGCTACACGCGACAGGGAACCGATCAGGACGCCGCCGAGGAGATCGTCGACCTCGCGGGGGCACACGCCGAGGCCGGCGCGTTCGCGCTCGTGTTAGAGCACGTCCCCGCGAACCTCGCGGCGGCGGTGACCGAGGCGCTGGAGATCCCGACGATCGGGATCGGCGCCGGGGCGGACTGCGACGGGCAGGTCCTCGTGATCAACGACGTGGCGGGGCTCGGCGAGTGGTCGCCGCCCTTCGCGGAGCGGTTCGGCGACGTGCGGAGCGAGATGCTCGACGCGGTCGCGGCGTACCGCGACGCGGTGACGGCCGGCGAGTTCCCGTCAGAAGAGCACTCGCACGTCGAGTCCGAGCTCGACGACATGTACTGAGCGACCGCGCCGTACCCCACAACCACCGTCCCTGGCGTGGGGTATATAGGCGTCAGCGACCTACGTGACTACGTGACAACCCGGACCATCCGCGCCCGCGACCGGCCGGTGTTCGGCGTCGACGTGCACAGCGGCGACGTTCGCGGCGACGACCCCTCCTACGCCCTCGTCATCCTGGATCCCGTCGACGACGACGACCCGGACGCGCCCGACGCCGACGGCCCGATGGCGCGGGTGACCCGGGACGTGGTGTCGTTCCGAAAGCTCTGCCGGCTGATCGACGACCGCGAACCCCTGTACGTCGCCACCGACAACGCCTACGAGCTGGCGGCGGACAAGGGGGAGCTCGTGGGGTTCCTCCAGTCGCTCCCCGACGGCACGCGGCTGGTGCAGGTGACCGGCGCCGAGCGCCCGGAGCCGCTGTCGCGGGTCGCCTCCAGACACGGGATCCCGTACGGGAAAGAGCCGATGAAGGAGGCGGAGGCGTCGGCCCGGCTCGCGGCCGCCAACGTCGGCCACGAGGTGACCGCCTTCACCGACGAGACGACGGTGAAAGTGTCTCGCGGGCGATCGACCGGAAAGGGCGGGTGGAGTCAGGACCGCTACACCCGGCGGATCCACGGGAACGTCCGGAAGCGGACCCGGCAGGTCCAGTCGAAGCTCAAGGAGGCGAACCTCGAGTTCGAGCGCGACGTGACCGAGAAGTACGGCGGGTACGCGAACGCGACGTTCACGGTCGAGGCGCGTCCCGAGGACATCCCCGTCTCGAACTCGCGGGCCGGCGACGTGCGCGTCGAGGTCGAGCGCGAGCGGCGAGACGGGATCGAGTACGAGCCGCTCGTGCAGCGGCGCGACCGGGTGATCGTCGGGATCGACCCGGGGACGACCACCGCGGCCGCCGTGGTCGGGCTCGACGGCACCGTCCACGCGCTGTACTCCTCGCGGACCGCGGACACGGCGGACGTGACCGAGTGGATCATCGAGCAGGGGCGACCGATCATCGTGGCCGCCGACGTGGAGCCGATGCCGGAGACCGTCGAGAAGTTCCGGCGCTCCTTCGACGCCGCGGGATGGCGGCCGACCACGGACCTCCCCGTGGACGAGAAGCTCCATCGGACCCGCGAGGCGGGCTACGACAACGACCACGAGCGCGACGCGCTGGCGGCGGCGCTGTACGCCTACGACGACCACGAGGACCAGTTCGAGCGCATCGCCGCGAAGACCCCGCCCCGGCTCGATCGGGAGGCGGTGATCGCGGGGGTCGTCGCGGGCGACGCCTCCGTGGAGTCCGTCGTCGCGGAGCTAAGCGAGGACGATGGGAACGGCGACGGAGCGGGCGAGGACGGCGCCGACGACACCGACCCCACCGCGCCGGAGCGCACCGAGGAGGAGGAGACGATCCGCCGGCTCCGCGAGCGCGTCGACCGGCTGGAGTCGCACGCCGAGTCGCTGGAGGGCGACCTCGCCGATCGCGACGAGCGGATCGCCGAGCTGGAGGGTGAGCTCGAAGAGGCGAAACGCGAGGAGCGCATCGAGGCGCGGACCCGGCGCGCGGTGTCGCGGCTCGAACGCGAGACGGACCGGCTGGAGCGCGAGCGCGACGAGGCGCGCGAGCGGGTCGCGGACCTCGAGGGGAAGGTGGAGACGCTCAAGGAGCTGTGGCGGCTCGACCACTCGAACTTCGACGACGTGGCCGACGACCGGGGGCTCGTGAGCGTGAAGGTGGTCGAGCAGTTCACGCTCGACGCCTTAGAGACCGCCGACGACGAGTACGGGCTCGTCGCCGGCGACGTGGTGTACCTCCGCGACGCCTCCGGTGCCGGGCGGCGCACCGCGGAGCGGCTGGCGGAGACGGACCCGCGGGCGGTCGTCCGCGGCGAAGGGAACATCTCTGAGGTGGCCGATCAGGTGTTGTTCGACCACGACGTACCGGTCCTCCCGGCCGACGCGGTCCCGGTCCGCGAGGTCGACGAGCTGGCGGTCGCGAGCGAGGAGGCCGTGGCGGCCGCCGTCGACGACTGGGAGCGTCGGGCCGAACGGCGACGGAAGACGGAGAAACAGGAGCACCTCGACCGGATCATCTCGGAGCACCGGGCGGGGCGGACGCTGCCCGAGACCGAGGAGTAGGAGGGGGGGTCGAGGCGCCGCTTTCCGACTCCGCACCACCCGTCAACACGCATCCAGAAGTCATATGACCGACAACCGCGCAGTCGGGGGTATGGACGCTTACGAGCGGATCACCCGGAACGCGGCCGAGGTGGTCACCGAGGAGGAGATCGAGGCGCTGGCCGACGACCCCGACGGGAAGCGGGCGTACGTCGGCTACGAGCCCTCGGGAGTCCTCCACATCGGGCACATGCTCACCGCGAACAAGCTCATCGACCTCCAGGAGGCCGGGTTCGAGGTGACGGTGCTGCTCGCCGACGTGCACGCCTACCTCAACGACAAGGGCTCGTTCGAGGAGATCCGCCACACCGCCGAGCGCATGCGCGATCAGTTCATCGCCTACGGGCTCGACGAGTCGAACACGCAGTTCGTGCTCGGCTCCGACTTCCAGCTCGACGACGACTACACGCTCGACCTCCACGCGCTGGAGCTGGAGACGACCCTCGCCCGCGCCGAACGCGCGATGGCCGAGATCAAGTCCGGCGATTCGGTGAAGGTGTCGCAGGCGGTGTACCCCCTGATGCAGGCGCTCGACATCCCGTACCTGGGCGTCGACCTGGCGGTCGGCGGGATGGAGCAGCGCAAGGTCCACATGCTCGCGCGCGACGTGCTGCCGAGCATCGACCGCGAGCCGCCGACGAGCCTCCACACCCCGCTCATCGCCGATCTGGGCACCGGCCGCGGGAAGATGTCCTCGAGCGAGGGCGTCACCATCTCGATGGAGGACTCCCGCGACGACATCGAGTCGAAGGTGAACGACGCGTACTGCCCGCCGACGGCCGACCCCGACCCGACCGACGACGGCGAGGCGCGGGAGAACCCCGTCCTGCAGGTGTTCGAGTACCACGTGTTCCCGCGGTTCGACGCGATCGTCGTCGAGCGCCCCGAGGAATACGGCGGCAACCTGGAGTACGAGCGCTACGACGCGTTGGAGGCGGAGCTGGAGTCGGGCGAGCTCCACCCGGCCGACGCGAAGGGCGCGCTCGCCGAGTACCTCGACCGGCTGATCGCGCCGGGGCGCGAGCAGCTCGCGGAGTAGGCGGAGTCACCGCGGCCGACCCGAGTCGCCGGGTTTCCTCCCGGTTTATTCGTGCGCCGTGTGCCCCTCGCGCTCGCAGCTCCCGTCCAGACAGCCGCGACCGGCGGCCGTCTCGAACACCGGGAGCCCGCAGTCGCACTCGTCGACGACGACGCCGGAGGGGATCGAGAGGGTGGTCTCACACTCCGGGCGGCGTTCGCAGGCGAGGTACACGCGACCGGGCGCGGACTGGACGGTGAGGTCGCCACCGCAGTCCGGGCAGTCCCAGACGCGGTCGAACCGGTCGCTGACGGCGGCCTCCATGGGATCGCAGGCGGGATCGAGACAGAGGTGGAACGGCTCGCCGCGCTCGATCCGGATCTTCGGAAGCCCGCAGTCCTCACAGACCCCGTCGGTGACGCTCGCGCCGGCCGGGAGGCCCCAACGGGTCTCGCAGTCGAGGCAGGTTACGTCGCCGCGCGAGCGCACCAGCGTTCCGCCGTCGTCCGGGCAGGTGCCGACCGGGAGCCCCGCCTCAGTGACCGGCAGCGCGCGGCTCGCGGTCGCCTCCTCGGCGACGACGCGGAGCCGACGGGAGCCGTCGCGGGCGGTGATCGAGAACCCGTCGCCGTCGCCCTCGACGACGACCGAGTCGGGGCGAGTGAGCCACGCGACCGGCTGGTAGCCGTCGGCGTCGTGGACGAGCGTGGTGTCGTCGGGCTTGACGAGGACGACGACGCGCCCGCGGTGGGTCCGGGAGCGGTCGCCGCGTTCGGTCACTCGGCAGTCGCCTGCGAACACGCGGAGTCGTTCGGGCATACGGCGGGTGGCCCCGGTATGGGTGAAAAGCGGTCGGAGCGGAGGTTTATGCGCGATGCGGAGCGCTCGCCGACGCCGGGGGCGCTACTCCACTCGAACCGTCCGCGCGGCCCTGACGGGCATCAGCGGCAGGTCGGGGAAGACGACCTCGACGAGGAACTCCAGTTCGTCGGCGTCGGGGGGGCCGAACACCCCGACCGGGACCGTCGTCTCGCCGTCGAGGTACGTCGTCGTCGCGGTCATCTCGACGTCGTTGACGGTGACCCTGATTCCCGCGCGAGCGCTCCCGGAGACGGCGGCCACGGCGACCTCGCACATCTCGTTTTCGCCGACCGCGATCGCGTCGGGGAACTCGCCCCAGTCAACGTCGACCCGGGGGCAGTCGCGGGCGGCATCGACGATGCGCTCGGCGACGGAGCCGCTCATGCCGGCGCGTTCGAGTTCCGTCGCGCCCGCGTCGACGACGGCGGCGGGGGAGGTGAGCCCGGCGTCGGCGAGCCGCTCGGCGCGGCCGGAGCCGACGCCGTCGATCGCGGTGAGCGCGACCGCCTCGCGGGAGACGCCGTGCTCGACGCGCGCCTCTACCCGGCACGCGAGGTTGGCGGCGCGGGGGCCGGCGAACCGATCGAGGAACTCCGAGAGCGCGGCGAGCAGTCGGAGCGCGTTCTGTCGGATCACCCACGCGTCAGAGCGCAGGTCCGAGGGGATCGTGTCGGCCATCCCGGCGACCAGAATGGCGAACACCTTGCGGTGGCCGTCCTCCAGGTCGGTGTCGCGGCCGTCGAGGATGCGGTCGATCGCGTCCGACTCGGCCGACCGCGCCGAGACGGAGTCGAACTCGCCGGCCGCCGCGACGGTCTCTAACACCGAATCGACCGTGAGCGTCTCCCGGTCGGCGAGCCGGCTGAACCGCCGGGCCGTGTCGAGCCGGAGGTAGTACTTCGAGGCGAGTCGCCCGAGCGCGGTCGGTTCGATCGCGAGCTCGTCGTCGGCCGCGACGAACCCGTCGTCGACGAGGGATTCGAGGGTGTCGCGGACCCGATCGCGGAGCGTCGGGAAGTCGTACACGTCCGGCTCCGACCGCGCGCGGACGTAGTAGAACGTGGTCTCCAACCACGCCATCACGTCCTCCAGTCCGCGGATGGTGCCCATCGCGATCTCCGCGTTGAGATGCGACTCCAGTTCGGCGGCGAGCCGCGACTCGATCGCTTTCCCCTCCTTCAGCAGCGCGCGGTATTTGTCGGCGTCAGCGCGGTCGCAGACCACCCAGCCGTATCCCACGTCGTCGTAGCCGGGGCGGCCGGCGCGCCCGAGCATCTGGAGCACGTCGAGCGGCGAGATGTCGGTCTCGCCCTCCAGCGGGTCGTGATACTTCGTGTCGCGGATGACGACGCAGCGCGCCGGGAGGTTCACCCCCCACGCGAGCGTCGACGTCGAGAAGAGGATCTTGATCTTCCCCTGCTTGAACCACTCCTCGACGCGGTCGCGGTCCTCCTTCCCGAGGCCCGCGTGGTGGAAGCCGACGCCGTCGGTGACCGACTGGCGGAGGGTGTCGTTGGTGAGCTCTGTCGCCTCGTTGTGGAAGTCGTAGTCGCCCCGCGAGTCGATCGGGATGTCTCGGTCGGTGATCTCGTCGCGCGCCTTCTTCGCGGCCTGCACCGTGTCCTGTCGCGAGGAGACGAACACGAGCGCCTGCCCGTCCTCTCGCACGTGCGGCTCGGCCAGATCGAGCGCGCGGTAGAGGCGGCGGTACTTGTCGGCGAAGGCGTTGGAGCCGTGCGAGTACGTCTTCACGCCGGTCTCCAGGTCGACCGGGCGGTACTCGTCGCCGAACGCGTAGGTCGTCTCCGCGGGCGCGTCGAGCCACTCGGCCACGTCCGCGATGTTCGGCATCGTCGCCGAGAGCGCCACGACGCGCGGGTCTTGGAGGCGGCGAAGCCGCGAAACGGTCACTTCGAGCACCGCGCCGCGCTTCTCGCTGTCGAGCAGGTGGACCTCGTCGATGACGACGCAGTCCACGTCGGTGATAAAGGAGTAGCGCCCGGAGTCGTGCTTTCGAGTGGCGCTGTCGGCCTTCTCGGGGGTCGTCACGAGCACGTCCGCGCGCTCCGCGCGGCGGGGGTTCAGGTCGCGCTCGCCGGAGACGACGTACACGGAGTAGCCGAGCTCCTCGAAGCGCTCCCACTCGCTCTCCTTCTCGTTTGTGAGCGCGCGGAGGGGTGCGACGAAGAGCGCGGTGCCGCCCTCCGAGAGCGTCTTGCAGATCGCGAGCTCGGCGAGCGCGGTCTTCCCGGAGGCCGTCGGCGCCGACGCGACCACGTTGTGGTCGGTCTCTAAGATCCCCGGCAGCGCCTCGCGTTGCATCCGGTTGAACTCCTCGAACCCGAAGGCGTCGGCGAACTCCGGCACCTCGTCCGCGACCTTCACGCCGCACCACGCCCGTGGGCGACTCGACGGCGACCGAGAGTCGTTCGCATCACGTCGAACGGGGGGCTTCGAGAGCAAAGGCGTTTCTCATGCGGGCGGCCGGATCGAGGGGCGGTGTCGACGGCGCGTCCGTCGCGTCCGGACCCACCGCCGACCCCGAGCGTTTAGGTGACCACGGACCGACCGCCCGGTATGTTACCGTCGTCGCCCGTCGTTCTCGGTGCCGCAGCCGTGATCGCCCTGGTCGTCGTCCGCCGCCTTCGCGCCCCCTCGTCGGACGCGCGCGAGTCGAAGCGCGCCCACGAGGCCGCCCAAGAGCGCGACCCGCCGGTCGAGATCGGCGAGACGTACGAGTTCGGCGTCACCGAGCTCACCGACCACCACTCCGGCGAGGAGGTCGCGGTCGGAAAGGTGGAGGGGTTCGTCCTCTTCACCGAGGACATCCCCGGCGACGTGGGGAAAGGCGACGTGATTTGCGCGAAGGTGCTCTCGTTCAACGAGGGACGCACCTCCGCGGACGCGACGTTCGTGACGAAGGCCTAGCGGGACCGGAGCCGGGAGTCGATCGCGGACCGGCGAGATCCACCTCTGCCCCGAGCATGAGGTTCATACGTGATGGTGACGAAGTGGCTTCGTAATGGCTCAGGCCGGGAATCAGGACCTCACGGAGCGGTTCATTCAGTTCTACCGCAACTACTACCGCGAGGAGATCGGCACCCTCGCGCAGCGATACCCCAACGAACAGCGCTCACTGTACATCGAGTACGACGACCTCTACCAGTTCGACCGCGACCTCGCCGAGGACTTCCGCACGAAGCCGGAGCAGATGCGCGAGTACGCCGAGGAGGCGCTGCGACTCTACGACCTCCCCGCGGACGTCAGCCTCGGGCGCGCCCACGTCCGGATCGAGAACCTCCCCGAGAGCATCGACATCCGCGGCATCCGCGTCCACGACGACCACATCGGCAAGCTCGTCTCGATCAAAGGCATCGTTCGCAAGGCGACGGACGTGCGCCCGAAGGTAACCGAGGCCGCCTTCGAGTGCCAGCGCTGCGGCACGATGACGTACATTCCCCAGAGCGACGGCGGGTTCCAGGAGCCCCACGAGTGTCAGGGGTGTGAGCGACAGGGACCGTTCCGCGTCAACTTCGACCAGTCGGAGTTCATCGACTCCCAGAAGCTCCGCATCCAGGAGTCGCCCGAGGGGCTCCGCGGGGGCGAGACGCCCCAGAACATCGACGTCGACATCGTCGACGACATCACCGGCAAGGTGAGCCCCGGCGACCACGTCACCTGCGTCGGCGTCCTCCACATCGAGCAGGTCGAGCAGGGGAACGAGAAGTCCGCCATCTTCGACCTGTACATGGACGGCGTCTCCATCGCCATCGAGGACGAAGAGTTCGAGGACATGGACATCACCGAGGCGGACAAACGGGAGATCATCGAGCTCTCCAACCGCGAGGACATCTACGAGGCGATGGTCGGCTCCATCGCCCCGGCCATCTACGGCTACGAGGAGGAGAAGCTCGCGATGATCCTCCAGCTGTTCTCGGGCGTCACCAAACACCTCCCCGACGGGTCGCGGATCCGCGGCGACCTCCACATGCTCCTGATCGGTGACCCGGGTACTGGGAAGTGTCAAAAATATGATACAAAAGTGACGCTGGCCGACGGAACAGAACGGGCCCTCGGAGAAGTAGTAGAGTCGAGCCTCGACGATCCAATAGAAGTTGACGACGGCGTGTACGAACCGGTTGACATTGACCTTCAAACCGTAACGGAAGAGGGAGAATTGGAGACCGGAACCGCGACGAAGGTCTGGAAACGGGAAGCACCGGATGAGATGTACCACATCACGATGGCCTCAGGGAGGGAAGTGGAAGTGACGCCATCGCATCCGCTGTTCAAACAGTTGGACAGAGGGTTATCACCCCAGCGGGCGGACCGACTGGCGGAAGGTGATCTCATCGCCGTCCCCGGAAATATCGACGCTGATTGGGACGATTCGCTGGACGTTTCGTTCGAAAAGGTCGAAACCCACAACGCGAACTCCTTCACCCCGCCCAGTCAGGTCGATCCCACGCTGGCGCGGCTTCTTGGGTATATCATCGCCGAGGGCCACACCCATATCTCGGGATCGAGCGCCGCTACCGCGGTCACGAACGTCGACGAGGAGATCCTGACCGACGTGGAGAACTGTTTCCGGGAGTTGGGTGTTCGGTGGTCTCGGCGGGGGAAACACGGTCACGAGACCGCCGAGATCGTCCGCTGCTCCTCGTTGGAGTTCGTTCGGTTCCTCAAAGAACTCGAACCGGCAATTCTCGAGAGTTCCGCGGATCAGCTCGTCCCCGGTTGTCTCAAACGCGCAAGTCCGGAGAACAAGGCAGCGTTCCTAAAAGCGTATGTCGACAGCGAGGGGACCGTCTCCCCCAAAGAACGCGAGATCACGGTTTCCTCGATGAGCAGAGAACTGTTGGTTGGTGTACAGACATTGCTTGTCGCGTTCGGCATTCAGAGCCACCTTCGGAGACGCCATAACGATAGTTACCGACTGCGTATCAGCGGTCGAGACTTCGTCAAATACGTCGACGAGATCGGATTCGTTACTGACCGCAAAACGACAGCTTCGGAAGCGTTCGGCGACGTTCCAGAGAACACAAATACGAATGTGGTGCCCGGTCTGAGTGATGACTTCCGGCGGATCCGAGAGGCCCTTGCGTTGTCGCAGTTCGATCTCGAACTCCCGCGTCCAACGTACCAACACTACGAACGCGGCGACAGAAATCCGAGTCGGTCGAACCTGAGGGCGGTTGTCGACGCGTTCGAGACCCGGTTAGACTGGCTTCGTAAGAAGCGTACCGAACTGTTGGATGGCGACTGGGAGGCGGTCGAGACACTGCGGGAGGAACTGAATATCTCGCAAAAAGCGTTGTCGGACGGTATGGACGTCTCACAGACCGCGATCAGCTACTATGAGCGAAACGGTGTCGCACCCGACGGTGGACAGACATCGGCCGCCAAAGAGGTGGTTCTCGACCGGCTCGACGAGGCGCTGTCGGTCGCCCCCGACGTTGCCGAACTCGATCGGCTGTGCGCGAACGATATCCATTGGGACCGGATCGAGTCCATCGAATCAGTCGAACCGGACTACGAGTGGGTCTACGATCTCGAGGTCGCGGACACGCACACGTACCTCGGGAACGGTGTCGTCTCTCATAACTCCCAGATGATCTCGTACGTCGAGAACATCGCTCCGCGCTCCGTGTACACGTCCGGTAAGGGGTCGTCCGCGGCGGGTCTCACCGCCGCGGCCGTCCGCGACGACTTCGGCGACGGCCAGCAGTGGTCGCTCGAAGCTGGCGCGCTCGTGCTCGCTGACAAAGGGATCGCCGCCGTCGACGAGCTAGATAAAATGGATTCGTCTGATAGGTCGGCAATGCATGAGGGGCTCGAACAACAAAAAATCTCCGTCTCGAAGGCGGGGATCAACGCGACGCTGAAGGCGCGGTGTTCCCTCTTGGGCGCCGCGAACCCCAAGTACGGCCGGTTCGACCAGTACGAGCCGATCGGCGAGCAGATCGACCTCGAACCCGCGCTCATCTCGCGGTTCGACCTCATCTTCACGGTGACGGACAGTCCGGATCCGGAGCACGACTCCCGACTGGCGAAACACATCATCAAGACGAACTACGCCGGCGAGCTCAACACCCAGCGCGAGGAGTTGGCGAGTTCCGAGTTCACCTCGGACCAAGTCGCGGAGGTGACCGAAGAGGTCGCCCCGGAGATCGACGCCGAACTGCTGCGGAAATACATCGCGCACGCAAAGCGCTCCTGTTACCCGACGATGACGGAGGAGGCGAAGGAGCTCATCGAGGAGTTCTACGTCGACCTGCGCTCGAAGGGCGCCGACGAGGACGCGCCGGTTCCGGTCACCGCCCGGAAGCTGGAGGCGATGGTCAGGCTCTCGGAGGCGAGCGCCCGGGTCCGTCTCTCGGACACCGTCGAGCGCGAGGACGCGGACCGGGCGACGGACATCATCGAGTCGTGTCTCAAGGACATCGGCGTCGACCCGGAGACGGGGCAGTTCGATGCCGACGTCGTCGAGACGGGCACCTCGAAGAGCCAGCGCGACCGCATCAAGAACATCAAGGGACTCATCGCGGACATCGAGGAGGAGTTCGAGGAGGGCGCACCCGTCGACGAGGTGCTCGACCGCGCCGGCGAGATCGGGATGGATCCGGGGAAGGCCGAACAAGAGATCGAGAAGCTCCGGACCAAGGGCGAAGTGTACGAACCCAAGCAGGGCCACCTCCGGACGACGTAGATGGACCGGATCTCCGCGATACGGAACGTCGAGGACGCGCTCCGCGCGTTCGAGAACGGCGACGCCGACCTCGCCGACACCGAGCGGCGCGTGGCGGCGGTCCTCCGGACGTACGCCACCGAGTTCGACGGCGACGACGACGTGTTCCGCGCGGTCGGCGACGACGCGGTCGACGGGACGGTCGTGGTCGCGCCCTCGGCGCCGGCGGCCCGAGAGCGCGTGCTCGCGCTCTCCGGCGGCGATCGTTTATCTGATTCGACAGGTGGGGACGGCGACTCTGTCCCCGAATTCGACGTGGAACGGGTGTGATCGGCGTATCGGTTCGGAACCGATAAGTTCCGGAGCCGATCAGGCGCGTTCGTGCTGCTGGTCGTGACGTATTCGGCGGCTGCTCGCACCGGCCTCCGAAACCTGTGTCGCCGCCACGAGGAGGCGGTCGCGCGGCGGTTCGGGCGGGCGGCGCTGCTCGGCGAGACGGTGTACGCCGCGTTCCTCGCGCTCCGACTGCGCGAGACGCACGGCGGGGACGTACAGATCGAGCGGACGGAGCCGTTCAACGAGTTCGTCGCGCTCGACGACCCGGTCCGCGAGGCGGCGAGCGCGTACGCGAACCGCGAGGAGAAGGCGACGCCGTACGCCGCGTTCGCGGCCGGGACTAACCACCCGGATCCGGAGTCGATGCGGGGCGACGAGCTGTGACCGGGGCGGACGGACAGGGTGACCCGGAGCGGTCCGACGACGCGTCCGAAAGCACCGCGGCCGACGCCGTCGATCCCGGACCGGCAGTCGCCGACCCGGCCGCCGTGATCGGTCGCGTTCCGACAGAGGCGGGTCTCCGACGCGAACTCGCCGCGGCGGCCCGAACGCTCGGGCTGTCGTCGTCGATCGAAGGGCGGCTGATCGAGCTCCGCAATCGCGTCGCGGCAATCGAAGTCGAACCGGTCGACCTCGACGCGGCCCGGCGTCGGGTCGCGGACGCGAGCGGCGAGGAGGAGCGGCTGAAGGAGCGTGTCGCGGCCCTCCGGGGAGGGGTCCAAGCGCGCCGGGAGATCGAGGCGGAGACCGACGAGGCCCTCGACGAGTTGCAGTCGGCCGCCGCTGAGCTGTCGACCGCACAGAGCGAACGGATCGCGGCCGAGCAGGCGCTCCGACGCGCACGCACGCGAGCCGCCGACGCCCGCGACGCCCGCGAGCGGCGCCTCGAACTCCGGGATCGGCTCCGGAACCGGCGGCGAGACGCGCGGCGAGAGCTCGCGAGAGAGGTGTACCCGTCGTTCCGTGACGCGCTGGCGGCCGTGCCGGGCGTCGATGTCGACGACGCCGGCGCGGATCCCGGGGCGTACGACGGCCCGTCGCTTGCGGCGTCGCTGGCGGCGGTCCGGATCGCTGACCTCGACGGGGCGGTCGTCCTCGGCGCGGAGGCGCTCGGGTGGATCGCCGAACGCGGCGGTTCGGCGCCTGAATCCGTGCTCGACGGGCCGGTAGTTCGACCGTGCGGCCGTCCGCGGCTCTGACGGGGTGGGTCGGGGGGACGCCGCACAGCCGCCGACCAGCGGCGACGACTGCGGGGCCGATCCGGCCGCGGCGGCTCAAAACGAGACGTGCGAGGTCGACCCCGGCCCGTCGTCGCCGTCGGTCACGCCGCCGTCGTGCAGGTAGTCGTACTGCTCGTCGGTGAGGAGGATGGCGTCGCCGTCGACCGCGATATCGACGCCGGGCAGGGTGGTCCCCGACGCCTCCCCGTTGTCGCACTCGCCGGAGCAGGCGTCGAACATCGACCCGTGCCGGGGGCAGATGATCTCGCCGTCGCGGATCGCCGCGCCGCGGCCCGCGTCGAAGCGCTGGTCCTCGTGGGTGCAGCTGTTGACCCACGCCCTGACGCCCGGGTCGCCCTCGCAGAGGACGAGGATGACCTCCGTCTCGTTTCCGAAGGCATCTTCGGCGGTGAAGCGGTACGAGCCGCCCGCAGGAACCTCGGAGCGATCGGCGATCGCGGTGGCGTCCGACATGGGATCGCCGTAGGCCCGTCCGGTCGAAAAGCCTGCCGACCGGTTCGGTCGTCGGGCTGCGCCGGTTCGACGACCGGGCCCGGTCGATGGGTTTTATCCGGTCGTGCCGCGTGGATCCGGTGTGAGTCAGTTCGATCGGACCGCCGGCGCGGACGCGGGTGCGGAGACCGACGCGACCGCGGATGCCGACGGCGACCTGACGGCCGCCCTCCGGACGGAGTCCCGGGTCCTCCCCGCGGAGGTGTTCGCCACGCTCGGCAACGACACGCGGGTCGACATTCTGCGCGCCCTCCTCGAACTCGGCGCCGACGAGGAACCCGTGAGCTTCACCGACCTCTTCGAGCGGGTCGACATCGACGACAGCGCCAACTTCAACTACCACCTCCGCCAGCTCACCGGCCACTTCGTCAAACAGAGCGACGACGGCTACGAGTTCCGCTACCCCGGTCGGAAGGTCGTCAGCGCGATCTTTACCGGCACCCTCACCGAGCGCGCACAGGTCGGATTCTTCCCGGTCGAGGGGACGTGTTACGACTGCGACGGCGAGCTCCACGGCTGGTACGTCGACGACACGCTCACCGTGGGGTGTGCTGACTGCGGCACGATTCAGGTGAGCTACCCGTTCCCCTCCGGCGGGCTCGACGACCGCACGACCGACGAGCTGTTGCAGGCGTTCCACCACTACGTCCGCCACCACTACTGCCTGGCCGCGGACGGGGTCTGTCCCGAGTGCACCGGCGCGGTCGAGACGACGCTCGTCCGCGACCCCGACGATGAGGACCTCGACGTCGCCGTCGAACACGTCTGTCGGCGGTGTAACTACCGGCTGCGGTCGACCGTCGGGGTCACCCTGCTGGACCACGCCGAGACGCTGCTGTTCTTCTCCGAGCGCGGCGTCGACCTGAACACCGAGCCGTTCTGGACGTTCGACTGGTGCGTGAGCGACGAGCGGACGACTGTCGTCTCCGACGACCCGCTCCGGGTCCGGCTCTCGCTGCCCTGCGCAGGCGACGAACTCCGCGTGGTCGTCGACGAGTCGGTGAACGTGGTGGAGACGGCGCTCGTGGAGTGATCGAAGGGAGGGAGGTGACGCCCCCGTTGCTCGCGGAACGAACGCGTCCACCGGGCGAAAGGAGCGACCCGGCGGGGAGTAGAATACCTCGGTGCGGTCGGTCACGCGCCGACCGATCGGACGACGGTCGTCGTTACTCGAAGAGTTCGACAGCCTGCTCGTAGCGGGTCGACGGCTCTTCCCAGTCGACGACCTCGAAGAAGTTGTCGACGAACTCGCCGCGGGCCGG
>NZ_JBQVRO020000026.1:0-27007 GCF_052439115.2 Halorubrum sp. FL23
CTTCCTCATTCCTTCCGAAAGATGTCTCGATAAGCCTCCGCTATCACGCGGTTTCTTGCTTAACTGAAGACAGATGACTTGTAGGCGTAGTACATCAGTTCTCCCGCTGATCTTCGACGTACTGTTTCAGCACGTCCAAAGACACCTGCCCAGTCGAGATGAGGCAGTACGAGTCGTTCCAGAACGAGTCGCCCCACAGTTCGGTCTTCAGTTCATCCTCGTACTCGTTACGGATACGGCGGGCGGTCGCGCCCTTGACCGTATTGATGAACTTCACGAGGTCTGTGGTAGGTTTCGCTCGGAACAGGATGTGAACGTGGTCGTCTTCTCCGTCGAGGTTCGTCAGTTCGACACCGTAGTTATCCGCGAACCCGTTGATGACCCCTCGAATGAATTGGGTTCGCTCCTCGGTTAGCACTCCGCGCCGATACTTCGTGGTGAGTATCAGGTGGTAGTCTAGGGAATACGTCGAGTGCGCTCCCGAGTCGAGGTCGTACTCCATTGGGTTCAGCTTTTAGTACGGTAACCCAACGTAAAAACATAGCGACTACGTGGGCCTGTGTGCCTGTAACCGTATCGCTGTATGAACAGATGATGACGGCACTGTATCCCCACCCTACTGCGTTCCTTATCCGCTGGCGCGGACTGCGGTACTCGTTGAGAGTGGGGGCTTAGCGCCTATATCAAGCTAAACGCGATCCGTTACTTCAGAAATAGATACTTGTACTAGGTGAGTTATCACAAATTAATATCTAGTCGCTCAGTGTGTTCTCTAGACAACTTCTGGAGGTCATGATTTCTTGTTCTTGTATTGGTAGTTCGGACGGACCTCCTCGAAGAGGTCTTCGATGATTTCCCAGAGGATCAGAGAGGGCGTCTCGTGTTTGAACGCGATTCCCCAACGGTCCTCTTTATCGCCAACTGAGTACTGGAAATGTGTCTGGTCAAGATCGGGATGGTCCTCATCTTGGTGCCATCCAGCATGAAATCCTGTGTTTGGGTCGGTGTAGTTGATACGGAACCAATCGTGGGGTTCCTGTCGGTACCATTTGATCGTCAGTTCCGGTGAATCAGGACCTGTCGGCGGATCAAGACGAGCCGGATCGAAAATTGCTCGCAGTTGTTTGGCCTCGATCTCGTCAGGAACGTACTCAACGGCTGTGATCTGTGGCACGCGGTCGAGGACGTCCCGCTTCAGCTGAGCGTAGAGGTTCGCGTTCGGGTCACCACCAGGATGTGGAACCGACATCCGTTAGCTGCTGGCTTCAGCAGGTCCAGTAGTCGGAGCAAGGAAGTCCCATTCGCGGATAGCGAACCCGACGATTTTGATGCGCCGCTGGAGATGTTCCCACTCACGAGCGATCTCACGCCGACGGTCTTCTTCGTCGGCGTCAAGGGTCTCATCGACGAGTGTCCCGCGAAGCTGGTTCGGTGACTCAATATCGAATTCGTCCTCCCAGTCTCGGATTTGTGCTTTCATCTCCGCGAGCCGGTCTGTGAGCTCCTCCACAGTATGGCCGCTGTCCCGCAGGCGCATCGCCTCCTGCATCGCCTGCCGCCGGTAATCAGGGTAGTACGTGGTGTGGGTGCCGCTTTCGTCACGATGGAGGATGCCGTCGTCGACGAGTCGTCTGAGGACGCGCTTAGTGGGTTCGTGTGACCAGTCCGCTTCGGAGGCGATCCAGTTTGCCGTTCTCGGCTCCGACAGCTGCCGTGTGACCATTCGGACGCGGTCTTCACCCGTGGTCTGACGACCCATCAGGCTCTCGGAATTGGACTTGTCTTCGGTCATACGCTACAGTTCGCACCTTATCTTAATATAGGTTGAGGTAATTCGTTCTATATCGAATCAATTTTTCACCTTCCGTCGACGCACGGGAAGTGAACTACCCTACCCTACTCGCTCACCGCTTGCGCGGTTCACTCCTTGAGGGTGGGGGCTTAGCGCCTATATTAAGCTAATAGCCACGGATTGGTGTATAATCTCTATGCCGCTATGCTAAAACTGAGCCTCCGATCTCGGCTGAGCCCGCCCTACAAGCGGGAGATTCGGCTTTTCTGAGACTGCTTTTAAGCTATTCTAGAATAGTATACTATTCATCCGATTCTAAAAAAGCAGACTCGCGGGCTTGTTCAAATCGCTCGGCCACTTCGTCGACGAGGTCTTCCTCCACGACAGTTCGCAGGAGTGCGTCCGTCATCTCCCGAACGACGATGTTTTGGTAGCCCTGCTGGTTGAGCTCGCGCTCCAATTCGTACTTCAGCCAGGAATCGAAATCCTCTATCGTAGCCTCACGAGCATAGAAGGGGCGCTGTTTGGCAGCCTCGTAGCTGAACGCAGTATCGGTTATCGGGTCCCGCGGCTCGGCCGATTCCCGAGGGGGGGTCTCCTCCGTTGCCTCCGGTTCGGACGCCTCATCCGTGTCCTCTGGTTCATCGTCCGGTTCATTTTCTAGCGTCTCTCCAAGGTCGGCAAACGGATCGTCCTCACTCATGGCGAACCACCTCCCCAGCCTCGACGATGTGCGCCAACTCGTCGAAACACGTCAACTGGTCACAGTCGGGATCGTAGTCTAGTAGCGGCTTGCGCTCACCGTAGGCCTTCGTGATGCTGGTTCGATCCCGAATGCCCGGTGATGGTTTGAGGTCACCGTCGTCGACGGCCTCCCAGTCCGTGATTCGAGCGAAATTCGGGATCCGGTCCTGAAGGCTATCGTGGGAATTCAACCGTTCAAGGAGCTGTCGATCCTGGGTCTGCTGGTCGATGCGACCGCTCAGCATATTCGGAACCAGCGCCAGCACGTCGACGTCCATGTGCTGACGAAGCGGGGAAATTTGGCGCTCAATAGTTCGCTCAAGGCCAGCCATCGCCTCGTTTCCAGGTGCAAGGGGAAGGACTAAATTTGTCGTCGCAACCAACGCGTTGTCCGTGAGTCGGGACCGATACGCCGGTGAATCTGTGACGATGTAATCGTAGGTATCCCCGAGAAGTGGATCAACGACTTCCCGCTTGAGTAAAGCAGAGGGCTGGAAGATGTCGCCGACGACGATCTCCCGCTCAACCTGTTCGAGGTCCTCGCTTGAGGGGAGAATGTCGAACTCGTAGCCGGTATCATAGATAACAGAGGTTGGATCAGCATCGTCGAAGAACACGTCGCCAATGGTTTCCTCCGTATTGTGATATTCGTCGTCATAGCCTAAGCCGACGGATGCGTGGCCGTTCGGGTCAAGATCAATGAGGAGGGCATCGTGATCTTGAGCGGCCAGCTGTCGAGCGAGGTTGACTGCGATCGTTGATTTACCAACGCCCCCCTTCAGCATACAAACCGACACAGCGCGAGAACTCCCGTCGGTTTGTATCGAGCTATATGGGCTATTTGGGCTATTCGTGCTATCTACACTATTCTGGCTATCTGAGTCACTCATACTATTCAACGGTATTACTCCCTCTCAACTTAACTCTGTGGTGAATAGCTTGAATAGTATACTATCTCATCCGCTGAGGTGTTTTAGAATAATATACTATTTTAAGATAGTATTCTATTTCAAGATAGTTCTTCATTCCAAAATAGATTAGATAGACGAGCAGGGGATCAGGAAACGAGTTCTACCATCACCGGAGCTCAGACTCAATAGCGGTCAGTCACTCGTCGTGGTCAATATAGGGGACACGTTTCGCAGGGCGATCGGGGTTGGCCCTCCCGCTGGAGTTTCAGAATCTCATCGTCGCTGTCAAGACAGTCGGCGATCCGCGGGAGTGTCGTCTCCAGCGTGGTGCCCTCGACACCGTCAAGGCCGGGAAAGAGGGCCCAAGAATCGCGATTCGTGTCCCGAATGTGGTTGCTCGCGTCAAGCGCGATGATTGGGTCGTCTCGTTCGCCGGCCCACTGGACGGCATCGAACCGATCGAGATAGACAAACGCGACACCAACGGTGAAGAGGGAAACTCCGAGCGGCTTGTAGGTAATGTCGATGAGATACGGCGTGGTGTACCCGATGATATCGAACACGACGGGGAGTCCGGTGATGCCAACGAGAGCAAAGAGCGCTCGTGTATCGAGGTCGATCTCGGTGAACAGTTCCAGCAGCATGAAGTAGCCGACAAAGGCATGCGCATACGAGAGTCCCATCGCAGTCGTCCCGAGCACACGATAGAGCAAGCAGATGCGGAAGTGGATGGGGCAGCAGCAACACTCCTCGAACAGGGACGGACAGAATCGATCGCCATCTACACGAATGATTTGCCCGCGTTCCGCGGGATTGAGCGCGCCCTCTCACAGCATGGCTACGAGGACGCAGTTCAACTCGTCAAGGCCTTCGACTTCGTCACGTCCGTCGAAAACCGGTACCAGTTCTCTGGGTGATCGCTTTCTGACGCACTGACCGCAGAGGATACGGCCACCATTCGTCGTTGACCTCGACAGAGCTCTACTGGTCACTGACTCGCTGGTCTGTCTGTGAAAACGCCTCTGTCGCCATGTCGGCGCGCTCGGCGGCCTCGATGTGCTGGTACGCCTCGCGGACCTGTTCCTCGCTGTTGTCGAGATACCGTGCGGCCGCGGCGTATCCGAACTGTCGAACGAGCACCTCGCCGACGCCCCGACGGCCGCCGTGTAGTTCGAGATAGTCGCCGTTGAGTGAGAGGTCTAGTTCTTCGCGACGTTCGGCCAGTGCGTCGTGCGTCCAGAGACGCTCCATGATCGATCGGGCACCGTCGGTCGTGAGCGGTTTTGGCGCGTTGAGCTCGTGCTCGCCGGCGACGATCAGGTCGGGCACTCCGCTGCGCACCCGCTCGATCGCGTCGTCGTCGAGGCCGGCGTCGGCGAGCCCCTCGGTGACGTGCGAGGCGAGCGACGGCCGGTGGAGCGTCGTGAACACCGGCCACGACTCCGACACGTCCAGCACCTCAGAGTACCGCTTCAACGGCGTAATGACGGGCTCCGGGAGCGAGGCTTCCTTCCACTCGCGACTCTTCCGGAACACGGTGACACTGCTGTCCGCGAACGACACGTCACGCCAGCGAATCCCGTTGCGGCCCTCGCGGTCCTCCTTCGGCGCCGAGAGAAACTCCGAGCCGCGCAGGCCGGTGTAGGCGACGACGTACACGAGCGCCTGTTCGCGACACCGCTGGTAGGCCTCGAACCGCGCTTTCTGTTTCGCCTGCCACGTCTCGCTCTCTGGGTCGCCCCGGTCGGCGTGGGAGACCTCGATCGCGCCGAGCGCGTCGAAGGCCTCGGAGACGCGCCGGTCGACGAACTGCGTGATCAGGTCGCGGTGGATCGGCTCCCACGCCTGCTGGTCGCCCGGTCGGCGGCCGTCGTTCTCGGGAAGCGGGTCTTCGGCGTCGGACTCGCGGGCGTAGTGCCGCGGGATGTACCCCTGCGCGTGCGCCCACCCGCACCAGGACGCGACGTGCGCGTAGTAGGTGAGCACGGTGCCGGCGGTGTTTCCTTCCGAGGAGAGATACCGCGCGTAGTCCGAGAACACCGTCGTATCGAGGTCCGTGAACCGGACGGTGTCGCCGTCGACGACGCCCGTCCACGACTCAGGCGGCGACGCGTTCGCGCTGTCGATTCTCTTACCGAGACACCAATCCTCGAATCGGTGAATCTCGCGAGTGGCGTCCTTCCGGTACGCGCCCTCTTCGCCGGCGTCGCCCTTCCCCTTGTCCGCGAGGTACTTCGGAAACGTGTCGTCGATCGGCGTCTCGACGGAGCGGCGGCCCGTCATTGGGTCTCCGAGGTGTGGGGGTTGTGCCGTCGGAACACCGCTGCGGACGCGGCGTTCCGGCTGGAGCGACTGTTTGGGGAAGCGTCGGCCATGATTCTGGATCTGCCTCGTTTGGGGCCACGGGTGGGGGCCACTATGTTGTTACTCTGTCTTACCGAGATAAGACACAGTAAGTAATTCCAACGAATATGTGAATTACTAATTCCGTATTGGGTGATATCGGTCGCGAGAGACTATCTGCGCGGTGTGAATACACTTATGTATTATATATCGCTATATAATTTTTCTTCTGTCGAGTTGCGAATCCCTCCCAAGAGGTTCATGGGATCGATCCTAAACGGCCAGATTTCGCCGAGAATTACCCGTCAGAGCGCCGAAGAAATCATCAGAATACGAAGAATACCATTCTACTTATCGATGATCGGCAAAAATACGCGACCACAACGAGTGATGCCTCTCACGAAGGGCGAGCCCGGACCGGATTCTATATGAGTGCGACCAACTCCTTGTCCAGCCATTTGAGGAACCGTCTGAGCGTTATCCGCGGCTTCTTCCTCGTTTCAATCTCCCCGATTCGTTCCTGCGTCAGAAAATCCACCAGTAACCACATGCTGTACACCACACACCCGAATGCGAAGTGGAACCACTGGACCTCGAATTCCTTCGAGGTCGTCCATGCAGCTGCATCTTTAATCGACGAGTATGAGTTCTTGCTCCGTTGAACGCCGACGCCGTCTGCGGATCGTATCGCTGATTTCACGGGATTTGGACGCCGTCTGGCGATATGGGACGTCTCAAGACCCTCGCACAGACGTTTCACGAATTCGCCACGAACCATGTTGAACAACCAGACGTACCCGCTGTCGCCGACGGCGACAACGGGTACGCCAAGTCCACCAAAATCGCGCTCCTTCTGCTCAAAGAGGAGATCAACAAGCCGCTTCGGAGGCTCGAAGACTATCTCAACGAGATGCCGGGAATTCTCGGTGTGTTTGATCTTGACTCATCGCCGGATTACTCATCTTTCAGCGTCTGGGACGATGAATTCCCGATGAAAGAACTGCGCCGCCTGCTCCGCGCCTCCGCGGAGCAGGCGGGGCTCTCAGGCACCGCGTCGATCGACGCCAGCGGCTTTCAGCGTGACCAAGCCAGCTCACACTACCGGAATCGGGTCGGTTACTCGTTCAACGCGATGAAAACGACGCTGCTTGTTGACACGGATTCTCTTGCTATCATGGACGCTCATTTCACGACTAAGAAAGCCTATGACGGCCATATCGGGCTGCAGGTCTTTCGGCGGAACGCCGAAGACCTGCAAGCGTTACTGGCCGACAAAATGTACTCGTGGAGTAATCTCCGTGAAGCTTGCCGTGACAGGTCTACACGGCCAGTGATCAAACACTGCGAGCAAAATGCACTCAAGAAAGCCCACAACGCCAGAATTGACGATGATGTCTACAACCAGCGGTCAATGAGTGAGACCGTGTTTGCGATGCTAAAAGACGACGGCGACGAGATCCGCTCCCGGAGCTGGCACGGCCAGTTCCGGGAGCTCACACGGAAGTGTATCGTCCATAACCTCGAGCAGGCGGCGAGTTAGAGCTCGCCGCCTGCTCCCCTTCTCCGAATGTATCCGAGAGAGGCATCGCCATCGTCCACCTCATGCTTTATTTGGTATCTTGTGAAACTGATGCTTTGGTCGCCGCACAATTCCGCTCGAATCGAATCGTCCGATCTGAGAATTTACAGCTAAAGCGCTGCTACCGGTAGAAGATCGAATATCAAAAATCCGATGTTGCCGCCGTCTTGCGTTCAACACGGCATGAGTTCTCGATTGCTCCCCGATCGCTGTACTGTTCAATCTGTGTTCTCGCCCACCGACGATCCAGCGCAAGCTCATCGGTCACATCAAGACTCGTGATGAACGGTTGTGGTGACCCATCCTCGTTTACATCATCGTCTTCATCCGGAGGGAGCACCACGACGTTCGTGTAGACCTTCGTATTCGACACCTCTCCTTTGACCGCACCATGAATTGGGAAATCCGTCTTTACGTACAGAGACGTATCATCCGGCTCATTGTATCCCTGTTTTAGCTCTTGGAACTGATCGCACATGGGTCCAATCCGATGTTTGTCTTTCCGGGCAGGGATTACGTAGTCGATATCTCTCGCAGTAAGCGTCTCTATCACGTCGGCCGCATGGAACTCCCGATCAGCGTACACCATCCTGATGTTGACGTAGTCATCAGCGATCGAAATGAGTCGCCGTGCAACATCCCCGACCGCTCTTCAGTAGACTGGCGGAACCAGGAGCATTAGTGCCTCTGGCCCGGCAAAAACGGGTATGTATGAAGACCGTCCTGCCTTCGGCCAGAGGCTATCGGAACTTGCGGAACTTGGGGTAATAGAATTTCGGGCCGAGCCGCTCGACGCCATCGTCGAGCGGCGTCTCAAGACGATCTGGGAAGAACGCTCCTGTCCACACTGCGGCGCAGACAACCTCCACGCTCTCAACGGTTCTGACCGTATCTGGTGTGGCCGCTGTGACTGGAAAACCACGTACACGCGAGGGACACACTTCTACGATTCGGAACTCACCCTAGGTGAGTTCCTCATCGCCTTCATCCTCTACGCTGACACACTCCTCAGCATTACCCAAATCGCTGAACTCCTCTCACCGTGTTACACGACGCTTCACGACCAGCTCAGAGAGTTTGAAACCGCGTTCTGTCGGGGATTTCCGACTGTCTGGGAGCGTATCTCCCAGACAGTCGATGGGCCAACACAGGTCGATGAAACACAGCAGGTGTGTTCGGGCTTCAAAGGCCAAGATCCGCCGCGGGAGGGACTCAACCGCGGCGGGTCGCCCGAGGGTGGACGTACCCGCTGGACAGGGAATCAGGGTGACGAACTGACGCTCGTCGCGGCGTGCCGCGACGTGCTTCGCGTGGTCTCAGCTCAGGAAGGAAGCGACTATGAAGATGATCTTGGGCCAGTTATCGAGGAAGCAGACGACCTCTCCCAGCCGCTGGGAGAGGTCTGGACCGATGGACTGCCAGCTTACCGAGGCATGGAGCACGATCACCAATACGTTGTCCACGACGAGAGGTACGTCTCCGACAAAGGCGTCCACACGACCAGGTAGAGTGCCTCTGGTCACTGCTCCAACCGTGGTTGGCGAAGTTCCGCGGCCTGTCCAAGCAGGGCTTGGAACAGGCCGCTCGGACCTACGGCTTCCTCCGGTCACTGAACCTTACTGGGGCACCGATCCACAGTCTCGTGGACTGTATCGCTGTCAATGTATTCCGCTAGTTCCGCCAGTCTACCGAAGAGCGACCATGATAGGCTGCCGATCTACAGGCACACTCTCCGAAGCACGACTCCGCCCAGGAATCGACAACTCAACTGGTCACTCCTCATCAGGAGTGTCAAGATACTCTTCGATCAGCGGTTTGAGCTTACTCCGAAGTGCCCTGTCTCCCTCAATTGTTCCATCCACATGAATCCGGTACTCAGTCCCCAGTTTTTCTACATGCAGTCGGGGAGTGGTATCCTCCCATTCAACGCTTACCGTGGCTGACTCAGATAATCGATCTCGAAGTGCTTCAAGCTCATGTGGGAGCTCTTGGGGCTCAGTGACGCCTTCAGTCTCATCGGTATCCTCTCCAAGGCCGTCTTGGCGTGGCTGTTCACGCTGATCTGGATCTGCCTCCACATCACTATCTCCCGATTCAGATTCAGACAGCTGTTTTGTATCACCGTTCGAACTCTCTCCCTGATCTGTCAAAACAGAGTCGCTCTCATCAACAATCTCAAGCCGTCCTTTCGGGAACCCATAGTTCTTACAGTTCAATTCAGCCAGCGGGATTGGCTCTTCGACCGGGAGTTTTTCTGAGTCCTGATCTTCCAGTGACTCTCTGAATGCCACCACGGTCACATCCGACTCCCCATCATACTCCGGATTGTCCTCAGCTACGGTCACTTCTTCGTCTGTCTCTGAATCCAGATACGCAACCCACTCTTGACACGTACACGGTGGCCGGTTTATTACGACTGCTTCAGACGGCGCCGGATCTTCCCTGTCGATGACTACTGTCCCAGGCCGATATCTATCAGCATCACTCTCAGTCTCTGACTGGTCGTCCCCCACAGACTCCTCAGTCATCTCGCTGTCGCTCACAATAAACTGGGCTTTCGGCTCGCTGTGTATGACTGTTTTGACACCGTGAGAGTCAATCCGCCTCTGATAGGGATCAGCAGAGATACTCATAGATTTTCGGTGAGTTCAACGTTGGAAGCGTTCTCGTGAGATACGTCTTCAGTTCGGGAAGTGTTCGGTAGAGTCTGTTGGCACGTCCGTCGTTCACTTGACGCCAGCACTGTTCGAGTGGGTTCATTTCCGGCGCATACGGTGGGAGATACTCAAGAAGCAGGCCGACTCACTGAAGCTCAATTCGTCCAACGACTGGTTCGAAAAACTACTGTGTTACAATGTATCGGGATGAGCGTGTGGATTTTTGAGTGTCTTCGATCAGCCGGTCGAGCAGCGGCAGCTGTCCACCGGTCCGGACAGCAGTCGTGAGTGGCGACGCTGTCGCGTCGGCGGCGGTCCGCCGCCGACAGCGACGGTCCACCCCGAAGACTAAGCTCACCAGCACTTCGAAGACACCCCACGACCAGTCCAATCTGGTTCACCGCCATTAGACAAGATCACGCGGCTGTCGATGTGATCGACTGAAACTATCTCCGATAACGGACCCACCGGACACCACCAGAAGCCACTGGTAGGCGTGGGTGGGTTCATTCCTCGCGATGTACATCGATATCTACAGCTTCGGTGACGAACAGCTGATCATCAACCGCGTATAGATAGCCGCGGTTCAATAGCTGGTCGAGTGCATATTTCGCATCACCGTCTGCGAAGTCTGCCTCGAGTAATCGGGCGTGGGCGTCACTACGTGGTATGCTGCTGTCGGCGTCCATGGTTTCTAAAAGACTCTCGTAGGCACTCTCAGCGACGGCCCCAAGTGGTCTCTCATCTCTATTGTACATCTGTTCGGTGAGTGCGCTGTCTCGATCACATAGTAAATGCCGATGAATATCAATCTCGTGGGAAGCTATCTTGATTCAGCGAGAGAATCTCACTGTTCACGGTGCGAGTGAATCCCGTACACTCCACTACTCAGACACATAACTCGGCAGCCGAGATATTAAGTCGATTGAGTCCCACTCATTTTTACATGAAACCGTTTAGTGTAAGCGATGCTGCAGAAGACGTTTTAGATGATGAGGAGTCAATTGAGAAGCTTCGAACTGATGCCGTCAGCCTAGAGATAATGACTTTCGAGGAGGGCGACGAGGATCCGATGCACGCCCACGCCGAAGACGAGATCTATCACGTCGATTCCGGGAACGCACAACTCAATGTCGAGGGAGACACCTACGATGTCTCTGAGGGTGACGTCATCCATCTCGAACCGGGGACCGATCATCAGTTCGTTAATTTCGAAGACGAACTTGTCATGACTGTGTTATACGCTCCGGCCAAAGGCTCGACCGAGTAAGGCCAAGCATAGCGATTAACATTACTAGGTAAAGACAGTATCTATATGAATGAAGTCGGGGGCACAAGACTCAGCGCCCGTTGATCTCTCTCTAACACACGTTCCGGACGGGTATATTCGAGTAAGCTACTGGGCCTTCAGTCCTGATCTGCTAGATTCCAGATACAGACCGTCTCTCGATTGTATCTAGCAATTCAGCGTTGAAGCGGCACTACCGTCCACTACTTTGCTCGTCACCCTCAAGCGCGTCCCGAAGCCCCTCCGGGAGTAGGGAAAACGGCTTTTCCGCGTGAAAGGCGGCGTCCTCGTAGGCCTGCCCGACGTGTCTTCGCTTCGAGTCTGCACACTCCTCGGCGAGCGTGTCCAGTTCGTCCATCATAGACCAGAGTTCGTCCTCGGCTTCAAGCATCTCGGCGGTCAGCGCCAGTTCCTTGGTCGCCTTGGCGGTCGCGCGTCGCACGCGGCCGTCGTCGTCGCGGACCGCGTCCGCGTAGAGGTCCCGAAGTCGTTCTCGGTGGGTCGCGATCTCGTCGAACATCCACTCGCCTGGTAACGCTTCGTCGGTGAGGTCCGCACCGACCGTTCGATAGGCCAGGCGTGGATACAAACCGGCCGCAAAGCGAATCACGGACTGTCGCTGGCATCCATCGTCGGCCTTGTAGAGGTCACGACACATATCGGAACACTCGTTGAACAGGACGGCTCGTTCCTTGATTCCGGTATTCTCGATTCCGTCGATCGCGCGATTCACCTACACGGTGTTGCCCGAGGAGAGCGCGTCGGCGAACGCCTCGCGAGTGTGATCTATACGCGTTGTTGGTCGGGCGATCTAATTCATCGGATCGGCCTTCGAGAGGATTTCCGTTCCTCACCCGGCGGCGTCGTCGACGTAGTCATCACGCTACCAGACGATCCGGCCTGCAGGCGACCTGACCGCAGTCGCCGTGAACACTTCGACGGAGCACGTTTCCGTACGGCCGTATCCGATCCGTGTAGATGGGTAGCGAGATAGCGCAGTCGTTCGGGGATCGCTTCGTCACTCCACGTATACTTCTCCCGGAACACGGGCAGGGTGTATGTCCAATCCTCGTCGAGTGACCAGATCGTTGCTGTGGCGAGTCTGGCGTTGACGTGATCGTCGGCGACCATGTCCGGATGTGTGGTGTCGATGTGCCAAAGTGTAGCTTGCTCGGACTGAAAGAGCGGGAGCGGATCGAGGTGTTCGGCCTAGAGATGTTCGGGCGTCAGTCCCATATCTGGTGTGTGGGAACAGGAGAGATAATTTCTTCCTGGTCTGGAGAATTCTGAAGGGGAGCGATCGCGAACGAACAGCTATGGTCGACTACATCGTGGAAATCAAAGACTCGGTCTTTCGCGAGACACCACTCGCGGAGGCAAATTTCGATGAGGATGATCGACTCGCCTTCGGCTCGAAAGCGGACGCAGAGGAGTGGGTGACTGAACAGAACCGAGAACACACGAGCAGGGGGCAACTCACGCTACACACCGCGCATCCGGCCGACACGTCGGATGTCGACGCCTACGTCGTCTTCCAGCCGGTGAACGGCGTCTGGGTTCCAGATTCGTAGGCACACAGCCACCCAACCGTCCACCACAATTACTACGGGTTCAACCCGTAGATACCATACGAGCGATGGTTGATCCCGACCCGACACTCACGGAGGCAGCAGTCCGGGATCTGGCACGTCCCCAGTCATACGACCGGGGAGAGAACTACTACGACGGGGGTGCCGTCGTCAAGCTCGTCCGGCGCGGTGAGACGATCCGAGCGGCGGTTGAAGGTAGCCAGTACGAGCCCTACCAGGTGCGGATCGAGCTCGACGAAACCGGGGTCGTCGACACGGCATGTTCCTGTCCGTATGATCACGGTGGGATTTGCAAGCACCGTGTCGGTGTCCTCCTGACATACGTCCGTGATCCCGACAGGATCAACCAGCGACCGCCAGTCTCCGAACTAGTCGCCGACGCGGACCCCGAGGACCTCCGTGACGTTCTCGTCGACCTCGTCGAGAGTCTCCCGGAGCTGGCAGAGCAGGTTGAGTCCCAGCTCAAACCGCTGGACGCAGTAGAGGAGGGCAACGACGCTCGCGACCGCACGCCCGACATCAACCGGGAGTCGATCCGCCAACAGGTGCAGTACATTCTCCGTCCCACCGAGGGACGGAGCGCCCACGCGTACGACCCGTATGACGCAGTCGAAACTGACGTCGGGAAGTTGCGAAACCTCCTCGACCAGGCACGGACAGCCCTCGAGGCCGGCGACGGCGAGACGGCACTAGATATCCTCGAACCGCTGGCCGACGAACTCATGGGCGAGGAGTGGCTCGCTCTCTCGTACGACGATTCGAACGCGATCTTCGAGTTTTTCGACGAGGTCGACCGAGTGCTGGCCGAGGCGCTACTCACGGCCGACCTCTCAGAAGGTGACCGGGCAGACTGGGAGGATCGCCTCTGGGCGTGGGAACAGGAGATGGGGAGCTATACCCACCAGCCACCGTACAGCGTCGCACTTGAAGCGGCACAGCGGGGGTGGGATTTCGAGCCGGTCCAGCGAGCGATGGACGGTGATATTACTCATGCCGACCTCTGGGAGGGCGACCCGCCCTGGTACGCCGAGGACTTCGTCAGGGCCCGCGTCAACGTCCTCGAACGCCAGGGCCGCATCGATGAATACCTGAACCTGGCGGAGGCTGCGGACCTGATCGACGACTACGTCACCATGCTCGTCGAGGAGGGACGGATCGACGAGGCAATCGAGTACGGTCGACGCAACCTGTACACCCCGGACGAAGCACTCACGCTGGCCAAAGGCCTTCGAGAACACGACCGGCCGGAGGCCACTCTGGAGATCGCCCAGCACGGATTGACTCTCGGCGACAGCAGCGGGCAAGCGGAGTTGGCCGAGTGGCTCCGCGATCGGGCCAACAGCATGGGTGAATCCGAGATTGCGCTGGAGGCAGCTATCGCCGCGTTCGACGCCTCGCCGACGCTTGCGGCCTATCAGGCTACAGAGGAGACCGCTGGCGAGGAGTGGCCGACCGTACGCGAGGAGCTACTGGAGTCGCTTACAGACAGGAACACGAGACAGCGGACTGCACGACAGCACGTCGAGATTTTTCTGTACGCGGAGCGATACGACGAGGCCATCGCCATCGCGGACCGGCTTTCGGATTACAAGGTCGTGGAACCGGTCGTCGAGACCGTTTGGGAGGAGCACCCCCAGTGGACGATCGACGCCTGCAAGGAGCAGGCCGAGCCGATCATCGAAGAAGGACAGTCTCAGCGGTATCGCCATGCTGTGGACTGGCTGGAGTATGCGGGAAAGGCAGCCCAGGCGTCGGGGAACTTCGACGAGTGGCGTGCCTACGTGAAGGACTTACGAGACGAGCACTATCAGAAGTACAAGTTGCGACCGATGCTGGAGGATCTGTTGGGGGAGTTCTCGTGCTGAAAGAACGACCAGAGAGCGACTGGACAGTCTCCTTTTGACTCCCGGGGGCACCTCGTGCGATAGGCTTCTTTGTCTTCGTGGATACACTTGACCCGATGCAAACCGAGACGTGGATCGAGCGGACGATCATCGACCAACTCACCACCCACGATAGACGCTACAAACACGATTACGGTGGCGTCGAAAAAACGACCGACGACCTCGTCGCAGCCTGTACGGAACTCGATCTCATCACGTCAGGAGACGAACCAGGACTCCCATCGATCGAGCAGTTTTTCGCAGCGGACGCGGATCTCGAACCAGGGGTCGAGAAGACACTCGAATCACTCGAGGAACGGGGCCTGATCGAGCGTGTCGGGGAGCGCGAGCGGCTTGGCCCACCGCTCGAACCGGGCGACTACGGGACGACAGTTGTCTGGGAGCCGACAGTCGAGGGACGGGCCGAAGCGAGCGCAATTCGCAAGGCATACTCTTCCGAGGTAGCTGAACTCAAGGAGTCGCACGAGAGGCAGTCGGACGAGTTCAAGGAACAAATCGTGACGCTCGCCAGAACGTACGGCGTTCTCCCGAACTACTTCGGCTAAGAACGGGTTCGGGGCTCAGACCCCAACTTTCTCCAGCTCGTCGAGAAACGCCGGACGATTTGAATACTTCTCTCGAAGGAACGACACTAGATTTTCGAACCGTCGGTCACGTCCCAGCGTCTGTATCGTCTGGAGGTGTTCGGCCACCTGTGTATAATACTTGCGACGACTCGCGTCGGCAGCAGCCTTCTTGATCTTGCGACGATACGCATCGAAGTACGCAGCGGGATCGTGGTTTCCGAGTTGGTGGATGTAGGCTTCGAACAGATCGAGATCGCGGGCGTTCGTGACCGTCTCGAACGCGTCATCGATCCGGTTTTCTCGCAAGTAGATTTTGATTATCGTGTCGGCGTCCCACCGACTATCCAGTCGGTCGACGATCGTGTCGACGACGTACTCCCACTCATCGTCGGGCGTTGCTGTCTTCAACTGCTCGTAGTACGGCCAGTCCGTCCGTTCGACGAACAACCCGACCATCGTGTCCCGGAAGGCGTCGGCGTCCGTCTCCTCGTACTGATCGACAAGGAACTCACGGAGCCCGATTGTATCTGACCCAGAGAACGCCTCGGTCCCGTACTCCGCGACGGTAATTGCGGCCTCATGTTCACATTCCTCCGCGAGAAGTCGGGCGTATCGAAGACAGAGGTGTCGAGACGCAGGATAGTGTCGGTTGAGGATGGCTCCGAGTTCCGCCTGCTCGTTGATGCGGTCGAGCAGTTCGACGTAGCCGCGCATCCAGGCGGTTTCGGTGAATCCGTCGAGTAACTCCTCTTCGTTGGCGGGGGTAGTGAGATCACCACGTCGCCACGTATCCGTGTTTTCGTCGTACTGGCCACTGTAGAGTCGATCGGGATCGAGCCGCTCGTCGATTCGATCCCGCAGCAGGGACTGCCAGTAGCGATAGTCGTCTTCGGTCGTGCACAACTCCCAGAGCGCCTCTCTGAAGTGCTGTGGGAAGCCACCTTCCTCGTGTTCGTCGAGCCACTGGTCGAAACAGTACTCGATGTACTCGCGTTTCTCCTCGTGCGGGAGAGCCGCCTCGCTGATAGCGGTAGCGTAGCTCGCGATGGCGTCCTGAAAGGTTTCGTCGTGTTCAAACCCACCCCAATGAGGATCGAACTCGTGGAGGTGATCGCGCATCGCTTCGAACATCGCACGATAGATGGTCGTAGCGTCGCGGTATCGCCCCTTCTCAATGTACGACTCTGCTCGATCTTCGTAGGTGGTGAAGTTCGGTGTAGACTGGTACCCGTACTTGGATTCGATTTCGTCCCTCAGTTCGTAAACGTCGAGATCTGACGTGTCCAGAAAGGAATGAAACCGCCGTTCGAGATCCGGATCGGCTGCCAACTCCCGGGCGAGAAACGCTCGGAGCACCTCCGGCGGCGTTTTTTCGAGTTTCTCCTCGATGTCGCTTATATCTTCATATCGCTGAACGTCCAGTCGCCACCCAGTCGCCGGTGGAACCCCTCGGCTTCGATCGTTTCTCGCAGCCGCGACCTGACCGCCTCGTCGAACTCGAAGTGGTAGTCAACTTCCTCGCGAAGGTCCCAGTAGCGCGGGATTTGTGGTGGCGAGTTGTCGTCAACTGTCCCGAGGACTGACGCCAGCGTATAGCGATCCTCGTAATCGATTCGCTCGTCGGTCAGCAATGCTTCGAGCAGGTCGGCCGCGGCGTGCTGGTCGGCGTAGAACGTGTGCGAGAGGGCGCCGTGGACCCAGAACAGTTCCTCGGTGACGATGTCTCGGAGGTGGTCTACAGCCGAGTGATCGGGGTGGCCGATTCCCCACCCGTAGGTGAGTGATTCCTCCCCGCTGACGTCTCCCATCGACTCCCAAAACGAGCCGAGATACACCAACGATTCGGCGGGGATTGCGGCAACGCCATCCTCCAATCGCGTCCGGATGACGTGCCGTCCGACCGCGTTCTCGATGACTGGGCTCACGAGGGGCTCCTCGACGGTGTTTTCACGTGGATAGGCGTCGATGAGATCCACGAGAAAGTCCCACCCCTCGCGGGTGGCGTTCTCGTCGAGAGCCGCTGCAACTGGTTCGTAAAACGCCCAGAGAATCCCGCGATACGTGTCGTAGTCTTCTCTGTCGTGGTACTCCCGAAGCTCTCGCTCGTACCGGCCGATCAACCCGAACGCAGCGTCGACATCTCCCTGGGCAGCCTCCTCGAGCGTGGTTTTCAGCGCGTCGCTCGCGGCTTCGAGTCCCCGCTTCCTGCGCTCGGAACTCCGTTGCTGCATGTTGGCGCTGAGCGTGTCCGAAATCGAATCGAGGAACGCGTCGAACGACGACGAGGGGTCCGGATCGTCTGGCTCATCGGCCGGACAATCGTGCAGACGAAGACGGCTTAACGTGTTGAACGTCTCGCCACAGGCGTCGCATTCGTGTGGCATCGTTTGTGTTCGTCTGGACGTGCGAGGGGGAGACGTATTTGTGTTCGGGGATCTCCCCCCACGGAATTCGAGAGCGTGGCTTGGTGGTCAGTCGAGATAGTTCGTTCCTGGGTTGAGGGTACCGGGTTGCTCATCCACGGGATAAGCGACGGTTCGCGCGCCACACTCCTCACACCGATAGCGCTTGGGCTGTCTGGTCTGTTCGGTGTGTTGTCCGTATCCCGTGCTGAAACAGCCGTTGGGACAGGCGTGGACGATTTGCGGTTCCTGCCAGGGGATACTCCCGACGTGACACCGCGCCGATTCGAGCTTGGTGGGGTCGTCGTCGACGTCACAGCTGAGGAGTGTCGCCTCACACCCCGGGCAGACGTACAGCCAGGGATTCTTGATCCGCTTGGTGCGCCGCTGGTACGGCCAGGCCGTACAGCCGTTCGGACAGGCCAGCAGATAGCGGGCAGTGCTTCTGTCGTCGTCCGTCTCATCCCGGTCCTCGGGTGTCCGCCACGGGATGCTCGCCACGTAACAGATCCCGGGGTCGGGATCGGTTGGCCGCTCGCCGACGTCGTAGCTGACCGGGCGCGTTTCACACTCGTCGCAGGTGTACTGCCAGGGCTGTTTGATCCGCTTGGAGCGCTGGACGTATCCGCGCTCGAAACACCCGTTGGGGCACGCGAGCACGTAGTCCGCGTCGACGGTGTCATCGCCCTCGTAGCGAGCGACCGGATCCGCGCCGGCCCGGCGTGCCGCGGTCTTCCACGCGTCACCGTGGGGCTGGGCGTCCGGACCGGCCGTCTCGAGCACGTACGCGTGTGCGGCCTCGTGACGGACGGTATCGCGCCACCGGTCGTCGCGACCATCCTGGAACAGCCGGCGGGCGATTCGGATCTCGTATTCGACTGTGGTCTCGGCGTCGCGGTCAGCAGCGGAGAGTCGACGGCACTCGCCGAGTTTGCGGCGAAAGGAATCAGTGACGTCGACTCGGACCGCGGCGGGATCCAGCGTGTCGAACCCCGCTCGATCAATCGTGGTCTCGATTTCCTCACGAACGCGCGTTTCGTCCCCCGTCATGCGTCGTTCGCAGGGCCGTATTCGTCTGCAGCCCGTTCCAGATCGAACCGGTAGGAGTCGTCGAAGTGTTTCAGACGGTCGGGGTCGATCGACTGACCGATGATGGCGAGCAGTCGCTCGTGTAGGTCGTCGGAAATCTCCACCTGATAGTCGAGTTCCGTGTCTGGCTCCCAGTACTGTGGAAAGTCCGGGAAGTCCTGTTCGAACGGCGCGTGCAGACAGCTGACGAACAGGAGATCTTCGACGACGTCAGGCGAATTGAGAAGCCGTTCGAGAAGGTCGATTCCGGCCTCGGGGTCGGCGAACGTGGCGTGTTCGAGTATTCCCATCGCCCACGATTCGTCGCCGCTCTCAGCACGTTCGAGGGCCCTATTGAGGACAGCAATCTCCGGGTGACCGACTGCCCACCCGAACGCGGCGGTCGATTCCCAGGCCCACTCGCCGTCGTCCTCGACGGTGACAGCGGCGAGGTACTCGAGAGCCCACGGCGGAATCGAATCGACGCCCTCGCTGATTCGCGTGCGGATCACACAGCGAGCGACAACGTTGACGAGTATCGACGAACAGTGGTGATCGCCGACCCCGGGCGGGTACCCATCGATACACTCTTCGAGAAACGCCCAATCGATCCCGTCGGCGGTCGCGGCGGTATCGACGAAGTCGATTACATCTTCGAGATACTGACCTCTGATCTCCTGCAACCGACTCCAGCCACCGCGATCGAGTGCAGTCTCGATCGACTGGTTCCACGCGGCAAGCAGACTGTAGACGTCACTCTGTTCGCTGGACGTCGCGTCCTCGAGTGCGCTCGCCAATGGAGCGATGTCGCGTGGCATAGCTTACTGTTCGTCCAAGTCGGGGTACTGGGACGGAGCCGCGCCCTGTTCGTCGACGACGTTCGGGTCGCCATCCAGCGATCCCTCCCGCGTGTCTTGAAGTTCGATGTAGTGTTCCCAGTTGTCGCCCATATCGAACGTATAGGAGAGCGCGCCCAGCGTATCCGGATCGAGTTCGTCGATCGTTGTCTCGGCGGCGTTGCCCTCTGGCGGCGGATTTGACTGGAGGTCGCGAAACCGCTCTTTGGCCGCTTCGGTGGCGTCGTCGGGTACAGCCTGCTCAATGAAGCGGTCGATTTCCGCGTCGTCCATCGGTCGCCAACTCGGACCGCCCTCGTAGAGCTGTGGGTGGACATAGCACCGGAGCGCGATGCCGCTCTCGTTGCGCGTGATGAACTCGTAGGCGTGGCTGTCCCAGCGTTCGAACGCCTCGAAAATCGCCTCGTGAAACTCTGCTAGCGTGTGCGAACCGCCGATCTCGATATCGCGCCAGACTTCATCATCGGGCTCGAATCCCAGCGGTGGGTTCGGGTGGAGCCAGACACGAAACACGCAGATCATCACAGTAGCCGTTCGAAGGCCGGGGACGTAGGTGTTTTCCACCACCATCGCTATCGTCACTTCTCGCTCGGTCGACATGGACGTTGGAGATATTCGTCCGCAAAACTGTAATCTGTCCCGACAATCACGTCTACAGCAAGACCTGCGATCATATGACCGAACCATCCACAACCGAGGGAGACCCAGTCGTCGTGCTTGAGGCGTTGCCTGATGGCAGCCTAACTATGAACCAAGTTGAGACACTCGAAGATGGAGACGCGATCAATCTGGTCGGCCCGCTCGTCATCGACACGCACACCGACCGAGTCACACATCTCAATATCGTTATCCGTGACACGCACTATTATGTGGGGTGGAATCCGACAAACGAGCAGTGGGAGCAGATTCTCGTCGTTGTCGAGACGGAGCAAGAGGATGACGAGTCCGTCCTTGAGTCAGCAATCAGTGTGGTCGATGAGGAGACAGAGGAGTTAGTGCTTGGGTTCGACCCGGACTCGAATCCCGACACTGAAGAAATGGTGGAGTTCGTCTGGGAGTACGTCGAATATACGTATCCGGAGACCGAGCGACTGTACAACGTTATGGACGACGCGATAGATGAGTTGTCGGCGAATGGTGGGTGATCAGATTCGGAGTCGGTAGCCGAAGACATCCAGCCGACGCCACCACTGTTCATGGACAGGGAGAGAGTACGCCGACCCACAGATTGAATCCGATCGGCCGCGTTTTCATAACTGAATGCGGATCGAGTTCGACGAGGGGACGCTCCTGCTCCGCGATGCTCCCGACAACGTACTCTACGCGGAGTGGGATGACCGCGTCGACGAGTACCGTGCCCAAGCCTATCGATATCGATCCCTGCTCGAATGGGCTGGGTCGTGGACGGAAGGCAACAAACAGGCAACACTTCAGGATGGCTCCGTCCAATCGGTCGAAGACGCCGCGCGGGCATACCCCGATCTCGAGCTCACGCCAGCGCTCCACATCGAACCGCGTGACTACCAGCAAGCGGCGCTCGACGCCTGGATCGACCACGATCGACGAGGGAGTGTCGTGCTCCCCACGGGCAGCGGGAAGACGTTCCTTGGTCTCCAGGCTATTGCCGACGCCGGCGTCAGTGCGCTGGTCGTGACACCGACGATCGATCTGATGAACCAGTGGCACGCCACGCTCACCAACGCCTTCGGCGACCAACTTACGGAGCCAGTCGGCGTCCTCGGCGGGGGGAGTCACAACGTCACCGCGATCACGGTCACCACCTACGACAGCGCCTACCGTTACGTCAACGAGTACGGCGACCGCTTCGGTTTACTCGTTGTCGACGAGGAACATCACCTGCCTGCCCCGACCTACCAGCAGATCCCCGAGATGACGATCGCACCGTATCGCCTCGGCCTCACGGCGACCTACGAACGCCCCGACGGGAAACACGAGCTGCTAGAGGACCTCCTCGGCCCAGTCGTCTACCGAGAGAACGTCGACGAACTCGCTGGTGAGTACCTCAGCGAGTACGAGACGATTCACATGTCGGTCGATCTCACGCCCGACGAACGCGAAACGTACGACGAAGAGTACCAGATCTATCGTGATTACGTCGACAGCCACGAGTTCGACCTCTGGAAAGACAACGGCTACGCAGAATTCCTCAAACGAACCTCCTACGACCCGCAGGGTCGGCGGGCGCTCATCGCCAAGCAACGCTCCGAGCGGATCGCTCGCACGGCCACAAAGAAGCTGGACACCCTCGACAATCTCATCAAGCGCCATCACGACGACCGCGCGATCATCTTCACCGCTAACAACGACTTCGCCTACGACATCTCTCAGGAGTTCATCGTCCCCTGTATCACCCACCAGACGAAAACCGACGAACGAACCGAGATTCTGGAACGATTCCGGACTGGGGAGCACTCGATGTTGGTAACCTCGCAGGTCCTCGACGAGGGCATCGACGTCCCGGCGGCGAACGTCGGTATCATCCTCTCGGGGAGCGCCTCGAAACGCCAGTACGCGCAGCGACTCGGACGAATATTGCGGCCCACTGATGATCGTCAGCCGGCACGGCTCTACGAGATTATCACCGACGACTCAATAGAGACGTACGTCTCCCAGCGCCGCCGTGAAGGGGTGAACGCGTAGTGCTAACGGCCAACCTCGCTCGATCGCGCACGGCCGATAAGGAAATCAGGCCGTTGTTCATCGATCCGACTGATGGGCACTATCGGAAGACGGCACGGGAGCTCATCCAGCTGTTCGAGACCCACCTCAATGAGCCGAAAGGCGACCTCGAGGACGCAATTGACGAGCTGACTGTCGCGGATACCGACTACAAGATCGTCCAGGGGCTCGCGAAGCTCCTGAAAGACGAGTCCGAGTTCGAGGTCGTCGCCTCGGCTGACCCCCGCGAGATCCGCCAGCGGCTGTTCGAGAAAGCCAATAAACAGTATCCGATCGTGCGTCAGCCAACGCTCGGCGAGGACACACAGAAACTAGAGGTGTACAGTTCGGTGGCCGACGAGTTGGGCATCTCACTCGAGGAGTGCTATCGCGGGATGTACGCCGATCTGGAGGACAACAAGCGGCTCGTTCGAATCGGAACGCGAACCGCCGACCAGTACGCGACTGATGGCGACTCGTCGACGTCGACGACCGCGTTGACCGGAAGCAGTGACGAGGAATACGAACACACGGATCTCACCGTGGACTGGTTGTTGACGCGGTACAATCTCGCGCTCGCTCAGGCAGTACTTTATGACGCAACCGAGATGCGGATTCGCGTCTGGGATCACTTCGGGGCTGTCTTCAGTTACGTGAAGCTGTTCGGCCTGATGCACCGGATTTATCCGATCGACGTCAACGGCAAACGTGTCGCGAGCACGGATCAGGCCGCTGGCTACGAAGCCGTGCTGGATGGGCCGGCATCACTCTTCTCGAAATCACAAAAGTACGGGATTCGCATGGCGAACTTCCTGCCAGCGTTGCCGCTCTGTAACCGCTGGGAGATGACCGCCGAGATTCTCGTCGACGAAACGACCGGCGAGACGCAAGCGTTCACACTCGACCACACTGAGAACCTCGATTCGCACTACAGTGCCGGAGATCAGTTCGATAGCGACGTCGAACGAATGCTCGCGCAGAAATGGGAGCGCTCGAATACGGAATGGGAGCTCGTCCGTGAGGATGACATCTTCGACCTCGGTGCCGAAGTGATGATCCCCGACTTTGCGATTGAACACTCCGACGGTCGACGGGCGATTCTCGAGATCGTCGGGTTCTGGACGCCCGAGTATCTGGAGTCAAAGCTCGCGAAGATTCGTCAGGTGGAGGCCGACAATTTCGTGTTGGCCGTGTCAGAGCGCCTGGATTGTGCGAGTGAAGAGTTCGGACGGACAGCCGATCGAATCCTCTGGTTCAAAACCGGGATTCACGTCTATGATTTGGTCGAGCTGGCAGATACCGTTGCTGTCCCATCCGAGACACTGTCTGGTTCTGAATAGGATACTTCGGTGACTGGGCGACCGATGCCTTCCACCGTGTCGCTGTCTTTAGTTGCGAACTCACTCGTAACGAGGGGTGTTCACTGGAAATGTGGTGTGTTATTAACCAACAGATAGGAGGAAATAGGCGGTTATGTTGGTTAAGCGAGCTCTGAACGGAACAGCTAGCGACTCAGAGTAGTCCGGAGGGTAGCGCCAGTGATCGAACGGAACATCGGCCATCCAGATTTAGCTGAAAGTAGGCGCTAAGCCCCCTTCCCCAACGCCTACCTGAACGCGCCGACAGCTGACGTCGTCAACGATGCCTTCGAGGAGGCTGGGCTCGCATGACCAAAGACGACGTCAACCCCGAGAAGCCACGACTGAATGGGCATTACTCCCGATTCAGGGATAACGAATGTCGTCCGCGTTGCTCTACTGCGGGCTGAAGAGCAGCCTCCGAGAGAGTGACGAGATTGTTCTGGGGAAAACACGTGCGTTTATTCACTCTTTTGCTTCAATTTCGTCTCGAACGATTTCCCGGATCTCTTCTTCGGAGAGCCCTGCCTCGTTGCGAGCGGTTGTAACCTCTCGGTTGAGTTGGCTCAACAGGTCAAAAAGGTGGTCAATCTGGTCTTCGAGATCGGTATAGCCTGTGCTGTCGATCTCCTCTGGTGAGATTGAAGCGGTGTCGACATCCGAATCAGCACCAACGGCGATAGGACTCAGCCGTTGGCTTCGAGTGACCTGCTTGACACCGGTGACGTTCTCAGCAAGGTGGGGTCCAAGCCGTTCTTGAGCGTAGTCGGGGCCGTGTATGAGCGCGATTGTGTCCGGCCCCACTGTCCGGGCAAATGAGAGTAACCCGCTCTGTGCGGCGTGGCCACTGAGTCCGTCAACTAGTGAGATCCAGTCAGCTGGGAACGAAATCCGGGTTTTCAGTTCCGAACCGTTGTCATTCTCGGGGTGGACCCATTGAACGTCAGTACTGTCAGGCCAGTCAGTATCGAATGGTGTTGTATCAATAGTTGCCGAGATCGTTTCTTGATCAGCCTGATACTGTGATTGGAGGGTTCGACCAGTGGTATTGGCAGCCTGATATCCCGTGAGGAAGACCGACGCAGTCCCGAAGCGTGCTGCAAACTCAGCCAGATACCGAGGGGAGTTTCCACCGGTTAGCATCCCGGACGGTGAAATAATAACTGGGACGGTATCATCACGTACTGCACGTGAGAGGATCTCTTGGCGGTCTTGGTCTGTTTCAGGAGTAGTGATTGACTCCGGGAAGAACGGTTCAGTCTGACCACTCTCGGTCACCCGGTTGACCAGCGACCCGTCGACGTAGGTCTCGTCGTCGACATATTGGTGATAGATGTCAGTCCCTTCGACGGCCATGCCATCAAGAACAATCTCGAGCCGATCTCGAAGGTCAGTAGAGAGGGTATGTAAGCGTTCAGCGATGATCAACAGAATCGTCTGGGCACGCCCAATAGCAAAGGTGGGAATCAAGACGGGTTCATGCGTCTGGATCGCCCGTTCAATATCAGTCCAAAGGTCTGTACGAGCACCACTGAGAGAAGGATGGCTGTGAGTGTCGCCGTAGGTCGACTCCAGCATGAGGAGGTCTGACTCTGGGGGCGGACTCATGTCGGGAAGGTGGGTGGCTCTGCCACCGAGGTCACCCGAAAAACAGACACGATAGCCACCGGTTTGGATCGTCACCCACACAGATCCAAGGAGGTGAGCTGCGTTGCCGAACTGGAAGATTGCCGGTTCGACATCCGAGACTGGAGCCACGCCTTCGATACGGCCACCGCCGTAGTCGACTGTCTGGAAGCGATCACATACGTTAGCGACATCACGACTAGTAAACTGTTGAATTGCCTGTGAGCCATCGGTTTCGCGGCGATGAATTTTCAACGAGTCCTCAAGCATGAGCGAGGCAATTGATGCCGTTGGTGGGGTAACAATGATGGGAGCATCATCAGCGAGGAGGTTTCGATTTTCGAGGACTGGCAGCCCACCGCAGTGGTCGACGTGTGCGTGGGTGAGGAACACAGCGTCGATTGATTGTGGCTGTAATCCTCGGAAATCGGGAAACTTCTCACCGGTGCCCTGATTCAGTCCGCAATCGACAAGATACCGGCCGTGCTGAGTGTCGACCTGATAGCAACTCCGACCGACCTCTCGATCACCTCCACGTGGGGTAACAACCAATGGAGTGTCAGGAGAGGGTGTTACATCTGCATGATCGAGTGGATCAAAGGTTTCATCAGCACCTTCGGGGAGCCAAGGGTGAGTCGTATTCGGCATGAGAGTAATCGACACTTTCGGTGGTAGAAATAAAGTCTGGTCGCTTCTGAGAGAGTGCTCATCTGTAGCAACGAATACCCGGTAGCAAGACGGTTTGTATCCGTCAGCGAGAGAGTCTGTCGCCAGCAAGTTCCGAACGAATCAGGGCCAAGTACTCGCGCCTACAGATGAGCGTAGCCCGTTTGGCGACGCTATGTGGATTTCACACGAAGAAGGGCGTGAAATACGAGAGTCAAACAGTCCTCGAACGCAGCAGTTCAGTCACTCGTCGTGGTCAATATACCCGGCCTCCCATTCAGTCCGAGCTTCAATCTCTCTCGTGCCGCGGCGAGTAGTGCTGTACTCGTTTGTCCGTTGGTCGCGCTGACTTTTTTCGATGAGTCCCTTCTCAACGAGCGTGTCGAGGTTGGGATAGAGCCGCCCATGATGGATTTCCTTTTCGTAGTAGTCCTCGAGTTCGTCTTTGACTGCGAGTCCGTGGGGGTCATCAAGTCCGGCAACTACGTACAGCAGATCGCGCTGAAAGCCAGTCAGATCGTACATGTCGCAATTTTCGTATTCGAGTTTTGAAATACTACTGATCTGGTGACTGCGTGTCATAGAATAGAATATGTTTCACAGCTTATACGCAGTGATTTTGACTACTTCATCTCACGCTTGAGTCGGAGAAGTACCGCATTCCCGTCTCGATAGTCGGGCTATCGTAGGGGAGATGCTACAGCGAAGACTGGATCTCGGTGGAGAGTGTCTTCAGGTCTGCTGTCGCGAGGTTGTCGGTTGCGATAATCCGAAGTCGGGGGCGACCGACATCTATTGGGACCTTTTCCGTCTCGATGAGGCCAGCATCTTCGAGTGCTGATTTGGCCCGTGAGAAAGTCGCTTTCGAAGCGATACCCGTATCCTCTCCCCATTTCGAGATGTCGTAGAGGAGGACCTCGTTGCGGGCTGCGAGGATGAGCATGATCTCGACGATACTGAGGTATTCGTTGCTGTTGG
>NZ_JBQVRO020000027.1:0-22228 GCF_052439115.2 Halorubrum sp. FL23
TGCTGGCAGACCATGTGTCTGTCATAGGCCACCACCTACGAGATAGTGACGAAATCAGACGGGGCTAAACACGTACCAACTATTCATCCAGATGAAGATGATATTGACCTCGACCTGGATTTTGAGGGGACTGACTCGGTAGAGTTGGAGGCGACTCACGAGACAGAGCGTGACAGCCCACTCGCGTATCACAGTGAAGGCCACATAGATACGATGGGCCTTTGTTTATTCTTAGCACTCAGACAAGAACTAGGTTCCCTCGAAGTTGATATTGTAATGCTTGATGACGTAGTGATGTCAGTGGATAAGAATCATCGTCGCGGCGTAGTTCGTCTTCTAAACGAACAGTTTCGTGGTGAGACACAGGCTGTGCTCGCCACCCACGATGAGGTATGGGCAGACCAACTTGAAAAACAGGGAGTCATTCCACGGCAGAACAGAATATCCATAACCAATTGGGACATCTCAACTGGCCCGATATTCAACGAGGGGAAGTGGGGGATCGTTGAGGAAAAATTAGAAAATGACGAACCTCATGCTGCTGCTGCTCACATGCGACGTACGGCGGAGAAGGTCGGGCATCAGGCTGCATCTCGTCTGAGTGCCCCCATTGAGCATAGCGACTATTTTGAACTCTCTGATTATATTTATGGGGTTAGCAGTCGTCTCAAAGGTCATTTCAAATCTGCGAAGAGGGAGCTAGAAGACGGCTCTGAGACGCATGAAGTGGCAATAGAAATTGATAATGAGCGGAGCGATGTCATGGGCGAGCCGCAATTTAATGAATTGAACAGTATGGTGCATTATAATCGTGATGCGTGGGGACAACTCTCAGCGGAAGATCTACGAGATGTTATGGAACATTGGAAGGGGATAGAAGACTATCTACGCTGTTCTGAGTGTGGGTCGTTACTCAAATATTCCAGAGATGGGGGCTGGCGTTGGATTCAGTGCGATTGTCGAGATATCCAAATCGGATACGAGAGTTAGATGTTCATTCTCACACCTCACACGCTGAAGCCCCCTAAGAAGGGCTTTGGGCCTCATAAGACCTGATTCGCCTTCATGCTAGACATAAGCTTTGTTCCTGGAGCGGGAGTTTCGTAGTGGATCGGTAGGCCATTCGCTGTGATGGCGTGGGTTCCGTATCACCAGTAAGGAGGTAAAACTCGTTATCTGGTGTGGCGGCGCTATACATGACTGCGAGCGTATCGACGACATCATCAACCGTGATGTCCTGATCGTCACCAACCTCGTCTTTGACGGTCTTGAGTGTATCTTTAAAGATAGATTCGACATTGCTGACGATCGTGTCGAGTGCTTCCAGTCGCTCCGGGACGCCTTCGCGGAAATTCGTGGGCAATCCGCACAGGTCAGTTGTAGGGAGGGCGATCCGCGAGAATCAAATTATGTGAAATTCCGACCCGTACACCGGAACAATTCTGCGTGAGATTCGCGCTGTGTATTCAGTATAGCCTCTCCAAACTATCAACATCTGAGGATTTCAACAGAGCCGCCACGGTCGATGTCGACTGTGACGAGTGTTCTAGAGGTATTGATAAAGAGCAAGACAGCTGATCACCCGCCGAAATCGGGTGGCTATAGTAGCTGCTCAACACCGTCGTAATTCCTTATGTAACTCTTGCTTCCCGGCGTTATCTATATGTTACATAAGGAATTGATATCGGACGTCGTGTGAACGAAACCGAAAACGCCCGTTGCGGGTTTGTCGTGCTACCGAGTGGGCGTAATTAGCGCAATAATCACGACCACAGATGCTACTCGATAGTTGCTTCTTCCATTATCTCGATCTCCTTGTCGGTGAGTCCGTACAACTCGTAGCGATCTCGTCGATCAGGTCGTCTATCTTTGTGATCTTCTTGTCAAACTCCTCGGCAAGCTCGACCGTCTGGAGGTAGTTCTCTATGTCGCCGGCCACGTCGTCGACATCGGAAACTTGCCCGCCTTCAGTCGGTCGACGAGCGAATTCATCTAAGTCGCCGTCTCGCGGACGTTCACGAATCCGGTAGCTTCGTCAGCGAAACCATGATCGCACTGCTCGTCGCCGCTGCCTCCGGTTATCAGGTACTTCGGTAAGTGGAAGATAGGTATTCGTAGACCGTGTTTTGGTGGTCAGTTAGCAAAACCCGCTCTCCAAGGCCTCTAATGGATATAATTCGGGTATTGTATCTATCTTCATTATACCTCCCTTCTGCGAACAAGAAACAGTTACCGTTGCGGTCGGGATTTACCTTCTTCCTCTGAGAGACGTTTATCAAGCCATGAACGGGCAACTCGATACCGATCCGGCGGTCGCCAGACGCGAGCCACATGAGGAACCCGTCACCAATTACGATTCGAAGAGCGTGATACTACGGGCCGAACGCCACGATCGGATCAGAGTCGAGAACACCGTAACGAATATCTCGCCCGGTCAGTCGATTCCCGACGATCTAACGGTGGTGAAGCGGACGTCGACGTATTTCGGCCCGAAATTAGTCATGGAATCGGCGGGTTCGAACTATCTACTCACGGCACCGGGGCCCGACTCACAGCTGGTCCTCTGGCACACGAGCGAAGGCCCTGACGGATTCAGAAACGAGTGGGCAAAGTTGGCCGAAGTAACCGTGGCGTTCGAAGAGGACCAACCACAGTACGATCTCTGTCCCGTCTGTGGCGAGCCGATGAAAACGCTCGAACACGAGCGCGAAGCTGCGTTCGGCTCGTGTCCGAACACCGACTCCTAAACCGCTTAGAAGTCGTCGAGACCGGACTGTTCCAAGCCCGAATCGAAGTCGCCTCGGACCCGTTGGAACGAAGCTGTGGTCGACGGCGTCACGGCCTTTTTCTCAGCGAGGTATTCCACCAGATTGCCGTCCTCGATTTCGGGGTGGAGTTCGCCGGCTGCTAAGGCCTTCTGTTCGGCGTTGACGACCTTCTGAAGCCGGTTCAGTGCGTTCTTCGGAGATCGTCGACAGCGCTCGACTACGTGTTCGGCATCGAGCGACGAGTCTTCGGGGAACACTTCGGAGAGTTCGTCAAGCGGGACGTCGCGGTAGATCCACTCGTCTTTGTCGAACAGTTTGAACGTGATCGTGTCCTCACCAGATTTGGCTTCGGCGTCCTCATATGCCGACGGAGGCATCCGAGGACTCACGTGTGAGCCGCCGATGATGTCGAGGCCCATTCCCAGACCGGCGAAGTCCGCCGCCGGGCGACCTCCAAGACTGTCGTCCCTATCGCCCGGATCAAGGTTGATCCCGTAGAAGAGGACACTCTCCTCGATGCCCCTTCGTGCGATCGAGTTCATCATCGGACGGACGATGTCGACCTTCGCGTTCGCAGTTATCCGCGTCCGGTCGAAGTTGAGACAGAACGCACGCACCTGCTCTCGCCCGTACACATCCATCAACTCCGTCGTGTATTCGTGGCCGAGGATCGGAACAACGCCCATCACGGGCATTTTCGGAGCGGCTCGGTCGGCCACGTCCAAGAACGTCTTGACGCTCTCGAGATAGGACCGGAAGGCCGGATCTGAAACCCCGTTTTCGGAGTCGACAGTCCGAGCCAACTCCGGCATCAGAGGCACCGTCATCACATCGGAGAAGGACGCGATAACATCGCACAGGTACTCGGCTTCGCTCTCCGAGATCGGCGTGGTCAGCTCGTAAGAAATGAATGCGACCGTCAGTTCATCCTCTCGTGTCTTGTTGTAACCTCTCTGGAGACTCTTGACGATCGCGTCTTCACCTCCTCGAAGGGCCTGTGTGAGGGTCTGCCCGTTGACCGAGCGGTGAAGCTCGTTCACACCCCGAGCGTTCTCCCGAACGGACTCGTGTTCGCGGGTCTTTTTGATGTCGATAGCAACCGTGGGAGTGTCGACGGTTACCTCTCCAACCTCTATTCGGCGTAGAGGGGCGAGGATGTCGTCGCCGAACGACTCCGTTTTGACTTTGATCTGGCTCACTTATCGAGGCGAGTGAGTTCCACGGAGGTGCGTTCCCAGATCACCTGATGGAACCGTGGCCCTACTTATCGGCTGTCGGAACGTGTTCATTTTCGCCGGCCTACTGAACACTAAGTGTCGTCCGATCCACCTCTCGGACGCGAAGCGGGTAGGACAGCAGGCGCGACAAAGAGTCGTGGCCGGTGGTGCGGCCGTGACCGACTCAGCGCCACACGTTCTTTCGTGATACATCACGTGTGTAATTCTGGACACGTGCGGGATATGGATAAGGGTTCTGTGGCCGGAGTGAAAGTGAACTAAACAGCGTCAACATCGATTCTTTCTCCCGATTTCGAGTTGGTAAGACGGGGTGTTGAGACTCGATTTCGGAAGTTACAGACACCCGGATATTACACAGGCTGCTCGACGACCTTGATCTACTCGTCGAGTTCTTCCGGCGCGTTTGACCGTCCGGAGGTAGTTCTCTGGGTCGCCGGCCACGTCATCGACGTCGGGCAACTCGAACGCCTTCAGCCGGTCAACCCGCGAGTTTGTTTTTGTTACCGACTCACGGAAGTTCGCGAAGCTAATGTTGTCTTGGTCAGTTCTCCCCGAACGCCGACTTGACGTATTCCGGTAGGTTGGTCGCAGCGAAGGCAGGCACAAACTCCTCAGCTAAGAGTTCACGCTCGTCTGAAGCCCCCGACGAGAAGTCCCCCTCAATTACATCTCTACGGCTCGCGACCTTTCTGATGACAGGGGATATGTCGATCTTGGGATTGTGACTCATCGCTTCGCCCGTATGGATATCTTTCATCCACAGTGTCCATCGGAATCCGTCAGTTCCGATTCCCACTAGGTACCGCTGCTTGGTATCGCGAAGGTACTTACAGAACGCGTCCTCCTCAAGATACTCCCGAATATCCTCACTCGCGTGTGTTTTCGCACCAGTCATTCGCTCCCGGTTTACCGCCTTCGCCTCAACGATACACACGATAGCCGGGTCGATGTTTTTCAGTAGATAGTCGGGCTGTTTCGGCTCGACTTTCCGATACGTTATTGGCTGGCGGATAAAGTGCGGCCCAATTCCGTCGTATTCCGCTGAGGAGGAACTCAGGTATCCAAGTCCGTGGAGAACCGGTCCAATGAGATACTGCTCTGTGAAGACTTCTGGTGCCTGTTCAACGCGTGCTCCTGAGAACTTCTTCGGACTACGAAAGAGTTCACTAAGCTGCCCAGCCTCTCCGAGCTCTCGGAACTTCTGTGGGAACACCTCTAACTGTCTCCTGACCTTCCCCGCGATCTCGTCGTCCTCGGTTAGGGAGGCCAGAGACTGGTTTTCGCTCACTCTTTTATAGCCTCCTCAACGATCTCGATCTCCTCGTCGGTGAGTCCGTACAGCTCGTAGACGATTTCGTCGATCAGCTCGTCCGTCTGCTCGATCTTCTCGTCGAGCTCCTCAGCGCGTTCTTTCGTCTGCAGGTAGTTCTCCAAGTCGTCGGCCACGTCGTCGACGTCGGGCACCTCGATCGCCTTCAGCCGGTCGATCAGCGAGTTCGTCTTCGTCGCCGTCTCGCGGAAGTTCGCGAAGCCGCCCGCCTCGTCGACGGCGACCGGCACGAAGTGCTCGATCAGGTCCGCCTCCCGCTCCGTGAGGTCCGTGATCCGGAATGCCGGCAGGTACTCCGTCTCCGTGTAGCCCCACTGGTCCGTCTCATGTAGGTCGTCGTTATCTGGCTTGTAACGGGCCGTGGCTTCTACGAGAACTGTGTTGGCGGATTCGCGTTCTATCGAAACACTTCCAGTCTTGAGATTCGGATGATCCTCAGTAGTTTTATTGAGTATCGAATCAGCTTCGGCTGCGGGTTGGATGAGTCCAGCAGAGTTTATTTCCACGTCGTAGCTCGTGTTTCCGAGGTACTGTCGGAAATTCAGATTGAACTCCGATCGCTTATTCTTATACTCAATCAGTGGGTCAACAATACTTCCGATGAGTTCGTACGCTGAACTTGCCTCAGACAAGTGTTCAGCGATTTGTTCGGGATACTCCCCTCCACTGAACTGTGAGAGATCGACCTCGTGGTCATTTGGATCTAATATAATCGGCAGTGATTCGAGGTGAGACTGTTGTAGGTGGGGAAACTTGATCTCATCATTTTGGAACGCATGAAGATACCAAAATGAAAGGAGGCGGGCGGGTAGTAGGCCACAGAGATAGTCTAGATTTTCACCACACTTCATGTGGTATACCATATTTGTCGAGTAGTATCCGTGTGTGTCCTTGCCGATGATTAGCTCAGAAGCCAAGAATCGGACCAGCAGTTTCGGCGTTTCCTCGTATATGTCTCGGCTTTTCAGGGTATCCTCATCGATCGCGTTCAAATCGATATGCTGTCCGGAGTGCTTCACGTAGTGCCGATTGACATCCCTATGGTCGACGATGGGCTTAGTCGACTCAGAGGATTGGTTACTGATCGATTCGTGGTTCATACCACATTCTGCACCGCGATCGATTGATACGTGTGGACCGAGTCGCGTTGTAGACGCCCTATTTATTTTATCGACAAGATCAATCTGAGATTGAGAGCTGTTTACCGGGAATATCGTGAACGGCATCGCAGGTAGGAGGCTATCACTTACCTCCCACGTATCGATCTGGTTTTCATTTTGCCGCTCGCCCATTAACGTCGGAGTGTCCGTGCTCTCATCCCTCGATAGTAGTATGAGCGCGTCGTTGTTGACGCCCTCAAAAGCAACGCCAAGGTCGATTGCCTGTGACAGCTTTCGGTCAGTAGCAAGCCGTTTTCGCAGGTCCTCGTACGATTCATTCGTTGCTATTCTCTTTGGCACCACGAAGCAAAGCGGATCAGAGCCGCCAGAGAGCTTGACCCCTCTCTCAAGGAATACTGCGGCAAGATCAAACTGACCGACAGCAGACACGTATTCCTCACGCATATAATTCACCAAGTCATCGGGCATGCCTCCAGTTCGTGTCCCCATCCACGGTGGATTTCCAACGACCGTATCGAAGCCCAATTCTGCCTTCTTTTCTCCGTCCCGATCGAAGAACACCTCGGGGAACTCCAGTTCCCAGTGGAAGAAGTCCTGCTCATCGGCCGTCGCCTGTGCCGATTTGAACCACGGCTTTTCGCGAATCTCCGCCCAATCGGCTTCGTCCTCGATTGCCCCTGCCATCTGCTCGTAGGCGTCCTCCGGCACGTCACAGCCGAACTCCTCGGCAGTGTGGACGTTCGCCAACTCGAAGAGGCGCGTGTACAACGGGTCCTCGCGGATCTCGTCGTACAGCTCCTCCATCGATTTCACGCTCTCCAGCGAGTCGTTGTCGTACGCCAGCAGGTCCGCCATCAGGTCCATCACGTGCCCGAGAGTGTCCTGCCGAACGCGTGCGAACGCCTGCGTAAGCGTTAGCTGGCCACCGTTCTCCTCGGTGTCGTCGGAGAGGACCTCCGTGATGTCGCTGCCGACAAGCGAGTTCCCGTCTTTCAGGTGGTGATCGAGGAACGCGAGCGGCTGGTCCGCCGCGAGCGTCTCCAGCCACATCGAGAGCTTCGACAGCTCGACCGCCATCCCGTTCAGGTCGACGCCGTAGATGACTTCCTTCGAGATCGTCCGGCGGATGTCCTGCTCGTCGTACGACTGAATTTCTTGCTCCCGAACGACCTCCATCACCTGCTCGGTGAGATACCCAGTCGCCTTTGTGAGGAAGTGGCCCGACCCCATCGCCGGATCGAGGATCGTGAGGTCCTGTACTTCTTGCCAGAAATTCACGAAGTACTCCCGATCGCTCGGCTCCAAGCCCTGATTGCGAAGGTCCTCGTCGATCTCGTCGATCAGCGGGTCCACCGTTTCCTCGACGATGTACGTGACCACGTAGTCGGGCGTGTAGTACGCGCCCGTCGCCTTGCGCTCACCCTCGTCGTTGACGACGTACAGTCCGCCTTCCTCGACGATCTCGACCGCCTCTGCTGCCGTGACCTCCGAGGCCGGCTTCCACACCTGTCCGCCGTCCTCCGAGACCGCTGCGACGCCCTCCGCGTCCGCGATCCGGAACTCGTGTTCTAACAGTCCCTCGTAGATCGACCCAAGGTGCCGCGTGTCCAGGTCCGCGTAGTCCGCTGGTACGTGCTCGCCCTCTTCGTTCTCTGTGGTCGACAGCCAGTAGATGACCTCGGCGATGTACGGGTCCTTCACCTCGTACTCGTCAAGGAACGCATGGTCCTCCCGGCTGAACAGCCCGCCGTTGTACGGCGGGATGTCGAGCGACTCCTCGCCCTCGTCGATCAGCTCGAACAGCTCCGAGAGCCGCCCCCAGATAGAGGTCGAGAACCGACTGTACTCCTCGGTGAACGCCTCACCGGATTCGACGTCCATCCCCTCCACGTCGTCGAGAATCTCCTCGCGCTTCGCTTCGAGGCTGAAGTACTCGTGGTACTCCTCGCTCGCGTCCGGATCGTCGGGGTCGATCAGCCCGCGCGACTCCGCGTAGAGCACGAACATCAGTCGATAGAGGAGGACCAGCGACTGCTCTTTCAACTCGTCACGGTCCACGTCGCCGTCTTCGTGAACGTCCAGATCGTTCGACTCGACGAACCCCTTCCCGAGCACTCGCAGCGCCCGGAACACGTTGTCTTGGAGGTCCTCGCCGAGTTCCTGTGCGGCCGTCTCCGACTCGGTCCACACGTCGTCGAGGAACGAACTTCCCGCCGTCTCGACGAACGCCTCCGGCCGGAAGAACGCGAAGAAGTATTTGAACGACTCCAAGTCCCCGCTCTCTAGAATCTCCGGCAGGTCGACCTCGTAGTAGGTCTGTGTCTCGTAGTCCTTCGTCCCGTAGAGCCGCCACTTCTTCCCGTCGGTGAGCACACCCCACTTGAGGTCGCTCGGCGTCCGTTCGAGGTAGTACTTGATCTGATGCGAGGCGTCGCGGTAGGAGCGCTGCTCGGCAAAGCGCGCCTCAAAGTCGGCGTCCCACTGCTTGGCTTCGAGGATCGCCGACGCCCGCGAGAACAACCCCTCGTGGTCGCCGTCGCGGGCCCGCTTCGCCCCCTCTCGACGCATGTCGTCGTCCTCGAAGAGCAGCCGGTCGACGTAGCCGCCACCGTCGGGAAGCGTCACCTCGGAACTCGTACCGTGCCCGAGGATGTCGACCACCTCGGCGATCCACGTGTCGATCAGTTCGTCTTCGTTGTAGGAGGGTAGAAGGGAGCCCTCCTTGTTCCAGAGATCACGGATCTGCTCGAAGGCTTCCTCAGCCTCCTCGTCACAATCCCACGCGTCGAGATCGGCAACGCGCTCGTCAAGATAGTAGCCAGAGAAGAGGTTGGAGTTCCGGTAGGGACCACTTCCGAGCGTCGCTTGGCTCATTGAATATCAAACCCACACGTCAGCGCGATTAAATAGATGACGGAGCTATTACCAACGCTGGATCGTTCTGATGGAGAGCGAAGGTGATGGCATTCAGACCGTTTATGACTTAGTTCACCCGAAGTATCAATTAGTCCGCTAGAGACCATTCGATACAAATGGACGAAACGACCGCTCGCAAGCTCCTCTTGGAGATCGACGAGCCAGCGGAGCCGACGCTCCGAGAGCTACAGCAGACGGCCATCGGTAGCGTCGAGACGGTTCTCTCGGACGCTGGATTTCCTACCCGAGAGGAGGTCAGCCGGCGACTTTCATACACGTTCTACTACGACTGGGAGACTGACGATCCGGACATCGTCCTCCTCGTTCAGGATCCCGGAAACCTCCACGAGCGACACCTGTCGGAACTGCGTCCGCAGAACCCACTCGCCGGCGAATGTTCGGCTCGCGACCAGATCGGCGTCTACCGCGAATTCGGAAAGAGTTGGCTGACCGGGCGAAACGCCGATTTCTCTGAACGCTTCTTCGAGACGCTCGCCCGTCACGATCTCATTTCGCTCCCGAATGGCTGGCACCAGTACGTCGACTCCGGACAGTTCTATCGAGACTTCTACCTCGGCGACGTCGTGAAGTACCGCGTCGACGGTTTCGGAGTTGCCGCCGAGCGCGCCTCGTATCAACACCTACTCGAACGGGAACTCCGAGCGTTGAATCCGGAGCTTGTGATCACCTTCGGCGGAAACGCGTGGCCGGCACTCCAACGCTCGACTACACCCGAACCCGTCGTGGATACCGACGCCGACCCCGAGAGCATTATGTCCATCCATGGGACACTCCACCGAATCTCCGATCCGGTCGACACCCACGTACTCCCGCTAGCTCACATGAGTGGACAGGTCTGGTGGCGGTTCCCACCCGACGAGTACATCTCGCGACTCAGCAAGGCGCTTGAAGTGCTCGAACGCCAGTAGCGAAAACGACGGAGCGTGACACACATCGTCTCGATATGAGATAGCGACTCTACAGATTGTGGGCAGTCACGTGTTTGGGCGGACTACATGTCGAGATAGGGGCCGTAAACCCGAAACGTAGTACTGAATTCGATTATCACGGACATTAAATTTGAATACCAGATTTAAATGCTTAGCAAATAGTGACTTGGTATGGCTGGAGTTCAAGCAATCTTTCTCGCTATCGGTTTCCCGGTTCTTGCGATAGGACTCCACGAACTCACCCACCTAGCAGTCGCTCGGATTGCCTGCCCGCTTTCGATTGAACATATCTCATGGGTCCCACTCCGACTTCGTCTCAATTTCAAGAGCATGCCGGCAAAAGCCACACTTCGGATGGTTGCACTTGCCCCTCTATTTGTCGGTAGCGTGGCTGCTATCACCGTTATTCAAACCGGTGTTTGGCAACAGATTAAAATCGCTGATCCGTACTATCTCCATCATCTTATGATAGCGTACTGGTTCCTCTATATCATTCCGAGCCCTACAGATATTCGACTAGCCATTTGGCCGTCGGTAGAGGATACACAGCGTGTTCAGATGAACCCACAATGAGCAACCAGCCAACTAGCACGTCGATGAGAGACGACAACCGTGCTGTTTCGACAGTAATCGGGGTCGTTATTTTGTTTGGATTCCTGATACTTGCGCTCTCACTGTATCAAGTGGAAGTCGTTCCACAGCAGAATGCAGAGACTGAGTTCCAACACTCCGGAGAGGTCCGAAACGATCTTGTCGAGCTCAGAGCGGGTATTCTACAAGCCGGGAGCATCGACCAGCCACAGTACCAGACGGTTCAGTTGGGTACTGCCTATTCAACCCGTGTGTTCACAATAAATCCTCCAGCGCCGGCTGGGACGATACGTACCAGCGAGCCATATCCGATCACGATTGCGTACGAATCCAATGAAACGGTGATCGAGACTATTCCAACTCGGTTCATCGAGTACCGACCGGGGTACAGTGAACTTGACCGCTCTCCGACGTGGTATGACGCATCTGTGCTTTACCTCGATGGTCGTGACGAGGGGGGTGGAATTGCGGTGATTGAAGATCAGACCCTCGTTGATGGCGGAGAGGTACAAATCACGGCTCTCCAAAACGAGTTTCGTCAGAGCGGGACCGGACGGGTTACTCTTGAGCTCCGTCCAGCTGAGAGTGTCACTGGTGAACTTCCTGAAGGTGATCTTACTGTTACTGTGCCGACGCGATTGAGCGGCGAAGAGTATTGGAATCAGACTAATGTTTCCAGCGTCACGGACGATTCGAACAGTGATGGGATATATAATCTAACAATTGAAACAACGGCCAACAACCTGACCGTAGATACGGTTGGCGTACAAGAATCACCTGAAGAGCCAACTCAGAACAATAATGCGCGCGTTGGAGGGGTTGACGGAGGAAATGAGAACGGCGGAGGAAATGAGAACGGCGGAGGAAATGAGAACGGCGGAGGAAATGAGAATGGCGGAGAAAATGATATTGTAACTGAAGGTGATGTCACGGTAGAACAAAGCGAAGAGGTAGACGATATTACCACCGATGGCGATGTTACCCTCGAAAATGGGGCTAGTGCTGATAATATTGTAACTGAGGGTGATGTCACGCTAAAACAAAATGCTGAGACAGGCAATATCGAAACAGAGGGAGAGGTCACCCTCGAAAATGGGGCTAGTGCTAATAATATTGTAACTGAGGGTGGTGTTACGCTAAAACAAAATGCTGAGGTAGGCGATATTACCACCGATGGCGATGTTACCCTCGAAAATGGAGCTAGTGCTGATAATATTGTAACTGAGGGTGATGTTACGCTAAAACAAAATGCTGAGGCAGGCAATATCGAAACAGAAGGAGAGGTCACCCTCGAAAACGGGGCTAGTGCTGATAATATTGTAACTGAGGGTGGTGTTACGCTAAAACAAAATGCTGAGGCAGGCAATATCGAAACAGAGGGAGAGGTCACCCTCGAAAATGGGGCTAATGCTGGTGATATTACTACAGAGGGAGATGTCACGCTAAAACAAAATGCCAGCGCCGGATTCATTGATGCCGATGGAGAAGTCACACTTGAACAAGGGGCAACTGCTGAAAATTACCCACAATAAATGACCGGGCACTGGAGTATGACTCCGTTTTGCTGAGCTAGACAACGTCAACAGACGAGATAATGTTTTAGAACTAATATTTGGACCTACGTTTTTCATACAGGCTTACTAACATACAAGCATGAATCAAATTAAGCTGGGTACCGGTATCGCATTAGGATTAGTGCGAGGGTGTCATAGAACGAGTAGCACACCAAAGAGCAGGGTGAACGCTGAGGTGGATGAGTTCAGCGACCCTGCAAGATGATCCTTCGGTAGAGTCGTTCTTCAATGTCGCGGAAACTGAGACGCTAGCGTTGTTTGAGCATCTCTCCTTCGAGTTTCTCACAGAGTTCGACGTGTTCGCCCCGGCGGAGACGGGGCGAACACGAGACCACGAACCACCAGAGCTGATGCGTGGCTTCCTCCATTGCTACTACCACGACATCTACGGCATTCGTCCCGTTGAACGAGAGCTTCGGAACACGGTCGTTTGGCTGAGCTGTGGCTTCGATCGACCGCCGTCGAGAGACGCGGTCGATCGCTTTCTCACCGACCTCGAACACGTCGTCGACGAGGTCTTTGACGGACTCGTCGAGCAGGCCGCCCGGCGCGGCCTGCTCGACTTGACCTACTGTATCGATTCAACCGACGTGAGGGCGATGCCCGCCGATCAAGACGCGTCGAAGTGCTACGAGCCAACCGACGACGAGTACTACTACGGCTACGGTTGCACGATCGTCTCGACCGGGCAAAAGATCCCGATTGCGGCGGAGTTCACAGAGAGTAAGCAAGCGCCAGAGGAGACGGCGATGCGCGTCACGCGTGACGCGCTCGCCGTCGCCAAGCCGATTTGGATGGTTGGTGACAGCGCCTACGACACGCTCGACTGGCACGACCACCTGCTGGCCGCAGGGGTCGTGCCAGTCGCTCCGTACAACGCGCGAAACACTGACGACCCGAAAGACATCGAGTACAGGGTCGAAGACCGCATCGAACAACACAGCGAAGACGTTCAGCTGAAGCAGTCCACGCTGGACGAGACGTACAACCGCCGTACTGGAGTCGAACGAACCAACGACTCAGTGAAGGACTGCGGCCTCGGGCGAACGCACGCCCGAGGCCGCGTCCACGCACGGGCGCAGGTGTTTCTTGCCCTGTGCCTTCGCCTCGTCGTCGCTATCACCAACTACGAACGTGGAGACAATCCGGGAAGTACGATCATCACGGTGTGACAAGAGTTCTATGACACCCTCTTAGTGCTATTAGTGGCGTTCTTTCTGTGGGGAATCAATTACCTCCTTCCGTTACTCTGAGAGTCGTAATATTTGCTGTGTTGAATAGCGGTCATTGAGCCACGGTGAGAGGATCCCTGTATTGAAACCACCAGCTTCAGTTGGTGACGAGTCAACTCACATTCTAACCACCTCAGCCGATACCACTATTCAACAGAGCACTAGCGTCAACCGCTAACAAGCCAACTCAAATTTTGACCGCCTCGGTCAACACCGCTATTCAACACCTATGAAAGCCTGCTAGCGCAACAAACCACGTCTGCGATACTATATTTTTCGCCGAGGTCGGTCCGATCTTGTCTACGAAGAGAAAACCGCAAGCAGTCACGGCGATAGCTCAGGAAACAGCCGGCAGGTGGTCAGAACGTGATGGAGTTAGCTGCGGCTCACACCGGTTGCGACCGGCCAATGAGGGCCGCCGCCCGGCGGCCCTCAGCCACTCACCTCTGGTGGATCGTACACCTCCTCACGCTCCAGCATATGGAAGATCGACACGAGCAGTTTCCACGCTGTTGCGACGATCGCTATCTGGTGGTTCTTCCGCTGTTTCAACCGAGCGTAGAAGCGTCCAAGATACGGATCGTTACACCGGTGAACCGCCGTTTGAACACACTGAACGAGGACCCAGCGTAAGTCTCCACTTCCCCGTTTCGAGATCGATCCTTCAGTCCGCGAGTCACCTGACTCGCGGACGACCGGATCCAATCCCGCATAGCTCACTACCTGATTCGCCTCGTTGAACCGGTCGATCTCACCGATCTCCGAGGTGATCAGCAACGACGAGTAGAAACTCACGCCGGGAATCGTCATCAACAGCTGCGTCTCCTCCAGAGACGCAGCGGTCTCTTCGATCATCTCTTCGAGTTCCTCGATCTGAGCGGTGAGCTCGTCGATGATCGAGAGGAACGACTCCATCAACTGATCGCCGACTACACCGAGCGAGAAATCCTCGCCGGCGAGGATTTCTCTCCCGTTCACGCTGAACGGATCCCAGTCGTAGGTGATCCCGTGTTTATCGAGAACAGCGTGGACTTCGTTTTTGAAATCCGTCCGCTTCTCGACTAATCGCTTCCGGCCGCGCACGAGTGCGCGGCGCTCCCGGAGTTCTTCGGGCGGAACGTAACTCTCAGCGATCATGCCGGCTCGGCGAAGTTGCGCGAGCAACTTCGCGTCGAGCCGGTCGTTTTTCACCTCAGCATAGCCGATCGCCTTAGTTTGGCTCGGATCTGCGACAACCACGTCGAGATGTTCGTCGAGGGTGTCGTAGACCGTGTAGTAGTTGCTGGTTGCTTCGATCGCCGCTTTGGCTCCAGCGTATTCTTCGGCGACTTCGTCGAGATTCGCGTTTGCGACGCGAATCTCTTCGACGACCTCGGCATCGTCGTCCAAAACAGCGACGTGCGACTCATCTTTATGAAGGTCGATTCCGAGGTAGTACATGGTTCCTCTGGAGTGGGAAGTGCGTGAAGGGAGCCACACCTATTCGGGCTCGCCGCCCGGATGCCGCCGGCATCCGGGCGGCCTCCCATGATAGTGCGTCCTTGGCAGGTAGGCCAATCAGAGCCACGCGTTCTATGACGCTGTTGAATCATCGGCCTTTGACCACCCCAGTACCTCTTCACGCACGCTGGGGACTTAGCAGGCTTTCATTCCATCAGAGCAGTTGAGAAGGAAGTGGTATACACAAAACCGCAGTAACCCCCACTTGTTTAATACAACAGCATGTCCTCGAAAACGTGAGCGAAAACGGACCCTCAGACGCAGCAATCTACGCCCGAGTTTCGACATCGGACCAAGACGTCTCTCGGCAGCTCGACGAAGCCCACGAACATCTGGAGCGTCTCGGTGTCAAAGACATCGAGGAGTATCCTGAAATCGTCTCCGGCGCCGCCGACACCGACACTCGCGAGGTGTACAACCGACTCCTCGACGATGTCGAGACGGGACAGTTCGACCTCGTGGTCGTTCACGAAATCAGCCGACTTTCTCGGCTCGGTCCGACTGAGATTCACGAGTTCATCCAACACTGCTTGGAACATGACACTGGTGTCGAGGCCCTCGATGTTGGCCTGAAGATCCATGTCGACGACGGCGAACTCCAGCAGACGATATACAGCATGGTCGCTCGATTGATGGGCGACCTCGCCCAGATAGAACACCAACAAAAACTCCAGCGGATACGGTCGGGCGTCCGCGCCGCACAGTCCGCCGGAAAGTGGACCGGGAGGCCGCCAGCAGGGTTCGTCGTCGAGGACGGCTACCTCCGCGTTGATCCGGCCGAGTTCCTACACGTCCGGGAGGCCCTCGCCCGTGTCGACCGCGGCGAGTCGTTCGCGACTGTCGCCGGCGACACCGGCATTGCCGAGTCGACGCTCCGGAGTCTCCACCAAGATCGGCGCGACCTCTACCTCGGCGGCGAAGCTGAAGACGACCGCGTCGACGAGGCGCTCACCGACGTCCGTCCGCTGGAGGATGTACGGGCCGAGGATTCCGCCCTCGAAGAGCTGCGCGAACGCGTCGAGCGGTTAGAGGAGGCCACGGACGTCAACAACCGCTAGCGCCTCTACCCACCCCCTCAATCGGCTCAACGGTTTACGTTCCTATCAGACCGAGATATCTACCCCTCTACTTTCCCACTTCTCTTCTACCTCATCTACTGATTTCTCGTTGTCAACCACGTCGGCTAAGTCGCGGAGGTACTCTACGATGTCATCGTTTTCTACGTCCCATCGCTGGTCCGAGATGGATTTGAGACTCGTCGCTAGCTCACGGGCTTCATCAGCCGTGTAAGCTGCGTCAGTCTCGCCAATGTCAACGATGACAGCAAACTCGTTGTCGGTGATGCTGAGGTTCAACGACGACACCTCGCCATCAATAATGCTGCTCGATACCCTGTCCTGAAGATCTGACTCATACATTATGTGGTCGATCCCGTCGGTACCATTTGAAATCGGGGCATCGCAGGGTCGGAGCGGTCAACTTTCGACCGGGGGTCTGGTACTTCTTTGACCCGAGCTACTCTCCTGATGAGGACCTTTCGGCTACCTAATATATTCTGCTCAACGACCCGTGTCAGACACATTTCCCGACAGTTACGTATTGGATCGAACACGCGGGACTGCGCCGGGGTCGACATCCGGCGGGGAGGGCGTACTGGTATCGCTATTCGGGACCAGAGGGGCTATCCACCGCGGGTAGGTACATACCAGCTACTGTCACTGGACTCGACGGCGTCACAGTCTGGTATAGTTCTCGTCTGAGTTGGAACGCGCCGGATTCTAACACATCCAGAGACAAAGAATCAAATAGTCAATCAGAATTGGATTTGCTATCATGCTCCCAGACGATCTCCCAGTTGATCGCCAGAAATTGCTGACGTGGGAAACAGAATGCTGGCAGTGTGGCGAGCAAACGCCTGTGGTCTGGCCACGAGGAGACCATCTTGATACGCCCCTCGGAGATATATTAGCGAATTACCAAACCCCTGTTGAACGGGTCTACAGCAATACTCTCGGCAAGAAAGTCTGGGGGAACGTCTGTCAGCACTGTGATTCTTACCAAGGAAACCATTTCATCCAGCAAGAGGCACTAGAGATTGACCCTCCACTGGTAGACTGTCCACATTGTGGGGATGAACACGAATGGAGCCCGGACCAAGGAATGGGTGGGGCATTCGGACAGGGATGGGTCTCATGTCCAGAATATGGTGAAATACCAGTTGGTGATCCACGGGGAGAGTAATCAATCCCTTAGCTCTATACAAGACCAGAGTGTCGGGGTCCCGACGAATCTACGTAAGAATCAGTCAGATATTGAGAACCCCAACAGGGCCAGTCAGTAGTATTTCGAAACCAGCATCTACGGCACTACCACGGAACTATCCTGCGTAGGCGGTGCGAGACGGGACTAGAATGACCTCCCTGTGACCGTTGTCTGATAGACTCAATCTTTTCTCAACACCTCTCAGATACCATGTCTATTAAGTACATGTCCAGAAAATTATAGAACATGGCCAAACAACACATCTTCACTCAGATGATTCCCGAACGAGAGGAGCCAGCATTGTATATCAATCCTCGCTCTGAACAAATCGCAGCCTTCGCAGAGGAAGCAGTAACGGTTGAGGACCAGCCCAAGACCCGACTGCTCGCAGACTCAGATGAAATTAAAGACGCCCTCTACAGCTTCCTCACGGCCTCAAAGATCGCCGAACTCATCCACCGGGAGCAACTCAGCCTCCGAACACTCACGGAGCCAGTTCAGAGTACCATCTTCACAACCGAGTCTGAGGCTGTAGTTCCTGTGATGGGCAAGCACAGTATTTCGAGCTCGAACCCCGAGCTGGTCTCATCAGTCTACGGTGAGTTCGACTCCAGATTCGAGGCTGCCGAGCAGTATCACCTCCGGACACCCGCCCTCTCAGTAGTGAAACAGACGCTCCGAGAAGAGATCGGCGACGATATCGCAGCCGACCTCGATGAAGTCCTCGCACACGCTGAAGAGATTTCCAACAGCAACGAATACCTCAGTATCGTCGAGATCATGCTCATCCTCGCAGCCCGCAACGAGGTCCTCCTCTACGACGTCTCGAAATGGGGAGAGGATACGGGTATCGCTTCGAAAGCGACCTTCTCACGGGCCAAATCAGCACTCGAAGATGCTGGCCTCATCGAGACTGAAAAGGTCCCAGTAGATATCGGTCGCCCCCGACTTCGCCTTATCGCAACCGACAAGCTCGCGACAGCAGACCTGAAAACACTCTCCACCGAGATCCAGTCTCTGCTGTAGCATCTACCCCACGATAGCCCGACTATGGAGACGAAAATACGGTACTTCTCCGACTCAAGCGTGAGATGAAGCAGTCAAAATCACTGCGTAGAGGGTGTGAAACATATTCTATGACACGCAGTCACCAGATCAGTAGTATTTCAAAACTCGAATACGAAAATTGCGACATGTACGATCTCACTGGGTTTCAGCGCGATCTGCTGTACGTCGTTGCCGGACTTGATGACCCCCACGGACTCGCGATCAAAGACGAGCTCGAGGACTACTACGAAAAGGAAATCCATCATGGTCGGCTCTATCCAAATCTCGATACACTCGTTGAGAAGGGACTCATCGAGAAGAGCCAGCGCGACCGACGGACCAACGAGTACAGCACTACTCGCCGGGGCACTAGAGAGATTGAGGCGCGGACTGAATGGGAAGCCGAGTATATTGACCACGACGGGTGATCGAACCGCTACGTTCGAGGACTGTTTGACTCTAGTATTTCACGCTCTTCTTCGTGTGAACACCACTTAGCATCGCTAGACGTCAGGCTTTGATCTCATAGAGCCGAAATAGCAACTATACGCTTGCGTATACGTTTACGCATACGTCAGCGTATATGCCTTGTTTCAGCGCTCAAACAGCCACATACCCAGAAAAATCTACCGTGTAGATCGAAGGGAATCAACCGAATTCGAAGAGTGTCACCTCAATATGTACATCGTGCTTGGCGTAGGCTACTAGGGTGTCATAGAAGAGTTGCCACGACATTTATTTCGTGAATTCACAGCCGAACCAGCCGATAGAACGCGCTTGCGTATTGAGCGTTGAGGATTCTACCAGCTCAACGAAGTGTCCCGATACTCGTGCGAAATACAGCGCGCGTATCTTTCGCTGAAGATGTAATGAGCTCTTATTATCACTAGGGTGACTTCGTATATCTTCAGCTGTCAGCATATGACGCTTTCAACTGTACCGTTGCAACATCGTCATCGAAATTTGTCGGTGGTGAGACATCACCTACTTCAGTATTATCAATCAGCATTTGTGTGGCGGTATTAGCCGACACTGTTGCAGAACCAACAAAAGCAGCGTCCGGAGGTGAACCGGTAGTATGTGACAAATAATTAAAACTTTGACCGTTCTCATATCGATCCACATCCTCCGGAGTCAGAAGATAAACATCAACTTCAGGACCACTAGTCACAGTGAAATTATAGCCTATTTCGCCTTGACGGTCACTATTGAATATACCAGTAGTTGCATATTCATCCTCAGGTATCTCATATTCTCCACTAAATGACCCGATATTAATTGAATTCGTATCAGATTGATCATCGTCTCCTGAACAGCCAGCTAAAGATACTGCGATAGCGGTGACAGTTGAAGCGATAACATTCCGACGTGATAGATTTCTCACAACTAATTCTAGTATTAATACTGTAAATAATTTATTGGTATTTTTCTAGCTCAAAATTTTGTAAGATATTCCATTAAGTAGGGTGGCCTTATCGGTTCAGTGAACAGCTAGTTTAATGTCTCCGCTACAAAAATAGGTCGTCCTGCTGTATACACCATCTGTACTGAGCGATTCCTGTGTAGGTGTGAGAAGACTTCTATGACACCCTCGTAGGTACGGTGAAGGCCAGCAACAAGAAGATAGAAAATTCACAGAAGGCGATTAGCGCTGCTACTAGAGGTGTGGCTCGAAAGGGCCTGTCTACATCTGAACGACAGACGATGCGCTCGAAGCGGTTGTGCGCAGAAGAACGATCGGAACGCTGTGGCATTCCTCCCTTCATTTCCATGTATTGTAGCCAGTTAAGAGAATAATGCGAGGGGGGATACCGGTTGCCGATGTTATGTCTGACGTACTTTTACGTATCCGTATACGCATACGTAAGCGTATATGCCCGATCCAGCACTCAGAGCGGCTACTTTCCTCGACAAAGGCGGCGTCGGGAAGACCACAGCGACGGCGCATCTCGGCGTCGCTCTCGACCGACACGGGTACGATGTCCTGCTCCTCGATCTCGCCGGGAAGCAGGGCGACCTCGCCAAACACTTCGGTCTCTGGGTCGACGTCCAAGCCGATGACGACCGCTGGCCGAACATCACCACGGTATTTCAGGACCAGTGGGAGACGATCTCCGAGAAGCTCCCTACGGCCGTCGAGGACCTCATCATCCCGACCGGAGAAGGACCCGACCTCATTCCGGCGCACGAGAGCCTAGACGGCCTCGACGCAACGCTCGGGAATATCGACGAGGCCGCGGAGCGATACAGTCGCCTTGACGAGTTCCTCACCGGCTACGTGGAAGATGACTACGACGTCATCCTCGTGGACCTGCCCGGTTCGACGTCGAACATCGCGTATAACGGGCTCTGGGCGGCGAAGCACGTCGTCGCACCCGTCCGCCCCGGGCCGTTCGAGGCGGGACAGGCCGCGCAGTTGCGGCGGGACTTGAAGACGATCCGGGAGGAGCAGGATGTCAACATCGAGCTCGTGATGGTGCTGCTGAACGAGGTTGATGAGCGCACCAAGGCGGGAAAGGCGTACCTCGAAGAGTTCGAGGACGAGTACCCGGAGGCACTCGCTCCTGCGCAGATCCCCAGCTCCCAAGACGTACAGAACGCGCAGATGAACGGGGGGACGCTCTTCACGCTGGAGCGCCCGTCGAAGACGGCCCAGCGATCCATCGAAGCGTATGAGACCGATGCGGAGGCTCTCGTGGAGCGGCTGGGAGGTGCCCGATGACCGACGACGAGGAACTAGAGCAGTTGCGAGAGGACACGGAACTCGGGACCCGTGCCGAGTATTCCACGTCAGGTGAGGAGACCAGCAACCTAGAGGATACGATGGTTGCACTGCTCGCCGATGTCGAGGCGGGCGAGATCTCGAAGACACTCTCTGTTCGGGATGAGCGCCTTACGGCGCTCGTGCGGGCGCTGGAGGAGACGGGTGGCCTCGACGACGTTGGAGAGAGTCTCCGCGAAGAACTTGGGCGTGAAGCCGATGCTGACGGGACTGACAGGAGTGAGATGCTACGGCTAGCCGTCCGTCTCGGTCTTCAGAAGGCTGCGCCGGAAGTCCTCGACACGGCCCGGGATGCCTCCGCCAGACACGCCAGCGAGCAGTTCTAAGATACATATACGTATCCGTATACGCAAACAGATACGTTTATGAAAATAGACGCCTAGCCGTCCTACAATTTCGGAGAACGGAGTGAGTAGGCTGCGTAGTTTCTATCGTGGAATGTGATTTATGAACAGACGAAATGAGGTGTCTCCCGCAAACACTCCACTATCGAAGTGTATCTTCGGCGGTCTGACCCCCTGATTTAGGACGACAAGAACGGCTTCTCGAAGGTGTAAGCGTGGTGGATACTGGGTTTCCGGTTGAGATAGGTTTAGATTCCGGGATTAAAAAGACTATCTCGAACACTATCCCCGTCACCCCCACCGTCCTGCGATTTCAGTCTCGCTCTTATGTAGAACTACGGAAAGCCCCCATAACAAGGCAGTCAATGGTGATATCGACGGATGCGCCTGTGAGATTCAGCGATCTAATGATCCCGAATGTATGAGCGGCCTGCTCCAAGCCTTGCTTGGACAGGCCGCGGAACTTCCGCAGCCACGGTTGAACAAGCGAAAACAGATGCCGTGTTGAACGCAAGACAGCGGCAACATCGGATTTATGATATTCAATTTTCTAACGGTAACGGCTCTCTAGCC
>NZ_JBQVRO020000028.1:0-20440 GCF_052439115.2 Halorubrum sp. FL23
CGATCCCCCAGAGTTCTCCGAATCGAATTCTTCGATATCTTCCTGATCCGGTTTGGGGGGATAGTACATGAATTTCCGGCTCTGTTGAAATCCTATTCTTCAGACATGTTTTCTCCTGTAACGGCTGTTCGCTGTAGGCTACGTATCTGCCAGTGACAAACAACGACTATCAACTCCCCGCGCACACGATGCTGGCATTCGAAACGGACTTGTCCAGAGAACCTATTCATTGAGTTGATGGGCCCTCCATTATCCCGTCGCAAGGTACTGGCCGTTTGCTCCGTTACTAGTCTTAGCTGTCTCGCTGGCTGTCAAGGGTGGACGAGCCCTGTGAGTTCGAGTACATCGGATCAGAGCGACCCCAACGAGGCTGACGACTCCCTCGGACTCGCATACTCGAAGAGCCGTACATCGTTCCCGAGCGAGGAGGAGGCTCATAGCGGGTGGGTTCACATCGTTAGCGACGGTGAATCAGCGGATTTAACGTTTGACGTGAGGCTCTGTAACGAGTTAGGAGACGTCAAACCGGAGCTGACCCATTCTATTGCGAACGAGTTCGTCCTGAGATTTAACGTCACGTCTGGATTCAGTAGCGGAACGTCGTCCAATGGAACGACCGAGGAATCGCAATGTAGTTCTGTGACCCACCTTGTCGGTGGGGCAAATGTGCCGAGTGACTGGGAAACACTCGCCGTTGCGGTGAACAACGTCGAAATCCAAACGATTGAGCGGTCAGGAACAATGCCAGAACTTCGGCCACTTCCAGACCCAGTACGCCCTCGATAGCCTTCACCTGTGCTAAGTGGTACGTCCTTCATCTATATTGAGCGATCTTTCCTTCACGTTTCTTGGCCACTCAGAGTGATCGGTCGATGTTGTGACTGAGACAGGCAATAGTGAGTTCACGGAATTGCTTCCACCACCGTCGTGAGCGCACGAACGCACCATACTTCCGCTTGAGTGTTGAGTTGACAGTTTCTGATTGACTCCGCTGGCCGTAGAGATCAGTGTCTAAGCGTGCGTTCCATGCCCGGTGGAGTGGCGTGAACTCACGATGCTTAATCAGTGGCCGAACCTTGTGTTGACGAGCAAGTCGCCTGATCTTCTGGTCGTCGTAGCCCTTGTCACCGAGGAGAATGTCAATATCTTTGAGGTTGCGCTTGATCAACGATGGAGCGATCTGGCTATCGTGTTTTCGTGTCGTCGTCACGTGGAGATCGAGGATTGCGTTAACCTTCGCATCAACCAACAGCGTCACTTTGAGCTGCTGAATCGTGAGTTCGGCTCGTTTCGTGTAGTGTTTTGAGGCGTGACTGCGGTCGAATCCTGACGCATCAACTCCAACGACACCGCTCGTCGGAAGTAGCGTCGCTGAGAGAGTCAATATAGCACGCCATACAGTCATATCAAGCCGGTTGAACGCCTTACAAAGCGTTGATGGCGTAGGAAGTTCAGCTAATCCGAGGGCGTGACGAATGCGTGGCATCTCGATCAGTTCGTCAAGCAGGCCACGATAGGTCGTGTTCTTCCGAACTTTGAGACACAGCAGAACGACGTGCTGCGGAAGTGTATAGCGGTGTTTGGAGAATTTCGAGGAGTATCGAGAAACGGCTCGACGGGCCAGATGGATCGCCTTCTCAGCAAACCGGAGAATCTGTGACTTCGGGAGGGCCTTCATCTCGTGGAATTATACGGTGAACATGTAACTCTCTGAGGATTTCAACAAAGCCGCTCCTTTGATTTAGCGGCCTACCTCGCTGCTGTATGGCGATTCAACACAGCCATTTCAACAGAGCTGTGTATTCATATGAAGCCCCATCACCATAGATGTATGGAGATTTGGCCCTTTGTGCCGGTGACGTACCCACTGGCGTAATCTGACCCGACCGAATAGATGATAGAGGGGATGCTAAACCGAACCGGACGGGGTGTCTGAATGGCAGCACCCACTGAAACTGGGTCAAATAGTTCGGTGCGATTATAACCGAGAGAACCTAATATACGAGATGTCGAAGCTGACCTAACGAATAGGAGCCCGTACGAGAGCTTCGAGTCGAAAAACGCCATCGTTGTGGACACCACTAACCGCTGTCCTGACTGTGGCGGACCGATGCGAAATCGTCGAATATCGCTAAAATGACCATGGCATCCAATTCCGATAAAGACCGCAACAAGACGGAGGATTCGACAGTACAATCTGCGAAACCAGAATCAGCGCTCGAAACGGCACGCCGGCAGCTCCACCATGCCGCAGACCATCTCAGTATTGACCAGCATATCGTCGATCGACTCAAACACCCGAAAAAAGTCCATGAGGTTACCGTCCCTGTCGAACGTGATGACGGCACAGTCGAGGTCTTCACGGGATACCGAGCCCAACATGATAGCGTCAGAGGTCCGTATAAGGGAGGGCTCCGGTACCACCCCGAAGTGACCAGAGATGAATGTGTCGGACTCGGAATGTGGATGACCTGGAAGTGTGCAGTCATGGATCTCCCGTTCGGCGGTGCCAAGGGTGGCGTCGCTGTCAATCCGAAAGACCTGAGTTCAGCGGAAAAAGAGCGGCTCACCCGGCGGTTTGCACAAGAGATACGCAACGTCATCGGCCCCAACAAGGATATTCCTGCCCCAGACATGGGGACGGATACACAGACGATGGCGTGGCTGATGGACGCGTACTCGATGCAAGAAGGTGAGACGACACCGGGCGTCGTAACCGGAAAGCCGCCGGTCGTCGGCGGCAGTAAAGGCCGTGAAGAAGCCCCCGGACGGAGCGTGGCGATCATCACACAACTCGTCTGCGAGTACTACGATCGTCAACTCGAGGAGACGACGATAGCAATACAGGGATATGGAAGTGTCGGCGCGAATGCTGCCCGACTGCTTGACGAATGGGGGGCAACGGTCGTCGGGATCAGCGACGTCAATGGAGCGATGTACGACCCAGAGGGGATCGATACGGCTTCAGTTCCCTCGCACGACGAGGAGCCGGAAGCCGTCACCGACTACGCGGATACCCTGATTTCGAACGAAGAGCTGCTCACGCTTGACGTCGACGTGCTCATTCCCGCGGCTCTGGGGAACGTTATTACGGAAGAGAACGCAGAGGCGATTGCTGCGGATCTCGTCGTCGAAGGAGCAAACGGTCCGACCACTTCGGCAGCAGATTCGATACTCACCGATCGAGATGTTGCAGTGATCCCCGACATTCTCGCCAACGCCGGTGGAGTTACGGTCAGCTACTTCGAGTGGCTCCAAGACATTAATCGTCGAGCCTGGTCGCTTGAACGAGTGAATGATGAACTCGAAACAGAGATGCAGGCCGCCTGGCGTGACGTCCAAGCAGAGTTCGAAAGCCGTGATGGCACCTGGCGTGATGCAGCCTACATCGTCGCGCTATCTCGAATCGCTGAGGCTCACGAGGCCCGGGGGTTGTGGCCGTAATAGATGGGTCATCCTCCACTCAAGCGAACTCGGCAGCCATCCACTCCGCTTGAGCGAGGACTATTTCGGATATTCCGACTGTCATCGCTCGGCACCACTGCTGTAGTTGTTTGGTTATTCGGGTATCTATTCATCGCGTTTACACTCAGCGTGATTGGCATCTACGATCCTGAATACGACGTGATGAGCTTTACCGATCCCTTCTTTATTGTGTCGAGCTTCTTGGCGGGAGTTTTCATGTGTGCGATGTCCGGGACGCTCACACTACTCACACTCCTTCTTGAGACGAAGAATGCAAACGCGGAATTTGTTATACTGGTGAGTTTGATCGCCTTTGGCTTTGGTGCAGCCACGATGCGAGTTACATCCAATCCTGTGCAAGCGTGGCTCATCGATGTATGGAGCGCTATAGTGTGAACCGGCTTGAGGGCAAGTGGTTCGAGAGATTTATTCCCTCATCATCACGAGACGGCTTTTTTGCCGTGTCGGACGACTCCAAGCACGCCGCCTACTCAGCCTGGTGATCTGGATAATCCTATTCGAAGTGATCGACGGATTTCTCGTACTGCTCGGTCGCGTGTTCCCAGTCGACGACCTCGAAGAAGGCATCGATGAAGCTTCCCCGATCCGGGCCGTAGTCGTAGTAGTAGGAATGCTCCCAGACGTCGAGCGCAAGGACGGGATGAGCGCCCCAGAGCGCGCCCTGGTCGTGCTTGTCGACAACAACGTTGCGCAGCTGCTTTGCGACCGGATCGTACACTAAGAGAGCCCAGCCACCAGCGGCGCTCGCGGCGGCTTCGAACTCTCCTTTCCAGCCCTCGTAGGTCCCGAAATCGTCTTCGATACGCTCGCGGAGATCGCCAGACGGTTCGCCGCCGCCGTTGGGCGACATATTGTTCCAGAACAGCGTGTGGAGATAATGGCCACAGCCGTTGTGGGTGACGCTGCGCATCGCGCTTCCGGAGGAACCGAAGTCGCCTGATTCGCGGTTCTCCGCCAGCGTCTTTTCGGCACTATCTAGGCCATTCACATAGCCCTGATGGTGGGTATCGTGGTGCCACGTCAACACTTGCTCGGAAATGTGCGGTTCGAGTGCATCATAGTCGTACGGGAGCGGTGGCAGTTCGGGCTCGGATTGCTCGGACATTGCACTTGAGACGTTGTACCCCGTTCATTATAACCATTTGCTGAAATTAAAAATTGGTGCTATTGTTATATTTAGTGAATATCTCACTATGACTCCGCTAGTAGTCCCGATCAACTGGGCGACCTGCTCAGTTATCTTCCCAGAATATCGGGGAATTGTTTGATGCTCGACTGACCCTCCGTGTATTGCGTGTGAAAGCAGATAAGGGTACTACGCTCTTCTGTCGGAGATTGTGGATCTGGTTCAGCGATGGCTCTGAGTTGACGCGGTCAGGGCATAGATCGCTGTTGGAACCGCCTGCTCTCGCATCAATGAGCTAGTTTGACGGGAACGATAGCCAGGATCTGTGACTACTCTCGATATAATCACCTCATTCAAACCCGGAAGTAGAGCGCCTTTGTTCGGCGAATCAGGACGAAGACTAAGATCCACAATGTGCTACACAAGAGCGAGGGTACTATCTTGTCACTCGAGAAGCTCTCAAGCAAGTCCGAACACTAGACTACCCAATAATGGCACTCTATTCACGCGGTAGGATACTGATCTGTCCACGGCTGGACCCGCTCCATCGCAGCGGCGACGCTCAGAATGTCTTCCTCGGCAAATCGTCGGCCAACAATCTGCAATCCAACAGGGAGGCCATCGTCGGTAAGTCCGGCCGGAATTGATGCCACAGGGTGGCCGGTCATGTTAAACACCCACGTCAACATGACGTCTGTCGGGACACCCATCACTGAGTGTCCGTCAATCTCCGTTGGATAGCCGTCAGCGAGACGTTTACTGTAAGGTGGAACTGTAAGAGTTGGTGTCACGAGGACATCGTAGCCAGCCAATGTGTCCTGAATTTCCTCGTATGCAGCAGTGCGAGGTACGTTCTGTAACCGGTCGGTGGCAGCGTCTGTTTCCGTTCCTAATGCGATCGTCGAATGTACTGTATCTTCGACGTCGGCGGTCGCAAAGTCGATGTCGTATCGGTCTCCGAGATGTTGGGCGAACGCACTGAAAAAGACGCCGACCTGTGTGACATACGCCATCGACAGGTCCTCATAAGACGGCAGTGAGAGGTCGACAGTATCAACAGTAGCGCCAGCAGCCGCCAACTCTGTAACAGCGTCGTCGACCGTCTCACGCACCACTGGTGAGACTGGCTGCAAGTCCAGATTCGGGCTATACGCAACTGAGAGCTCAGTAGTTGGTCGATCAGTCGCTCCCGTGTAGTCTGTCTCTGGTTGAGGAACGCTGAATGGATCACTCTCATCTTGACCCGCAAGGACATCAAGCAAAACCGCCGTATCTTCGACGGTCCGTGCCATTGGTCCACCAACAAAAAACGGGGAGTGCGTATTAAAGCCATCACGGGGGACGCGCTCGGGGACGAGTCCGAACGTCGGCTTCAGCCCGACGACGTTACAGCAGGAGGCGGGTACTCGGAGTGAGCCACCGATGTCTGATCCGGTCGCGAGCGGTACCACACCGGCCGCAAGCGCCGCTGCAGACCCACCGGAAGACCCACCAGCGGACCGGTCATGGTCGAACGGTGTCGGAGTCGCTCCGACAAGCTTGTTCTCCGTCTTGATGGTGTGACCAAGGGCTGGCGTATTGGTCGTCCCCACGATCACTGCTCCTGCAGCTTCCAGCCGTTCAACCGTGATGGAATCGTCGTCCGCCACATTATCAGCCAACGGTGCGAGCCCCATCGTATGCCGGACCCCCGCCTTTCGGGTCCGAAGGTCCTTGATTGCGACCGGCACGCCATGGAGTGGGCCGAGATCATCACCACGTTCGGCTGCATCGTCGGCCATTCGAGCACGGTTCCGTGCCGATTCTTCGGTTACCGTAATAAACGCGTTCAACTCATCGATCGCCTCAATACGGTCAAGAACTGACTCAAGGAGATCCAGTGCAGACTGCCTTCCAGTCCGGATCTCACACGCAAGGTCGCGTACCGAGACGGCTGTGGGTTTGGTCATGTCTCTTGGATGAATTTCGTAGCCATTTCTACTGATGTATATCTAACATTTCAATCTGTTCTTGGTATCGGTTCCGAATAGTCACTTCGGTCACTTGCGCCACGTCTGCTACCTCGTGTTGTGTGCGTTTCTCGTTACAGAGCAATGCGGCGGCATAAATTGCAGCTGCAGCGAATCCAGATGGGCCACGTCCCGATAGTAACGGATCAGCCGTCTCTTCGATAATCTCGTTAGCCTTCGCTTCAACTTCTTGCGGAAGATCAAGCTTCGAACTGAATCGCGGGACGTACTGTTTTGGGTCTATCGGCAACAGTCCGAGATCAAGTTCATTTGAAATGTATCGATAGGTACGACTGATTTCGATGCGTTCAACGCGTGAAACCTCCGCTATCTCCTCCAGTGACCGCGGGATACCTTCCTGCCGACAGCCCGCATAGAGCGCAGCCGTGGCCACGCCTTCGATCGACCGTCCGCGAATCAGATCCTCATCTAATGCCCGGCGGTAGATGACGCTCGTTACCTCACGAACGTCTCGCGGGACACCGAGTGCACTCGCCATCCGGTCAATCTCGCTGAGCGCAAATTGGAGGTTCCGTTCCCCAGCATCCTTCGTCCGGATTCGCTCCTGCCATTTCCGTAGGCGGTGCATCTGCGACCGCTTCTTTGACGAGATTGCTCGCCCATACGCGTCTTTGTCTTTCCAGTCGATCTGGGTGGTCAGACCCTTATCATGCATTGTGGTGGTGGTCGGGGCCCCGACACGGGACTTTTCCTGTCGTTCTTGATGATTGAATGCCCGCCACTCTGGGCCAGAATCTACCAAGTCCTCTTCAATGACGAGCCCGCACTCTTCACAGATCCGCTCCCCTCGGCTAGACTGTTGGATAATTTTGTCTGAACCACATCCTGAGCAGGTAGTACCCTCAATTTCGTCGTTAGATTGCTCTGTTTCGTGCTCTTCGTTATCGAGCCGGACAGACCAAACCATTAGTTTTTAACAGTAGAACTGCTGGAGCATAAAGTTTGAATAATAGATCTGTCATCTATCTCGGAGAATTGAGATGATCGACTCTTGATTTCAGAATGCACCTTCCCATCGGGATTAACACAGTGGATCCGGACTAGCTCAGCATCCTTCGGTTCACTACAACAGGTTTGGCGAGGACCTACGAAGCAGACGAACCCAATCCAGACATTCTGTTGGGGGGTAGACGAGTGACAAAGGTACCGGATATCACAAATCGACACGATTTACCTATACCCTCTCGTAGGTGGCTTATGGCAGATCTCAATCCCATTGCTAAACAAATTCATAACCTTAGTCCCGGTTCTGTCAAGATAATACTTGACGATGGATCACAAATAATACCCCAGATATCCAAGGCGGAGTTTTTTCAGCAAGAATTTCAGGCAGAGGGGACCCGTGAAAATGAACAAAATCTATATCGGTTTGTATCGAGTGAAGATAATGAATCCGTTCTGGTTGGCCGAAAGGGGCCAGATGAGGATACTTGGACGATGGTTGGGTGTGTTCAAGAAGTTGATAGCGTTGATAAATGATAATATCCCAACATCGAAACAACTCATTTGTAAAATAATTTTGGGTATGGGAAATCTTCAAGTCCGGTTCCCGTAAATCGAGGGACGTAGAAGTTTACACCACGGTCTCACAGCCTCCGTGGCGGCTCTCTTCGACGGTGTTAACATCCCTTGGCGTGACCCAACAGTCTTGCCAGGGGTTCTCCTCGTGCCTTTTCGAGAAATAGCGCCGAGGTGAAAGCAGACGTCGACGTCGGTTGTCTTCGATAATGTAGTCCAAGAGTGAGCGTCGCTTAGTCGTTTCAGTCGTCGACGTTAGGGACGCCTCCGAAGGGTTCTTTATTTAAACAGCTTTAATCGGGTGCCTACCCAAGTCTATCGTATGTCGTCGATTGAGCTTACGTCGAGTCAGAAAACTATTCTCACGGCGTTGGTTAATCTCTATCCTGAGACGGAGGACGCCGTCAAGGGCGAGGATATTGCCGCTGAAGTCGACCGCAACCCTGGTACAATTAGAAACCAGATGCAGAGCCTCAAAGCGCTCCAATTGGTCGAGGGCGTCCCCGGGCCGAAGGGCGGATACAAACCCACTGCGAATGCCTACGAGGCGCTAGATGTCGAACAGATGGAAGAACCAGCGTCAGTCCCACTTTTCCACGACGGCGAGGCCGTCGAGGACGCCAACGTCGAGGAAATTGACCTCTCAAGCGTCCACCACCCTGAACTCTGTCGCGCGGAAATCCATCTCCAGGGCTCCATCCGTAGCTTCTCTGAGGGCGACGAAGTCATCGTCGGCCCGACGCCGCTATCGAAACTGGTCATCAACGGAGTTCTCGAGGGGAAGGATGATACCAACAACATCCTCATTCTCCGGATCAAGAGCATGGAAGCGCCGGCCGAACAACCCGAGCACTAATCGATCACTGTCGATACCTGAGAAAACCACAGTCGTCACTAAGTCGATCTTCCGCTTTGCCGTTCATATGTCGGTCCACGAGTGAACAGTTTGCATTGTCGACGAGATGATGGCAATCCACCGGGTGGCGGGTATCGGCCTCGGTATCTGCAATTTCGCAGCGGTTGCAGTCGGTGACGACTCCTGCTGTATCCTGGTAGTTCACTCAAGGAGGACGATGATTACTTCCAGAAGGAGCGAGCGACGTGCGAAGACAGCGATTCCCGCAAGCGCGATGGCTGGACCGGAAACGCCGCGAGCGCCGCCACCACTTCTTCAACGCTGCCTCGAAGGATGTGGTGACCGAATGTGCCGCCTGGAATGCTGGGACGATTGCTGTGGGCGACCTGAGTGGTATCCGTGACAGTGCTGATTGGGGCGACCACGGCAAGCTCGATTTGCACGGGTGGGCGTTCGATCGATTCAGCGAGATGCTGGAATACAAAGCCGCCGAACACGGCATCAGCGTCGGGCGCGTGGACGAACATGACACATCGAAACCGTGCGCCTCGTAAGGGACCACGGACGATAGCCAGCGTGGCGAGCGTAATTGTACGTCTGCGAAGATTGTGGACTGGTCGCCAATGCTGACGTGAATGGAGTCGAGAACATCTGACAGGAGGTACTCCCGAATCTCACCTGTGACGGGAGGATAGAGATACCGGCTGGATGGCACCGCCCGTGGTGCGCCTGTTCGACAAATCTACGGGGCTAGTAGTCCCATAAGAACGGATGACCCATGAACCATAATATCTCAACACACGGGAAACTGCGACGTGAACGGCGCGAAGGATGTCATTTAGAGAACAAGCTTGTAGATGGAATATCCTCTAGTCCGGTTGCATATTCGTATGCGACATGCGCGGCAGCGACATCTTGAATCGCGAGACCGGTGCTGTCGAATATCGTCAGTTCATTTTGTGGTATTGCCAATCCATCGCCTGCACTTACTAACTCACCAAGTTCGCCATAGATATCATCTTCATCAAGATCTCCTCGACCCCACGGTACGTTGATCTCACCTGTGTGAATTGCTTGGTCAAAACTATCGACGAAAACGCACCCTTCTGTGAGAATATTCGTATTGAGTTCCTGTTTACCTTCGGCATCGGCACCGATCGCATTAATATGCGTTTGAGGATTGACCGCGTTAAGTGGAACAATTGGTTCTTCAGCAGGGGTCACAGTTGAGACAATATCACATGCGGCCGCTTCATGAACGGTACCAGCCTGAATCGCGAAATCGGGATATGTGTCAATGAATGTGTCTACCGCGTCATCGTCCACATCATTCACGATGACCTCGTTGATTGGCCTGACTTGGGTGAGCGCTTCAAATTGAGTATACGATTGCGTTCCAGCACCGATAAGGCCTAAACTGTGAGCATCGTCAACCGCGAGATGATCTGTAGCGACGGCCGCAGCTGCCGCAGTCCGCTTCCGAGTAAGAACGGTGGCGTCCATGATAGCCAACGGACTAAGCGTCTCTGGATCAGAGTAGATAATTATCCCTATTACCGTTGGCAGGTTATTGTTTGATGGATTATCCGGATGGACGTTACCCCATTTAATTGCAGCACCCTCCCACGAATCAGTCCCCACATAGGCAGGCATTGACCGAAAATCACCATTATACTGGGGCAGATCAATATATGACTTCGGTGGCATAACCACAGTCCCTCGCTCGTAGGCTTGGAATGTTTCTTCTACGGCATCTTTTATTGCCTCTATCGGAACTGATTGTGTTACTTCTGAATCAAGCAGGAGGGATTCCATATGGGCAACTAACCTTGTATCGAACTTAATCCTAGCCCAGTATCAATCCAATCGAGTTGGGACAATTGCTTTATTTCTTGATTATTTGTCATTCATCCTTGGACTTCATCTCTTTTAGACGATCTAGCAACGCTTCCGTAGTGTCCTCCGTGTCAAACGTTATTTGACCCTGATATTCCGTCGGTTGCTCTTCGGAGTCTGATTCAATTTCGGAGAGTTTCTTCTCACGGCGTTCGTGCTCTTGTTCGTCGAAGTTACCCATACCCATAGGAATCTCAATCTTGGAACGGATTACCAATAAACGTAGCGGAGAAGTGACAACAGTTCACAGGGTATGGTTAGACCGTTCGATAGAGGTCTGTCGGAACTGCTACTGTAGAGGAGTGGGACAGATATTTCCCAGCACGTTTCAGAGTAGTATCTGTGATACCTGAACATGAGTGGATTCGTGTATTCTGAGAAACCTATCGAGATCGTTGAAGGGGATGGTCCGTATCTTTACGATGCCAACGGGGACGAATACCTCGATATGGGTGCGAGCTACGCATGTGTCCCGTTGGGTCATGGCCACGATAGGGTTACGGATGCCATCACAACACAGCTTTCGGATCTGACCTATGTGCAAGGGTCGTATCCCGTTGCAGTGCGGAGTCAGCTCTACGAGACACTGGGAAATGTGGCGCCCGGTGGTATCGAGAAGGTGTGGCTCTGTAATTCCGGAACCGAGGCTAATGAGGCAGCATTGAAGTTTGCTCGTGCAGCCACCGGTAACACGAAAATCATTGCCACAGTACGGGGATTCCATGGTCGTACAATGGGCGCGCTTTCCACTACGTGGAAGGACAAATACAAAGATCCTTATGAGCCACTTCTTGAGAACGTAGAGTTCGTCCAATATGGCGATGTTGACGCGATAACGACGGCAATCGATGGCAATACAGCGGCTGTCATAGTCGAACCCGTCCAAGGCGAGGGAGGCATCAACCCTGCCTCTCCCAATTTTATGAAGGCTATCCGTGAGGCGACCACAGAAGCTGGAGCAGCGCTAATTCTGGATGAGGTTCAAACGGGGTTGGGTCGGACAGGCAAACTTTGGGCCTGTGAGCGTGTAGACGTTGTGCCAGACATACTGACAAGTGCAAAGGGACTCGGAAACGGATTACCCATTGGTGCGACGCTGTGTCGCGACTGGATTGCAGATGAATATGGCGACCATGCGTCGACATTCAGCGGGAACCCTCTTATCTCAGCGGCAGCTGAAGCGACAATATCGACGATTACCGATGAAGACCTCCCTATCCATGCTGCCGAGATCGGAACATACCTGCAGAAGCAGTTAGAGGCGGAACTCGGTGATCGAGTCCGGGATATCCGCGGCGAGGGGTTGATGGTGGGTATCGAGGTTAAACGCGGAGCAAACCGTATCCTACAGGAGCTGGCGATGAATCATCGTGTCCTTGCACTACCTGCAGGCAGGACTGTCGTACGACTTCTACCTCCACTAATCATCGATAAAAACCACGCTGACCATGTTGTAGATGCACTCGGGAAAATAATTGACTGAATGATGCTCTGTCGTCCAGACGTTTAGATAGCTGACGACGATGCTTCAGACCGATATCTAGAAATGGAGAGCAAGCGATGAGACCCTAACTCGCGTCCTACGAGAGATAAGGTACGAGGCACTTTTCGGGCCAACTCACGGATTCAAGTACGTGTCTCCACGGTGTAGTGGGAGAGCGCTTAACTGGTGAATTCACAGTTTGAACTCTGGAATACTGGTCTTGTTGCAATTCTCTTGCCGTCGTATGATTTTGTATAGCGGTTTCTTTCTTTGTATCGGTCGTGAGTGGATGATAGAAAAACTCAATTGAGCATTAATAAATGAGAGTGGAAACAGAGTCAGAGTGCTGATTCTAGCTTAGGAAATGATGATAGATGCAGCATGCCACCAACTTATAAAAGTCCCGTATATTTGGACTAGGGACCCAATCTGGTATACGCTACGTAGACACTATAACAAATGTACTGTTGTTATTTACGGCTCAGGGCAGATCCGATTCAATAAATAGAATCAGCATTACAGACCTACGCTTGTAATTCAAACAGTTCTATTATGATTTCGGTCTAACAATATCGATCGTCACAGAATATGTGGCACTGCTAAATCGGGATTGAACTGGGTGCTCCGAAGAGCTCAGAGTTGATGCAACTAGTATCTCTGACATGGATTATTAGATAGAAAGAGGGCGTGTCCGTCAATCTGATTAATTAATCTGGCACATGCTCCTTTTGACGGATCGCCGTTATTAGTGGAATCTCAAAGCTTCTGTGCATAATTCGGCCTCAGCTGATGCCAGGTCATAAATCAGCACTGGTATCAAGCATACGCCGCTCACACGAGTGAAATTCAAAGAGCCTCAATTCATAAGGACTTTATATAAGTCCATTAAAATTGGACTTTTAGGAGTTGTGGGCAGCAGTCACTTGTTCATTTACTTCTAAACCATCGGGTTCACCACCGCCGTCCCCTTCGCCGACGACACGCGATCGATCACGACCCGCTGGACGAGAACCTCGGTGTGAAGGAGGCTGCGGGGACGGATCTGTTCGTCCCCTGCGGCACACCGGCGAGTACTACTCGCTGACTGACGCCGAGTAGAAAGCGATCTTCGAGACTCACGTCGAGACCACAGCCGATGACGCTACCGTCGTCGCTGGCGCCGCCGGGAACGTCCCCGAGATCCAGAACCTGGCTAAGGCCTACGAAGTCGTCGTCCCGGACAGGCTGAGAGCCATGCACCTGGACCACACCTACAACCACGAGCGGAGGCTGGCCGAATACTACCACCGGATCTGCGACGAGATCAATATTCTGATCGTCATCTACAAGCGCGATCTGACGGTTCCCCGCTCCGTACTCGTCGGCCTCAGCGAGCGCAAGGAGGAGGTCGCCGTGAAGTTCACTGTCGACAACGTTGTCGAGTTCTCCCGACCCGTCGAGAACGCCTTCGGCGAGTTGACATAGGTCAATGATCTCCGAGTGGTACGTCCGATCGTACGCCGTCGAGGGGGCGACCGGCTACACGACAACATCGGGAACTTCCTGCCGGAGGCGGCCTTGGCCCTGTTGGACGCGCTCGACGCTGGGGACTGGGACCGGGCCCGGAGGTTTCAGCGCGCCCTGCGGCCGTTGGAGGACATCCGCGAGGAGCCGGGCGCCGGGAGCACCCTATCGGCGGGGAACAACGCTCCCGTGATCAAGCGCGGCTTGGAACTGGCGGGGCCAACGGCGGTCCGGGCCGCGAGCCGCTGGTGGGACCCCCGCCGTCGCCCTGGTTCGGCCCCATTTCTCCCGCAGGCGATGGGTATATGTTACAGCCGGCGCACTCACGAATTATGCCATTGTCAGCCGACCAGGCCCAGGAGTGTCTGCGCGGCGTTGCCGTCGGTCTCCTCACACCGTTCGACCAGGACCTCGAAATCGACCACGAGAAGCTCGCGGAGAACGCCCAAGACTTGTACGATGAGGGCATCCGGACGTTCCTCGCGACGGCCAACATCAGCGATTACCATTCCCTGTCTCAACAGGAGCGCATCGACGGCACACAGACCGCCGTCGAGGTCCTGCCTGACGACGCCTGCGTGCTTGCCGGCGTCGGCGGCTCCACCAAGGACGCCTAGGAACTGATCCGTGCGTACGACGACGTCGGCGTGGACGCCCACATGATCATGCCGATGGACCACACCTACATCCACGAGAAGGCGGCCATCGACTACTACCACGAACTGGACGCCGCCGCCGAGGCCCCGCTGGTGCCTTACGCCCGCGACTTCGACCCCTCCGTTGAATTCCTCGCCGATCTCACTCGCGTCGAGGGCGTCGTCGGCATCAAGTACACGCTGAAAGACCCCGTCAAGCTAGGCGAGGCCGTCACCGCCGGCGCCGACGACGTCGTCTGGGTGAACGGCCTGGCCGAGCCGTACGCGGTCTCCTACTGGGTCGAGGGCATCGAGGGTTTCTCCGCCGGCGTCAGCAACTTCCGTCCCGAGGTCGGCCTCGCGCTGTTCGAGGCCCTCCAGAACGAAAACTGGAAGCGCGCTCGGGAACTGCGTAACATCTGCATACCCTACCAGAACTTCCGCGAGGAGACCGGCGTCGAGAACACCATCCCCGGCGGCATCAGCGTCTCCGCCGTCAAGAAGGGCCTTGAACTGGCCGGCCTCCACGCCGGCGAGGTCCGCGAGCCCATCCGGAAGCTTTCCCCCGAGGACGAGGAACGCGCCGAAAAGATCTACAGTCAACTCGACGACGACATCGCTAGCCTCGTCGAGTAAGCGACCCCCTATTTTGTTGACTGTCTCTACTTGGTGAGCGATTGTTGCGCAAATGACGGCGCTGGCGGGTCGAAGGCAGTGCAGAACGGCGGGAGGTCAGTGCGGCCGAACTCGCTCGTCGCGATGAAACGCGACTAGTTAGCTATTCACCGTGAATCGGCACTGATTCGCTACGCGCAGATGAAACTGCGCGACGTGCAAGGTGGTCCTCACGGCTCCCCGCGGTCGCCGTTCGGCTGGTCGGAGGTCGCTCCCGGCGGTCGCGACCTCCCTTCTCCCGGTGGGAAGACCTCGCTCGTCGGCGCTCATTGACCTGTCATCCAGTTCCGACATAGGGCGAAGACTACCCAATAGCGGATGATTTACAGGCTCCAATTGTGGAGATACCGGTAGAACGAATGGAAAAGGCACGACCCCTCCGAGAATCTCCGGCAGCAGCGGTGATATTTGCGAGTACTCTCGTCGCTGTCATGGGCGTCTCACTCATCAGTCCTGCACTTCCAGCGGTGCAGGAAGCCTGGAACATTTCGGAGTCACAAGCCAGTCTCTTGTTATCGGCGTTTACACTGCCTGGGATCTTTCTCACACTCCCGATTGGGCTGCTGACAGATCGAATCGGTCGGAAACCGGCTTTGATCCCGGCCCTCATTGTCTTCGGACTCAGTGGAGGTGGCATCATATTCATCTCTGATTTTACCATAATTCTCGCACTACGAGCGATTCAGGGTGCAGCGAGTAGTGCGATCATGATGCTCACGGTCACACTCTTGGGGGACCTCTTCACCGGTGAACAGCGACGGGTGTTGATCGGTACCAACGCGGCGATTCTTGCGGTTGGCGCTGCCGGATATCCATTACTTGGCGGTGCGCTCGCAACACTCGCATGGTCAGCCCCCTTCGCGTGTTTTCTCCTTGCGTTGCTCGTCGCTGTACCTGGGGTTCTCCTGCTCGAGGAGCCACATCGGGACGAGAACAACTCGAACTCGAGTCTCCGTGAGTTCCTCACCGGGCCCACACCGATGATCCCCTTCGTCGTGCTCTATCTCGCAATCTTCGGCATATTCGTCATCCTCTATGGCGCTCAGCTCACCGCCGTTCCGTTCTTGCTCGCCAACGAATATCACCTCTCTTCAGCAGGTATCGGTCTTCTCGTGGGCTTACCCGCGGTCACAATGGGAGTAACTGCAATGCAGGGTGATCGCGTGCTTCGGTCGCTCACGAGCTTCCAATCGATCGCGCTCGGATTCGTAAGCTACGGAATCGGTCTCGTCGTTGTCGCTATCGCGGACTCCATCTATGTCGTCGCCGGCGCACTCTTACTATTCGGTCTTGGTCAAGGCCTCGCAGAACCGATCACAGATACTGCACTCAACGAACGGGCGCCAGACGAGTTTCGCGGGAGCATTATGAGTATCCGGACGAGCGTACTCAGACTCGGGACAACGATCGGCCCGCCGCTCAGTGTCGGGGCTGCCACTATCTTCGGCTATCAACGAACGCTGTTGGTTTCTGGTACCGGTGCCTTCATCATTGGAATGACTTGGTTCACCGTCAGGAGTTTGTGACATCCTCGCCGCCCTGAAGGGCGACGCTTCCCGAGGTTCTTATGTTACTCCCGTCAATTCGGATGGTTGGGAATCTAAGGTTCGTGGACTGTCAGCCACTGGCGTTGCCACGAAGCCGATACTCGTACCCGCACGGGGCTTCGAGTTACCTAGTTGTTTACCGACAGTCGGCGTGGTCGGCTTACATTTTGGTGAGGCAAACACCGAGTCAACTGCCAGTTTTCCACGCACATCCACCCAAACGAACCGATGGGATGTGAACCTTCGGCGCACAGTGAAAGTAGATGATGACGGACGCTGTATCCCCGCCGTGAACGGCGAGGTTTTAGCGCCCGGCACCGCCGTACATAATATCTCATCCCTTGGATCCTTAGAGATGAAGCGAAGTTACCTCAAGTGGAACAATCACAACTGGCCGGAACACCAGCACCCGCCCTCCATTGCGGAGACAATGGCCAACGAGGCGTATCCAAACCAGAGTACCATATCGAGCGGGAATGGTCGCTCTCGGGGACTCGGACGACTGAGACTCCCACGAAAGAAATCCCACGACTTCAGTCGTGGAGGAATGTCAATGCTGTATCTCTCGAATGAGGTTCACCGTATCCTTAGCTAGCCGCCTAAAATCTGCTCTGGCTGGTATAATGTCGACAGAACCTCCATGTCTACGGACAGCACGCTCTGTCGGTGCCCCAATTGCACCAATAACCGTCTCCTCTAGCTCGGATTGCAGCGGGGAGAGAGCGTCACGTTCGGTAGCGATCTCAAAAAAATGCTTGACCGTCTTCGGTGACGTGAACAGTATCCCATCTAACTCACCGTCTACGGCGAGTTTAACTGACTGGCCAGCAGTATCCGGTTGTTTCAAGCGATATAGATGCGTTTCATGAACAGATGCACCCGCTTCTTTTAGTCCCCGAATCAGTACATCACTTCCGTGTGCACTGCGAGCGATTTCCACCGTATTCCCTTCAACTTCGTCTACCAGCTCCTCGACGAGTCCCGTGGAAGTAAATGTCGAAGGAATCACGTCGACTGAATAGCCGCAATTTCGTAACGCAGTTGCTGTCTGGCGACCTACCGCACATACTGTCGCCTCATCTTGATGCCATCCCTGCTCCTCAGCGATTTCAGCCCCGGTTGGACTGGTGAAGACACAGTATTTTGCCTGCTGTGGAGCCTGCCCTGTTGGAGAAATGGACAGCATTGGATCTGCGATTGGCGACACTTCCAGTGATTGAAGATAGCAGACGGCTTCGTCGATCCGAGTGTCGTCAGGGCGGAGGACAGCCACCTTCGGCTTAGCCATAGTGAATAATCCAGTATTGATGGCCTTGGGTGTATCGAGAACCGATCGACAGATTCCGAGTTCTTCAAATCCCTTGTCGAGTTATCCAATCGTATGGATAACGACGACTCTCACGATTACGTCGTACCCGAGAGTGAAGGAGACCTTGATACACCAGACGTACGTGGCTACGACTTTCGCGACGAATTCGACTTCCACGAGATGCTTGACTCCTATGCGTCAACAGGATTCCAAGCAACACAGCTCGCAGAAGCCATCGATATCGCAGAACGTATGCAAGAAGCGGATGCAACAATCTATCTCACATTCACATCAAATATTATCTCGTCGGGGTTGCGCGAGGCCGTTGCCTACCTCGTCCGAGAAGGGTACGTGGATGTTCTCATTACGACATCTGGGTCACTAACTGAGGACGTCATCAAGACAGCAAAACCGTTCAAGATGGGAGACTGGGACGCAGACGAGGCAGCACTTCGGGAACGAGGCATTAACCGACTTGGTAATCTCTTCGTTCCCTCTGATCGATACGTGTGGCTGGAGGAATATCTATATGATTTCTTCGATGACTTCTTCGCGGAGGAGAAAGTTCGGACACCGACGGCATTCGCACGTGAGTTAGGTGAGACGCTCGACGACGAGGATTCAGTGTTAAAGCAAGCGGCGGACAATGACGTCCCAGTGTACTGCCCGGCTTTGACCGATGCCGAAGTCGGGAACTTTCTCTACTACTATCGCCAGGGCTACGATTCAGACGTCGGAATCGAGATTCTGGATGACTACGACTCACTCATCGAAGACGGCTTGCTCGCAGACACGACAGGGCTCATCGCGGTTGGGGGTGGTGTACCGAAACACCATGCGATTATGACGAACCTCTTCCGCGGTGGGGCGGATTACGTTGTCTACATCTCGACGGGTATGGAGGGAGATGGATCGCTGTCAGGTGCACCGCCAAACGAGGCGGTCTCATGGGGTAAAATCAAGGAAGAGCGGGCGAACTATACACAGGTCGAGGCAGAGGCCACACTCGTCTTTCCATTACTTGTAGCTGGAGCTTTCAAACTGTAGTGAATATTGTTTCTAAATTGCCTCAGTAACCTCGTCGAGTATATTAGCATCCACGAATAAAATGATATGATCTTCTGATTTGATTATCGTTGAGCCTCGTGGAGTCACGAGTTCATCGTCGCGAGCGATCGCTCCAATAACAACTCCATCTGGAAGATCAGTTATCGAATTCGCAATCTTGCGGTCTGTGAGAGTACTATCCTGAGCAACCTCAACTTCAATCACTTCCGCACGGTTATGTTCAAGCATAACGATATTCTCAGTAGGGTTCAGTCGAGTAAACCGTACGATCTCTTCAGCGGTTTCCTCACGTGGGTTGACAGTCACGTCGACACCGACTGTTTCGAATAATCCGGTATACTCTAGATTCTCGACGACAGCTACTGTTTCGTCAACACCAAGCTGACGTGCTACCAACGTTACGAGTAGATTTTGTTCATCATGTTCCAGTGCAGGGATCATCAGATCAGCTTCCCCCATCTTCTCTCGATTTAAGAAAGACATCTCAGTTGGATCCCCATGAAGCACTGTCGTGTTTGGGAGGGCTTCGGCAACTTCACGGGTTTTCTCACTATTTTGTTCGACTAAACGAGGGTTATATCCATGTTCTTCGAATAGCTTAGCCGTTTGAATTCCGACCTTAGTTGCTCCAGCAATAATAATATCGTCTGTCTGACTCCGTAATGACCTCGAAATCACAGAGGCGAAATTTTCCACAGACTGGGTACTTCCGATAACTACTATGTGGTCATCCGGTTGAATGACTGTCTCCCCACTTGGGATTAGCAGTTCCTCGTCGCGGAAGATCGCTGCAAACGTTAATGAATTGTCACTATCTATCTCGTGCACGGCTCGTTCGATAATAGGACTATCTGGTCCAATTTCGAATGCAGCCATTCGTACAAGGCCGTTAGCAAAGGTATCCACCTCTCGAGCCGATGGAAGCCCAGAGATGCGGAAAATTGCTTCAGACGTCAGTAAATTTGTGCAGATCATATAATCAACACCAAAAGCATCTGGATGCCCATCCCACGTTTCATACAGAGTGCGATGTCTGACCCGAGCGATAGTGAAAGCATCAGAAACCAGCTTTGCGGTGCCGCAGATAACAGCATTCACCTCGTCATCATCGGTACACGCAATAACCAGGTCTGCCTGTTCGATTCTGGCCTGCTGTAGTGTTTTGATCTCACGTCCGTCTCCGTGTACAGCAAGCACATCGTGTGCATACGTAAGTTCCTCTACGATACGCGTAGTTGGATAGCGTGACCAGGATTCACCGGTTAGTGATGCCTCTCATCCTGATCTGAGTTCTTGCCCACCGAGGAT
>NZ_JBQVRO020000029.1:0-17282 GCF_052439115.2 Halorubrum sp. FL23
TCGGTTCTTGATCCGCTAGTCACGCCGCGTTCAGCCGCCGACCCGTGCATAGGATTGATGGTATTCGCAACTCCACGCCTGGAATTTCGTATAGCGATATACGATATACAATATGCTATAATTCGGAATTTCGGTGGTAAGAGGCCCCAGATGTCCAATATCTCTCGATGGGCCGAATACAACAAGTGGTCCTGATTATGCTGGTAATCACGACCACTTTGAAGTACCCCGACGCCGTCAGTGAAGCACGAATGCTGCAACCGCCTCACGACGTCGCTTCCCCCGGGGTAGAGGCACCGAGAGCGGGCCCGCAGGAGGGTGGAGGGCCGGTGGATGCCTGATCGAGCGCTTTCGACGCCGCTCGACGACCGCTTCGAGCGCTACCTCCAGGACAAGGGGAAAGGCCGCGGCGGCGACGGCGGAAACTATCGACGAAACGCAGCCCGCGAGCTCGACCGGTTCGCTGAGTGGACCGCCGGCGACCGCGGCGACGACGACTGGACCGGGATCGTCCCTGACGACGCCGACCGGGAGCCGACCTTCGAGGACCTCAACGAACGCGTGTTCCGCGAATACGCCCGGCATCTCGCTGGAGACCGGGGACTCAAGCAGAACACGGTACAAACCTATTACCGCTATATCTCTGCGTGGTGCGGGTGGTGTGTCAACGAGGGCTATCTCGAGGCCCACTACGCGCAGCGGGCGAGTGCGATGGCGCCGCTGCCGGCAGACGACGGCCGCAAGCCCGGCGACCAGCAGGCGTGGACGTCCGAACAGCGCCACGCCCTCACCCGTTACGTCGACGAACAGGCCCGCGACGCCGTCGAGGCGTACACGACACTCCCGGAGGAACTGACTCCCCTCGATAAACAGCGAGCGCGCTACGCGGCGCTGAAGGCGGCTCGTGACCGAGCACTCGTCTTTGTCCTCGCGTACACTGCCGTGCGTGTTGGCGAACTACTCCGAGATCCAAATGACCCGCGCCGGCGTGGCGTTCGCTGGGAGGACCTCTCCCTTGAGGACGGGAGTATGGATGTCTATCGGAAGAAACAGCAGTGGGACGCCGCCAGTCTCCCCGATCCAGTGATTTCTCCGCTGCGAAGCTACCGAAAGCTGATGGACCCACCGACGGACCGCTGGCCGGTGTTTCCGACGTTCGACCCACGGACGCTCGCAGAACTCGTCCAGGAAGAGCTAGCCGAACGAGGGGAACGCCCAGAAGCAATCGGTGAACGACGTGAGGAGTACGCTCGCGACCTGCTGCTGGCGCTCGATGAGGACCTCCGGCCGCCGTCGATCACGACGGACGGCGCACGGTCGATTCTTCAGCGACTCTCAGAAACCGCAGAGATCGATATCGACCATCCAAAACACAACTATCTCGCCCCGCACGGTGGTCGTCGTGGGATGGGAGAAGTTCTCGTTCGAGCCTTTGGGTATACCATCGCGGCTCGATATCTCGATAACTCGGAGGAAATGGTGCGTGAGCGGTACTCACACATCGAGGCCGGCGAACTCGGCGATGTTGCCACCGAAGCGCTCTCAGAGGTCGATGGTTCGGTACACGAAAGCCACGAGTAGCTGATCAGGGAGCGCTATGCATCCGTTCTAGCACGGTAAACGACGGTTTTAGCTCGAGAATCGGATACGCGGGATAACTCTCCTCGATCTCTTCACTGTTCCGGCCGGACACCGCCGGCCGGTGGCTGACTTGGTCTCATTATCCGTTTCAACAGAGCTAGCGTTATTGACCTCCTCCCGCGCCTAAAGACGCAGGAATCCCACTAGAGGATGCGGAGGGTGTGAGGAACTTCGGCCAGGGTCGAGAACAAAGAGCGTCCCGGCCGTACTGTCATCCAGTGACACGGAATGGTACGGATGCCCGTGCCGGTTGACGAACTCACGAGTGACGATCAGTTCCCGATCAAGCCGGACACGAACGAGCACTGCGCTCTCAGCTTCCTTGTCGCACACCGCGAATACGGCTTCACCCCACGCGAAATCGCAGATCGAACAGCCCTCAGCAAGACCGCCACCTCGAGCACGATGGCTCGTCTCTTTGAGCACGGGCTTATCGAACGAGCAGACAACGTCTATTACGTCGACCCAAGCCGGGCCAGTGAACTCAAGCGACGGCTCGAATCGCTCGATTCACTCGTTCAATTCTTCGAGTCAGCACCTGACGACAACTACGCCGAGAAGGGCTGGGAACAGGAACTCCCGCCCTTCGATCCAAATAAAAAAGCGGATGCCTCGGAGAGCCGTTCTCACCTCCCTAGAGTTCGACACGATTTTGTTAGTTTCAAAGAATCGTGTTCGTATGGTCTCCCTCCAAGCGTCCCCGCCCCAGCTCGGGCCAGCCGTCGCTGCGCTCTTCGGACTCGTCCTGCTCGGAGTGATCGCCGGGGCAGTGGGAAGTGCTATCGTGCGTCGACTGTCAAATCCCGTCGGGAAGTATCGTCTCCTGTATGCCGGGGTGCTGTTTCCGGTGACGCTCCTCGCCTATGGTCTTCTGACACTACTCGGGTTCGGCCCCGCGCTCGTGGGGAGCGTCCCGAGCGTTCCAGATATCCTCGAACCGATCCTCACCAGCTTCGTTGAATTCCTCGCTGCGGGATTCGTCTGGATCGCCGCTTATGCACCCACAGTGCGTGGTGTTCGCGACGTTCGCGACATCGAACTGTCGACACGGTCTACACTTATGAAAATGGCCCGCTATACCATCGGATTGAGTGGGTTCGTTGCGGTGATAATCGCACCCCTGAAGGTCGTCTCATTTGGCGCCTCACCGCTCGGGTTTACGATCGGTCTAGCTCTCATGGGAGTCATCGTCCTCTACGCTTCCCCGTGGATCGTTCCCCTCCTGCGTGAGACGAGTGAACCGACTGGTGAGTCGGCCGAGCGACTCTCGACGCTTCGCACCCACGCTGGTCTCGACGTTCGAGATGTTCTCGTTCTCGACACCGATGACGAGGAGACAGCCAACACCCTCGCCCGTGGTCCTCCCGGGTACCGACGTCTATTCGTCACAAGCACGTTCCTGAACGCCTTTGATGACAAGATTGCGACGGCCCTGCTGGCGATCGAGGCTGGCCAGCTGCGATCGCACGTATTCGAAATCCGAGTGAGTACAGTCCTCACCGCCGGGATCGCGTTGATCGCCTCAGTTACTATGGGTCCACGATGGCTCCTTCTCGGCACATCGTTCGTGGTGCTACTCGTCGGGTTCTGGGCCTCCCGTCGTGGGATCCGGATGGCAGACGAGTATGCAGCCAAGCGAGTCGGCGCATCCACGGTTGCCGAAGCGCTCGAAAGATACGCCGAGATTCATGCGATGGAGCCGTCACGGCGGCGTATACCGAACCCGCTCTCGGTGAACGTCGCGCTCGGGGACCGAATTGACCGCCTCGATAATGGGACTAGCGCTTGAAAGTGTTACATTTCTCGGAGCAGAGAGAGTGAACCCGCGTTGCTAAAATGTACATCAGGGGAGATATACAGCAAGAGTCCTCCTCGGAGTTCGCGTTCACTACCATAGTGATGCAGTGTAACGAGGCGGTCGGCGACGAGACCGGTGTCGACTATGGGAGCGTCTGCGGCGCCGACGACGACGGCTGCTGTTAGCGGAGGTCACAGAGGTCGTTCCGGCTGACGACCCTGCCAATCGTCACTCCGCGGACAGCGTCTGCGACAGGAGTTCGTCGAACAGCGAGACGACACGTTCTTTGATCTCGTCACGGATCTCACGAACCTGCTCGATCGGACGCTCGTGGGGATCGTCGAGCCCCCAATCGCGATTCTCGCCGTTCCACGTCGCCGGGCACACGTCCGATGCCGAACACCCCATCGTGACGACGAGATCGACCGCCTGTAGCTCGTCCGGCGTCACCTCTCGCGGCGTTCGGTCGCTGAGATCGATGTCTCGCTCTCTCATTGCTTCGACGACAATCTCGTGGACGTGGTCCGCGGGCTGTGTGCCACCGGTCACGATCGTAATCTGATCGCCCACACCGCGACGGTCGCGCTCGCGCTCAGCGAACGCCGCCGCCATTTGGCTCCGTCCTGCGTTTTGGACGCACACGAACGCGACCTGGTGGTCCGTCCGCTCATCGGATTCAGTCACACCTCCACAAGCGAGTGGGATCGGTATAGCTGTTACTTCAGGCACAACGGCTCTTGATAGGCTATCTGAGAAGTACTCTCAGACCCGTGTTGAGCTATTGGGACGTATACACATCACTATATGTTCTCAAGTCGACGGCATCGATTCTGCTGTTTATGAGTGATAGTTTGCCGGTTACTCTAGGATTCGTTTGTGTACAGAATGCTGGTCGCAGTCAGATGGCAACAGCGTTCGCCGAACGCGAGCGTGACCGTCGTGGACTCGAAGACAGTGTTGAGAGGTGGCGTCGGATTCGCCGACTGTGTGCTTGTTTCCTCCATTGTCTGCGGATTTACCTCGATTCACCCTACCGCATGACAATCGACTTACTCAAAGAGATGCCGCAAATAACCGGAGATTCCGGCCTCAACGCGGCCGATCTTCCTGCGCCGCCCATGTTGTGTAAGGCGTTCGACCGGATCCGCATGAGCGTCTGTCGAGTGCTGCTGCGCCAGTCGACGCAGCTGCACGACCTCTCTGAACACGCCGCGATCGACGCCACGTTCTACGACCGCTCACCAGCCAGCCGCCACTACTGCCAGCGAATCAGCTACCGTGTTCAGAAGCTGAAAGTCACGAAGCTCTTCGATACAGCGTCTCAAGCCGTCCTTGACGAACACTGCTCAACGAACCGGGAAGGAAGCGACGCAGACCTTGCTGAGCAGATCGCCCGCCGGAACGCGGTCGATCTGCGGTCTCTCGCGGCCGATAAAGGCTCTGACAAACAATCGCTCCGCAAAGGATTACGCGATCTCGGCATCAGACCGCTGGCCAAGCACCGTATCTTCGCTCCGTACGACCACGCACACAACGCCAGAATCGATGATACCCGCTACAATCAGCGCTCGATGGGTAAAACCGTGAGCTCGGCTGTGAAGGCGGTGTTCAGATAAGAATTGAAAAGTGAGGCGGTACGTTTTCAAAGTGATTTATGCCCGAAAACGACCGCCTCAGCGGCTGTTTAGACGAGATCAACTTAGAGTTTGTGGAGCGAGAGGCAACACCGAAGCTGTTGATGAAGCTCAGTATTCAGCTTCATTTAGCAGGATTGTCGCTTTCGAATACTGTTTTGTTTCTTGAGGTATTTGGTGTTGATCGGGTTCGATCTACCGTTCATAACTGGGTTCACAAGGCCGATTTACAGCCGGAATCTGGTCGGTGCCCGAATCACGTTGCGGTCGATGAAACAGTGATTCAACTTGAGGATGAGCAATATTGGCTGTACGCCGCTGTCGATCCCAATTCAAACGATTTGCTCCATACAAAGCTTGAACCGACAAGAACGAACATGATCGCAGGTCAGTTTTTCGCGGAACTCCGCGAAAAACACGATGTAGATGACGCGATCTTTTTCGTTGATGGAGCGGTTCCACTTCACCGAGCTTGTGACAAACACGACCTCGATTTCAGATACGAACGACATGGAAATCGGAACAGCATCGAACGTATTTTTCGTGAGGTAAAACGCAGAACAACCAGTTTCTCAAACTGTTTCAGCAACGCCAAAGCAGAAACTGCTGATAAGTGGCTTAGATCGTTCGCGTTCGCATGGAATCAGCTTATCTGAACACTACCGCTCGATCGCCCTCCAGATTTATATGCCACTTCGAATTATTATTCGAGCATGGTCGCCCCCGATGGCGGGAATACTACTTCCTCGAGACCGCCGGGTAACAAAGAGCCTATTTCTATTCTTCACGTTGATGACCACGTTGACTTCGCCGAGATGGCTGCCCAGTTCCTCGAAAGGGATAATGAGCGGTTCGATGTTGAAACGGCACCCAGTGCGAGTGAAGGGCTTGAGCGACTTTCCGAAGCGGAGGTTGATTGCATCGTCAGCGATTACGAGATGCCCGGCATGGATGGCCTGGAATTTCTGAAAGCGGTGCGCGAAACGCACCCCGACCTGCCGTTCATCCTATTCACCGGGAAGGGCAGCGAGGAAGTCGCGGGTGACGCCATTTCGGCCGGCGTCACCGATTACCTCCAAAAGAAGTCCGGCGCTGACCAGTACACGGTCCTGGCCAACCGTGTCGAAAACGCAGTCAACCAGACCAGAGCGGAATACCGCCTCGAGGAAACTCAGCGACGCTTCCGGACGCTGCTCAGCAACGTTCCGGGGATAGCCTATCGCTGTCGAAACGAGCGTAGCTGGCCGATGCTCTTCGTCAGCGATGGCTGTACCGAACTCACGGGATACGAGCCGTCGGACCTCTTCGACGGCAACGTCAGTTACGGTCGAGACATCATGCATCCGGACGACCATGACCGAGTCTGGGACTCTATCCAAGATGCTCTGGAGGCGCGAGAGCCGTTCCGCGTCGAATATCGTATCCGGACTGCTGATGGCGCGGAGCGGTGGGTCTGGGAGCAGGGCCAGGGCGTGTTCGAAGACGGCGAGGCCGTCGCACTCGAGGGGTTCATCACAGACGTAACGCAGCGAAAGGAGTCCCAGGAACAACTCGAGTACCAGTCCTCGCTGCTGGAGGCCCAGATGGAGACGACGATCGACGGGCTACTCGTCGTCGACGAGGACCGCTCGATCGTCTCCTACAACGATCGGTTCGGGGAGATGTGGGAGATTCCCGAAGAGGTGGTCGAGACGGAATCGGACGAAGCGTTGTTGGACTGGGTCGTCGAGCACAAACTCGCAGACTCGGACGCGTTCATGGAGTTGGTCGAAGACCTCTACGAACGCCCCGAAGAAACGAGTCGCGATGAAGTCCAGCTCACGGACGGTCGGGTCTTCGACCGCTATTCGGCTCCCGTCATCGGTGACGCCGGCAGCAACTACGGTCGCCTGTGGGCATTCCGCGACATCACCGAGCGCAAAGAGCGCGAGCGGGAACTCGAACGACAGGAGTTCCTGTTCGGCCGTGTCCAGGACATCGCCGACGTCGGTGTCTGGGAGTACGATCCCCAGACGGATGATCTCACTTGGTCCGACGGCATCCGTCGCATCCACGGGGTTGATGATGACTACGAACCGACCTTAGCGGACGCGATCGACTTCTATCACCCCGACGATCGCGACGAGATCTCCGCTGCAGTCACCCGTGCAATCGAGGCCGGAGAAGAGTTCGACCTCGAATTGCGCATCGTCCGTCCCGACGGCACGATCCGGGCCATCCATACATGGGGCGAAGTCGGCCTGGACAAACACGGGGAGACGGAACTCGTTCGAGGCGTCTTTCAGGACATTACCGAACGCAAGGAACGCGAGCGGGAACTCCAGATCTACGAGTACGCCTGTAAATCCGCCCTGAGCGGCATCGCGATCGCGAATTTAGATGGCGAGTTGCGTTCCGTGAACCCCGCCCTCTGTGAGATGTGGGGATACGAAGAGGCAGCGGATGTCGTCGGGCGATCAGTCACTGACTTCTGGGCCGACCCCGAGGCCGCTGCGAACGTTGCCCAGCCGATTCAAGAGACGGGGAGTTGGGAAGGCGAACTCCGAGCAGTTCGCGACGACGGCACCACCTTTGAAGCCTACTGTTCGGTAAGCTATGTGACCGATGAGGAGGGCGAACCGATCGCGCTGATGTCGTCGTTCGTCGATATCACCGAGCGAAAGCGACACGAACAGGAACTCGAAGAGGAGCGCGAAAAATACGCGACTCTGGTCGAGCAGAGCCACGACGGCGTCGTGATCGTGCAGAACCACGAGTTCGTCTTCGTCAACTCTCGGCTGGCGGACATCACCGGCTACGACGAAGCAGAACTCCTGGGGATGACGTTCGCTGATATCATCGCGCCGGAGGACCGACAACTCCTCCGGGACCGATACGAACGACGACTTGATCCGGACGCCGACTTGCCCCCCTCGCGGTATACTGTGACCTTCGAGACCAAGGACGGACGCGAGCGAGTCGCGGAAGTCAGTGCCGCCGCCATCCGGTATGAGGGCGCGTCGGCCGACCTCGCGTCGGTCCGGGACGTAACCGAGCGGCAGCGGTACGAAGACGAGTTGGAGCAGATCAACGAGGAACTGGAGATGCTGAACCGCGTCGTTCGCCACGACATCCGCAACGGCATGGCGGTCATGCTCGGGTGGGGCGAACTGCTCGAAGACCACGTCGACGACGCGGGAGCGGAGCACCTCGAGAAGATTCTCACGAGCGGTGAACACATTGTCGAGCTCACAGAGATCGCCCGTGACTACGTCGAGACGCTGACGAGCGACGAGGAGGTCGACATCAAACCAATGGGGTTACGGCAGGTACTAACGACCGAAATCGCCCTTCGTCGAGAGGCGCACGCGGATGCAGAGATCAGCATCGACGAACCGATTCCAGATGTCGACGTTCGGGCGAATGAGATGCTCTCCTCGGTGTTTCGGAACCTCTTGAACAACGCCGTCCAGCACAACGACAAGGACACGCCGATAGTCGAGGTCACTGCCGAGGAACGAGACGACGACGTGTACATGGAAGTCGCCGATAACGGACCGGGGATTCCTGAAGACCAACGCGAGCAGATCTTCGGGAAAGGCGAGCGGAGTCTCGAAAGCAGTGGCACGGGCATCGGTCTCTATCTAGTACAGACGCTCGTCGATCAGTACGGCGGTGAGGTTCAGGTCGAGGACAACGAGCCGGAGGGCGCAGTGTTCACCGTTACACTTCCGAAAGCGGATTGAGATCGGCGGCACCCTCTCCTCGTCGACGACTCCGCGTAACTGCCAGAAGTCCCGTGCTGCATACAGGGTGCGTCTCTCGCAGGGTATCAAGACCAAGCACATCGATGACGCCAGAGTGATATTCACGGCTCTAATACATCCGCTATGGCGGTCTTACCAGCATCTTCGCTCTTCTTGCTCTATGTTGGTGTGTTTTTGCTGGCCGCACTCGCCTGTTTTGTGAGCGTCACACGACTTCATCATATCACCGACGCAGACACGCGACGAGGCTTGTGGGCCCTCCTATTGACGAGTGGCGGGTGGGCGGCTGCTCACGTCGGTTTTCTGGTCTCCCCGACAACAGCACTCAAACTCGGGTGGTACACCCTCGGACTGGTGCTAGGTCTCGCGGCAGTCGGGGCATGGCTCTACTTCTGTTCTGCATACACCGGCCGTACCTACCACCGAAACCCAACATATCGTCGCCTCGCTATCGCCGTCTACGTCGCACTCGTCGCGGTGAAGATCACCAACCCCCTCCACCACGAATACTTCACAACGACAGCCGTCGCTACCCCGTTCCCCCATCTGTCCGTGTACACGGGGGCACTCCACTGGACCGCGATGGGGCTCTCGTACGCTCTCGCCTTCGTTGGCTACTTCATGCTCCTGGAACTGTTCACGCAGATCGACCTCGACACACGGGCGCTCTTCGGTCTCGTCGGAATCACTGGCCTCCCCGTCGTGTTGGATCTTGTCGGGTACACCACGCCCTACCTCATCGACATCACGTACGAGCCGCTGGGGGTCGCCGTCTTCGCCGTTGGTGTTGCGTTCATCTACATCGACCAGTTCGAGGCCATCCAACTGGCCGCCGAACGGGACACACCAGTCATCGCACTTGACGCGGACAATTACATCCGGGACACGAATCGTGCTGCGCGGACCCTGTTCCCCGAGCTCGACGGAGCAGAGCGTCTCTCTCTGGAGACAACACTGCCGCGGATAGCCGACTGCCTCGACAGCGATACGACCATTCTGAAGATCCAGCAGGAGGGCTCTACGCGGTATTACCGTGTGACGGAGACCCCCTATGGGACGGTCACATCGGGTCTCGGTCGAACTATCGTGCTCACGGATGTGACCGACCGTGAGCGATACCGCGAGGAGTTAGAGCGGCAGAATGAACGCCTCGAACAGTTCGCCAGTTTAGTGAGCCACGACCTCCGCAATCCACTCAGCGTGGCCACAGGGCGGTTCGAGTTACTTCGCGAAGAGATGGCATTGTCGGAAGAGAATGACAACGTAGCGGCCGTCGAGCGAGCATTGGACCGGATGGACGATCTGATCGACCAGATACTCACGCTTGCCCGTGAGGGACAACCGGTCGAGCAGTGGGACGCCGTGTTACTCTCGTCGATCGCGAATAAGAGCTGGGAGATGGTCGAAACGGACACTGCCGAATTGCGGGTTGATGACGACATGACATTCAAAGCCGACCCGGTACGAGTCCAACGACTGTTGGAAAATCTGTTTCGGAACGCACTCGACCACGGCGACCCGGACGTGACGGTCACCGTTGGAGCGCTTCCCGATCGACCGGGATTCTACGTGTCCGACGACGGGCCTGGTATCCCCGAAGAAGACCGGGATTCCGTGTTCGAGCCAGAATATACAACTCGCAAGGAGGGTACCGGGTTTGGGCTCGCTATCGTCGCCGAGATGGTCACTGCGCATGGGTGGACGATTCAGGTGACCGAGAGCGAGACGGGTGGTGCTCGCTTCGAGATTCTCGGTGTCGAATCCATGGAGTGAGCCGGTTGACAGGTCCAGTCTGTTCTGGTGAACTGGCTCTGTTGAAATCCTATTATTCAGACATATTATCGTCTGAAACAGCCAGTCGATTAGAGCTGTGTCTCTCTTGGTCGGGGAGATGGCATCAGCGACGCTGATAAAGCGTCCACCCCACTGCGAGGATAACGCAGACAACCCCGATGACAAAGGGAGCGATCTCGTCGGACTCTCCGAATCTCCAGCCAAAGACGACGTATCCAACGATAGCGATGAGAGCAACAAGTGCGCCGACGTACTGTAACGGTTTTGACTGTGAAGGGCGACCGGGCATATTACGTCTCCGTTACTCAGGTGACAAATAGTTTGTTTATACTGACCACAACTGAGTCAGGAAATGTTACTTTCTGAGGGTTTCAACAGAGCCGGTGAACTCATCCTCTGTATGCAGCAAACCCGCTGAGGTTTCCGCCGGCGTGCGCTTGAACAGCGGGACGCTGAACGCGAACGGAGAATATGACACTCCTGCCGGGAAACCGGCCAGAGCGGGAGTCAACGCTGAAAGCCCACGGCTGTAGCCGTGGGTTAGCTTACTGTCAAGCGTTTAGACACCGGCCTCGACCCACGGTGGTGACTCCACACTGGTGTTACCGGTCCGGCTGAACCGGACTCTTTCCGTGATTACCCGTGGTCCAGAGCGGTACGCGACCGTTTGTTTCGTCTTGATCTGCTGGACGTATCCCCGCTGATTCACAAGTAGTGTCATCGACGCATTTGAAGCGACGTGCGTGTCGTTCAGATCCGCCGTCACACGGTGGAATTGGGTCCCGTCTCGGGTGAACGACTCGACTGTTGTGTTCTGCCGGGTACTGTATCTGTAGATGAGTTGCCGATGGAGCGCCCTATTGAGTCTAACCGAGGTGTTGAGTAGCTGGACTTGCCGGGTTTGGACCTCCGTACCTGATTCGACACGAACGGTCGTCTCGTTTCCGTGTCGCCACGCTGAGATTCGTTCTGGAGCCTGCCGATAGCTTCTCGGCGCATCGCCGGTGGCTGTTGTATTCCGGGTTGCGAGCGCCCGTACTGGCCGCCGCGGATCAACGTGCCACGACCGATTGACCGTAGCGGTGAATGTGTTGTTAGCATCTCGAATTGTTGTTGTCGATCGGACGGTGAACGGTTGCGATCGAAGTGTTGCAGTATGCGCTTGAGTCAACGTGCTCGTGTCCGTCACATCATCCGCGGTCAATTCAGGGGCGGACTGTGAGATGTTGGTTGGTGCAGTACATCCTGCAACGAGCAGCAGACAGACGACACAGGCAGTCACCAACTGGATAGACCGTTTCACTGAGGCAACACCTCCGGGAAACCGTAGAAGTAATAGTAGATCTCTGCGGCACCAGAACAGACGAGAAGCCCGCCGGCGATCCGATAGATCGTCCGGGTGTGAGATCTGAGCGTGGCCGTGATCGACGAGCCACCGAGGGACGTTACGCACGTGAATACGGCAAGCATCGAGCTCATTCCGACCGCATAGGTGAGTGCACTGGCAGCACCGAGTAGCGGACCTGCAGACATCCCCTGAAGGATAATGGCGATGAACAACGGCGCAGTACACCCCGCCGCAGCACCGGCGTACAGCGCACCGAAGACGAAGAACCCGCTGAGTGAGCGTTTTCGCTCTGGAAGTCGGACGATCGACTGAGACGGCTTCCAGTCAGCCACCATCAGGCTCCCGGCGACAACGAAGAAGCTTCCAACGACGAGTTCCATCAGTGCGATTTCAGCCAGCGCTTGTGCACCGAGAAACGCTGTTGTGCCTGCTAGACTACCGTACACGACCGTCATCCCGGCCCCAGCGAACGCACTGAAGAGCACCGCACGAGTGAGCGGGCGGCGGATCCGTGCGACCACTGTACTTGTCCCTGTTGCAGAAGCCGGGGAGCCACCATCAACAGCAGATACAGTATCACTCAGAAAATACGAGAGGTATCCGGGGAGTAGCGGAAAGGCACACGGGGCGAAGAAGGTCGCTGCTCCAGCCGAAAAGGAAAGACCAAACAGGGACGAAAGTGCAAGTCCAGCCATCCTCACGCCTCCAGTAGCGACTCAACCACGGAGTTGAACTCCTCGAATGTCCGTGCGCTGACTGCTGGTTCGTCCCCAATTGCAGGAGTTCCATCACTGTCGAATACGAGATTCGTCGGGTAGCTATTCGCGTTCCATCGGTCAGTCGCAACTAACCCTGGATCCTTCACTACTGGCCACGTGCCTTCGTATTCGTCCCAAAACTGCTTGATGAGCGTCTCGTCCACTTCCGGTGTGATCGAGATCATATGAAGTGTCTCAGTGTCGTATGCGGCCCGCAACTTGCGGAAATCCGGCATCTCCTCCTGACACGGGCGACACCACGTCGCAAAGAAGTTCAGCAGTACAATTTTCCCGTCTGGTTTGAGTGTGACCTCACCATCGGGAAACTCATCATGCGTGACGACAGACGGGAGAGCTAACTTAGAATTCGCGTCTGTCTCGCTGTTCTCGGCTGTTGTGTCGGGTGGAGACTGTGACGTTGTTGTCGTGGGAGACCCACGACTCCCACACCCCGTCAGGCTTACTGCGAGTCCGGTACTCACCGTTGCAAGGAATCCTCTGCGGTTACTGGAGGACATACGCTGTCTGTGAAATTCTGAATTGGACGTTTATATCCTGTCTGGAAAGTAAAACCCGCATTTTACCCTCTCTGAACGACTTCGTGTGTGCAACTGTCCGGATCACGAGGATACGGTTACGTCGAGTTTGCTTCGCCACACGTACGTGCGACTGCCCCACTGAAACGAGGAGGCACAGATACCGACGACGAGGAGCGGGAACACCGGTACAACGATGGAAACGACAGCACTACTGTCCACCGCCGCAGACCCACTTTCCAATAGCGCAGTAGTCCGATTCCCGTTCCGACAGCGAGGCAGGTAAGCGAGAACAAGGTCGCGCCCAGCGTGAACAGCAGTAAGGCGACGAGGAAAACCGCCGTCTCCGTGGGAGCGGACAGAGTTGATGTCTTTGCGAAGCGGGAAAGTCAGTGATAGATCGCCGAGAGGGAACCATCAACGCGGCTCGATCGAAGGCGTGTCGTGTCCGACCATACGTCGTTGACGTACTGACTCAACAGGGATCTATCACTGGAGACGTGGCTCTCTGGTGCGAACGGATACGACGGCACAAAACGGTTCGGTACTGGTGTCCAGCCGACGATCGCCGTCGGTGAGCCTGTTGCCGATGCCTTGGCGTTCGCTCCAGCGGTGATCCACGTGCTGATGATGAACGTCCACTCGGACTGGACGGGCCACGGTGATGAACACAAGGTGGCCGCCGTCGACGATGTCGAAGAGTACGCCTACAAGGAGCCGAGCGAGCCCTCCAACGTCGGCAGCGGTATTTTCTCAGTCCATTCACCGTATGCAACGCGGTAGTCCTACCAACTGCTGAGCGTTCAGCGGAACAAATACTAACAATCGCACACACGGGACCACCATACGACGATGACTGACTCGTCAAACGCTAGGCGGATGCGTCAGCTCTTCGAGGAGGCATGGACAGACGGCGATCTCGAGGTGATCGATGAGATCGTCGCTGATGGGTTCGTCTTTACTCGCGGCGGAGAGATCCAGACGGGTGGCCCAGAACTCTACAAGAGTCTCATTCGCACTACACGAGAGATGTTCCCCGACATGGAGTACAGAGTAGACGACGTCATCGTCGGCGACGGCGGTGACGCTGTCACGGTCCGCTGGACGGTGACGGCAACCCACGAAGGCGGATACAAGGGCGTCGAACCGACCAACCAGACCATTGAGATGGAAGGTCTCGAGCTCAACAAATTCGAGGACGGCCGGCTCGTCGAAACGTGTACCTATCCACACTGGGTGGGATTCCTTGAAGACGTCGGGGTGCTTCCGCTGACTGATTCTCCTGAAACGAATACCTGATCCGAACGTACCGCGTGAACACGACCCTTCCGGCGTCGTTGATCGCTCTGTCCCTCCGTGAGCGCGTCACTGTGCTACTGGTCCCGCCTTAGTCGAGAGCGTACCCCCATTCCTCAAGCACGTCGACGACATCGTCCGCGTGCTGGAGGCCGACCAGTAACGCTGCCTCGCGGAGATCAGCCTTCCGGACACTTTCTCCGAGTCGGCTCTCAATAATCGACTTCTGTGTCCGCTGGACGCTCAGCGTCTCCTCTTGGAGGTGAAGCTGGACTGTCTGTTCGCGCCCGTCAGTGATGCTATTCCGGCGTAACACCCAGGGGATCTCACTCCTTGCTGTGTCGTTTCCGCCACTTTCGTCGGCGCTTCCAGCTCCAGTCTCTGTCGCCACCTCGGCTGTTTGCCCTTCGTCGCTGTTCGCGTCTGCATCAGACGAAGCAGCTGCTTCGACTTCCGGCTCACCGCTGTCCGCTTCCTCGTCGTCCCACCCGTTGACGGTACCCTCTTTGAATCCCCCCATCAGACGGTCACCTCCTCAGGATCTTCCAGCGCGCCTGGTTCAGGCGGAGCGGGGGCAGTAATTCCGCCTTGGGTCTCAAGGAAGCGAGCGATTCGATCGAACTTTGCCAGCGTATCAACCTCGTAGTCCCGGCGTCGACTCCGGTGGGTTCGCACGAACTCGAACGCGCTACACTGGTGTCGCCAGCAACCTTCCATCATCGACGTCCGATCGCCGATCACCTCGGGAACTTCGAAGGGCACGTCCTCGACGATCTCGTTTTGATCTTTCGTTCCCTTGAACTCGATTGGGACCGCTCCGAGGACGCCGACTTCGATATTCAACTCGTCCGCAAAGTTCGTCGCGAGTTCCTCTAAGCCTTCAACGGACGCCTCTCCCTTCGCTGACGGCTCAAACGGAATGAGGAGGTTTCTCGTCGCATAAATCGCGTTATAGAGGTGATCTGACTCCGTCGCCGGGGGATCACAGATGAGGACGTCATACCGGTCTGGCACATCATTTTCAACGAGAACACGGCGGAGCTGCGCGTAGATGTTGTACGCATCGCCGAAGTCTTCTGCCCGGCTTTTCTCGCGGGCTAAGTGGTCGGAGAGATCCGAGAGGGTGTTGTGTTCCGGAATGATGTCGATGCCCTCTGCCGTTCGAATCAGATCGTCGAAGTCACCACCTGGGTTATCGACGAGGTGTCTGACAAGACTATCTGCAGATGAGTCACTCCGGTCGTCGTCGACGTCGAACAGTCGGCTGAGGTTCCCGTCTTGGGGGTCTAGCGGGATCACCAGCACATCGAGCCCAGCCCGGGCGTGCGCACAGGCGATGTTCGCTGTCAACGACGTTTTCCCAACGCCGCCAGCCTCGCTGTAAACTGTGTACGAGAGCATACGGTATGATCAGACACTACCCACATAAACGTACGTCAGACACACATCTGTAGTAATTGTCTAATTGAGTTATCAATGTGAGAAGTATGTCTTATATATCTAAGATAGATGTCTAAGGTACAGAAACAAGATAGACATGTATCCTACTCATAAATGGAATACACCGAATACATCAGCACGACACAGATCCGCTGTTCTGTTCAAAATCCTCAAGCTACGGCACCTTCCTGTGCTATATTGAATACGAATAATTCATTCAGTAATAATTTGTTTTAATTCACACTGCTACGAGTCTTCCGCTGGATCGAGAGTGCGTACTAACCGTGTACCCAACCAAGTTTCAATCACAAAATTAACAACGTCACTTCCGATACTCAGACCAACGCCCCCTTGTGGGCTGTTCGGGCGATGGAGTCCGCCTGTCCCAACCGCCACTCCGGCTGATGACTCCTACCAAACATCAGCCATGGCTCAAACACACCCTCTCAAACACGCAGAATCGATCATTGTAGTCGGTATCGGCGGGTTCGCCGGTTCGAACCTCCGGTACTTCGTCGAACTCATCCTTCCCAGTTCGATGGCGGCCACAATTTCGGCCAATATTTTGGGTTGTTTTGTCCTTGGGTTCCTCATTTACGAGGAACTATTCAGCGGGACGATTTCAAGCCCCAGCAGGACGCTGATGGCAACTGGGTTCATTTCCTCGTTCACCACCTATAGCACGTTTATAGTCGACGCACTTACCACGAACCCACTGGTCGCGATCGGTTACATCATTGGGAGTTACGCATCGGGATTTGTAGCCGTCTTGTTCGGTCGTGAGGTGGCCCGGTGGATTATCACTACCATGCCTTCAACAGCGGAGGGCGGTAACTGATGGAGCCTGCACATCTCCTCGGTACTGGTGGGGCGATCGGCGCGGTGTTACGCTACACAGTTGACCAGCTGATAGTCCACGACAGGTTCCCTTTTTCGACGCTCACCGTGAACGCGGTGGGGAGTTTCGTGCTTGGATTCGTCGCGTTCGCCGGGGTCAGTAGTGACCTCGCTCTCTTTGTTGGTGCTGGGGCGTGTGGTTCCTTTACGACGTACTCTTCGTTTTCGGTGCAAACCGTCCGATTATGGGAGACGGGCGACAGACTACGCGCGGTCATCTACGCGGTCGGGACGCTCGGATTGTGCCTTCTCGTCGCGGGGATTGGCGCTGGGATTGCGATTGTCCTCCAGTCGTAAAGCAATGGGTGACCCTTCGAGGTCGCGTTAAGTTAGAGAATGAGGCGCTCGACTTCAGAGTGTCTATGGCCGAAACCGAGCGCCTCAGCGAACGTAT
>NZ_JBQVRO020000030.1:0-14494 GCF_052439115.2 Halorubrum sp. FL23
CAAAACAAGATACATTAGTGATCCTATGAGTGAGCTCCCCTCGAATCTTAAGCGGCAGAAGCGTGTTGGATACGGATGAGCCTGTCATAGAATCCATCTCATAGCTTGAGCTTCTCGCGGCCAGGGTTATCGCCCCGCTCAAAGCTGGTGATTGCAACGACGAGCCGGAGACACAGCGCAACGAATACTTCTGTTCGTGCGTGGACGCGGCCTCGGGCGCGGACGTGCCCGAGGCCGCAATCCTTGACTGCGTCGTTAGTTCGTTCGACTCCTGTCCGGCTGTTATACGTCTCGTCCAAGATAGATTGTTTCAGCTGAACGTCCTCGCTGTGTTCCTCGATTCGGTCTTCGACCCTGTACTCGATGTCCTTCGGGTCGTCAGTGTTTCGCGGATTGTATGGAGCGATTGGCACGACCCCTGCGGCCAGCAGGTGGTCGTGCCAATCGAGGATGTCGTAGGCGCTGTCTCCGAGCATCCAGACCGGTGTATCGACGGCGAGCGCGTCACGCGTGACGCGCATCGCCGTCTCTTGATCTGCTTGTTTAGCCTGTGTGAATTCCGCCGCAATTGGGATCTTCGCGCCGGTTGAGGCGATTGTACAGCCGAAGCCGTAGTAGTACTCTTCGGCTGTTGGATCGTAGTTCCACGATGCGGCGTCGTTGTGTTGGATCGCTTCGACGTGAGTCGAATCGATGGAGTACGTGGAGTCGAGCAGGCCGCGGGCGGCGGCCTGCTCGACGAGTCTGTTGAAGACATCGTCAACGACGTGTTCGAGATCAGTGAGAAACCGGTCAATGGTGTCTCTGGATGGCGGTTTGTCGAGACCGCAGTAGTACCAGACAAGGCTGTGTTGGAGTTCTCGTGTGACTGGACGAGTGCCGTAGACATCCTCGTAGTAGCAGTGTAGAAAGCCGCGAAAGAGGTCTGGTGGTTTGTGAACTCGTGTTCGCCCCCGCTTCGAGGGGGCGAACACGTCGTAATCCAGCAGAAACTCGAACTCAAGATGCTCGAACAGCGGTACCGTCTCGGTAGCCGCTGCATTCAAGAACTCGTTGACCGAAGCTACGTTTTGCAGGGCTTTGGAGCTGGTGGACACAGTTTCCAAACCCTGCTGCTTCGCACGTGACGCTTTCTATGACAGGCTCTACGGATTGCTAGCAGGCGCAGTTGCGATTCTAATTGGTAGTATCGCAGTATTCTGCTCTGTTGAATCCGATGACGGCGTGGGGATCACTGTTTGAGAGCCTGTTCGAGGTTGTAGACTGCGGCGGTCAACACGAGTTCGCGGAACTCGCGGTACCAAGCGCGAGGATGGACAGCGGGGCCGAACCGACGCTTGATGGCCGAAAAGGCGGTCTCGGCCATCCAGCGCTGGCCGTATAATTCGCTGTCCAACCGAGCGTTGTGCGCGTGATCGTACGCAGCGAACAGCCGGTGACGCAGCAACGGCCGGACGCCCTCTGAACGGAGGGCGTCCCGGAGAGATTGGTCGTCATAGCCTTTGTCGCCGGCGAGACTCTCGATTTTCTCGGTGTTGCGAAGGGCGACTCGACGGCCAGTTTGCGTGTCGTGGGGCCAGTGTGCCGAGCAGTGAATATCGAGGACGGCACACGAGTCTGTATCGACGAGCGCCGTCGTTTTCAGCGTGCGTATGTGGCGATCCGAGCGGTGTTGGTAGTGTCTCGATGCCGTTTCCCGGTCGAAGAAGGTGGCATCGATGGCACCGTGCGAGCCCGGATCGCAGATGGTCGCGGACTCCCGGAGGAAGCCGCGCCACACCGACATGGGCACCCTCTCAAACGACCGGTACAGCGTTGAGGGTGCGGGAAATGCCGTCCGAGCGAGCTGTAACAGACCACGAACGCGATCCATTTCACTCGCCCAATCGACAATCTCACGGTACGTCGCATCCATGTGAACCCGCAAAAAGTGAAGCGTGACATGCTTCCATCCGGGAAATCCGTGGCCAGTCGGATCACTCACCGCCGTTGGACTGGCGGCACAGCGCTTTTGAGCCAGCGACGCGGCTTGCTTAACGAAGCGGAAGAGTAGGTTGGTCACATTCGACTCTTCCGCTTCGCTTCCACCTTCAGAGCGACGCTATCCCGCCGCCTTCTGCGGGTTCAACAGAGCACAGTATTCCAATATTATGACTTCCCGCCAATAAGTTATATCGGGCCTCTAGTACCATTTGTTATCGTTGTGTTCTTCGGTTATAGGGCTGTCTCTGCCAGTTATAACCGGAAAGCGTTAGGTGATGAGCGGACAGCTGAACTACTCACAAAAGCCGGCACTAATGCTTTCTGGTGGTTAATCGGTATCCTGCTATTTGACAGCACATTCACCATCTTCCCAGACGAAGCTAACAACTTATATATATTTGTTGGATTGGCAGTATACGCCTTGTACTACGTATATTACAGATACATCGAATAGTATGAAGAACGAATTGAAAGTCTATCGGGCGAAGCACGACCTAACCCAAGAGGAACTTGCGAAAGAGATCGGGGTTACTCGACAGACCATTAACGCACTTGAAGCAGAAAGATATGATCCATCTCTTGAACTCGCATTCCAACTCGCACTATATTTTGACTGTTCGATAGAAGACATTTTTTCCTACGATGGTGCTTAAACTGTTCATTACGCAATCTTCAGTGAACAGCTGTTCCGTGCGAAAATCTGTCTGAAAAATAGAATATCAACAGAGTCAGCGGGCTTATTCACCAGTGAGCAGGAGTACGCAAGAGCACTCTGTTTGGTGAGTGGTCGGCGTCGAACCTGTGCATTATTCCCTATCTTCGCAACACGTCCACAGAGGATGAAGAGATTGATCCGGCCACACTCTACGATCAGTACACCGATCGGGTCGACGATGCGAAGTCAAAGCGCATGGTTCGGAATTATCTCGCCAAGCTTGAACACTACAATCTGATCGTCTCTGAAGGCCAGACGAAAGGACGAATCTATCGACTCAAGCGGGTTTGTTGAAATCCTCAGAGAGCTACACTCATGCCGATCTTATTTGACACTAAAATCGTCTGTCTGAGGGTCTAAACTCCCCATCCACGCCCTAATCGCCCCCATCGGAACTAAATAGAGCAACCACACGGCCCGTGAATCCAGATCGGTACCCGTCCCGATAATCACAAAGCTGACGGGAGTAACCACAAAGACCAACATCAGAAACAACTCAAAGACGGGTCTGAGCGCGAAAGCCAACGCGTCTGCCGGTGATTTGTCTTGATATGACCGGTTGACGATGAAATAGCGCCAGACGCGCGATAGCTGAAAGAAAACAATGCCAGTAATTGTGAGCCCGACTGAGAGGGGAAGTCCTAAATCCGAAAGGGGAAGTCCTGAATCCAAATCATAACCGGAAAGGAAAGGAGTCATGACTACTGTAAGAATGAAAGCTGGGATAACCGCCTTTCGTAAAGCGTAGTTGATATTCCGCGGGTATACCGGCGGTATTAGACCAATCGGCTGAATTGAAGTGGGCTCTTCATCCCAAGAATCCCCATCGAGATCATCCACGGACTGTGGCGTGAACAACGCGACAGAAAAGAACAGGAGGTTGATGATCGCTATCTCGATGAGATAGATGACAGCGATTTCAAGAAGACTCCACTCAAATACGACCACTCCAAGAATGAGTGCAGAGTTCAAAATACACGCAAAAACGAAATCGCGGGACTCTCTGAGCATTCCGGGTATTGTTTTGCTACCCCCCGTCTGACTACTCGTTCCCATCTATCTACACATTCCTTCGGTGGCTAGTTATTTGTTCTGTTGACTCGATGGAACTACTGCTCCTCCATGAGAGCGTGAAACAAGATATGGGCGCAAGAGACCGAGAGGATTTCTGTGCCACAGAGCAAGTTTTGTTGACTGGTCCGTATGCGAAAGAAGTCGAGACATGGGCGTGACAACCCGGATAGGTGAATCTCTGCAAACTGCTACGACTCGGTTTGATTACTGTTGCTTGACGACGACTGTATCTGCGACGAGGTCACCGACCCGTTGGTTATCATCCGTAAGCAGTATCAACACCATTGCGACGAGGTTCAACGTCGGGAGTGCGTCAACGATCCACAACAGGTTCCGCAGGACTGACGCCCCAATCGTACAGTTTGATCCGTCGGACTTGATAACGACGAGTCCAAGCAGATATTTCCCCGGCGTATAGCCGTACAGTCCCTCAAGGAGAAACCCATAAACCAATGTTGCGACGAGCCCCGCGAACGCCAGTACGAGGAACCCGATGTCACCGAGGGACGTCCCGGCGAGTATAACGGCAACCCAGATTAGCGCCATGAGTATTGAGTCGATTAAGTATGCCCCCACTCGGTGCCAGATCACATCCCCGCCCGTCCCTCGTTGTGGTTTCGGATGCTTTTGCATAACTCATATCTGTTATTCAAGAGTTATTAATCTTTGATTAGCCCAAAGTGGAGTTGTCGAACAGTTCGCACTCTTCAGTGAGCGGGTATTTCGCCCGGATTATTTCTAGAAAATAGAGTCTCAACAGAGCTGGATCAAGTGGAGTTCACTCTTCGAAATTCTCTCCATCGAACGCATAAGTGCCATATTCCGGTCTTCCGAATCCCGGTGCCTCCTTGTAAAATCGCTCTATAGTAGAGGACCATAGAGTACCAGCAGAGCTGTAGGTATCCGGGTACTGTTCGTACAGTCGTTCCCTGAGCTCGCTGGCACTGAGTCGACCTTCTTCCTCAAGAATCCGGGCAGCCTCAAGTATAATGGAGCGCGCATCCTCACTCTGCGGGCCTTGATCCTCAAGCCATTGCTCAAGTGAGGGAGAAACCGCCTCTGTCGGACTTCCCCCACTATCCTGTGGTTCGGAAGGAGCGGATGATCCGCTCGATGAACGACCCTCAGCTGGCGCTGAACGGATCTCATCAACGTCTCCCTCGAGAGAAGCGAGCCGCTCTTCCAAGTCCGAGACCTGCCGTGAAAGTTCTCCGAGTTGTTCTAAGTCTTCGATACCGGATGTAGTCTGATCGGTTTCGATCAGGGTGGCGGATACGATCTTATCCCTATTCTGGAGCAAGTGTCGGATGTATTCTGACCGGCTACTAAAGCCGACATCTTCCGCTTCTGTATCCAGTGTTTCAAGCAGATCTGAAGGAAGTCGTAGTGTGATTGGTTCCATACCGGATCGACTACTCTACGATGATCCGCCCTTCGTGATAGTAGTGTGTAATGGGATCAGTACCGGATCGAATACATAGATGGCTTTTGATATTTTCGCCCAGATAGGGAAAGTCCCTGTCACGGAACGGGAGGAACCTACCACGGTCGTTACCGAATATTACGACCTGTACTCCTAACTCTCGCCAGAGAAGAGATCGTGACGGGTGTGTCACTTGTGTATTCGGCCAGCCCGATTAGTTTGAGACCTTATCAGGCGGTGAAGGGATACTATACCGGCTCTGTTGAAATCCTCAGCGAGTGATATATTTTGACCCAGTCGCGGTCAGTACAGGGAGCCTATCTAGTAATTCGTCGGACTACAGTTCCGATGCCAAAGCCGAGCGTCCCTATGATCGCCGCAACAACTGCGCTTCCGACAAATGCGTATCCGATGAGCAGCAATAGTCCCGGCTTGGCCCCAGTTAATGCGATACCACCGAAGTTCAGGATAACTCCAGCAACCGCAGCGAACACGAGCAACCAACTCACTCCGATCCCACCGTTGGAGTACGCTTGGACCGCAACGAAACCCGTGAGTAGAACAGCGTACCCCTGCCACCACAGCACCGTATCAAGCAGGCGAAAGTCCGCTATTCTTACCACCGCGAAGTAGAGGAGCGACGCAACGAAGAGTATTCCAGCACCGATACTCCACTGTCTCGCTCGTTTTCGATCCTCACCCAGTAGGAGGGTTCGAGTGTCAACGGGAACCATACACAATCCGCCTTTCTAGGCCTAGAAATTAAGAAATTACGACGTGACCGATTCGCACCCTTCATCGACCGGCTGTTTCAGTCGATGATGTGTCTAAAGAATAGGATTTCAACAGAGCCACTATACCCTATTTCGCGGAGATGTTTTCAGTAATTGAACCGGTATCGGGTCAACTACAATGAAGAGACGATCCGAACTGACATGATAGGTATAGTATCATATTTTTGTTAGTCGGTTGTGATCTAGTGAAAACAAGTCATGAACATTCTGTGTCGTTCGCAACCTAACCAGGCCGTGGAGTTGCGAATGCCGGTCAAAACGTTCACGGGATCGACTCTATTCGGACCAATACCCGATAGAAATGACTGGGATTACGTTCTAATTGCTATCATAGAGCTAGAATTATTATACTAAACAAACTTGTCGGTCGAAATATACCTCAGCAAAGAGTGATGCCTCTCGCGAAGGGCTAGCCCAGTCCGAGCTCTAAATGAGTGTGATCAGCTCCTTGTCCAGCCAATCAAGGAACCGACTGAGTGTGATTCTGGGCTTCTTCCGGGTTTCAATGACCCCAATGCGCTCTTGTGTGAGGAAATCGACTAACAGCCACATATTATAGACCACACACCCGAAGGCGAAATGGAACCACCGTACTCCGAACTCCTTCGAGGTAGTCCACGCTGCTGCGTTCTTGATCGACGAGTACGAGTTCTCGATCGCTCCGCGGTCACTGTACTGTTCAATCTGCTTTTTCGCCCAGCGCCGATCTAAGGCGACCTCGTCACTCACATCGAGACTGGTGATAAACGGCTGTGGCGATCCCTCTTCATGGACATCATCATCTTCCGCTGGGGGTAACACGGCAACGGTCGTATGTACCGTGTGGTTTGAGACGCCACCCTTCACTGCACCGTGCATGACGAAATCGTCCTCGACATACAGCGGGGTGTCGTTCGGTTCGTGATACCCCTGCTTCACTTGGTCAAACCGGTCACACATCGGTCCAATCCGATGCTGATCTTTCTGAGCGGGGATCACGTAGTCCAACCCCCTGTCAGTAAGCGTCTGAATGACATCCACAGCGTGGAATTCACGATCAGCATACACCATCCTGATGTCGACGTAGTCTTCGGCGATCGAAAGGAGTCGCCGTGCAACATCCCCAATATAGTAGGAATTACCCTTGCCGGGATAGGCGTCTGTCGCGGCGTAGTCCGTACTCCCAAGCGGACACACCCCGACGACGTAATGAGTGTTCTCGCCGACGATCACGACCGTCGCAAACTTGTGACACCAGGTGTATCCCTTCCCCTCTGGTGCGCCCTGTACCCATTTCATCTCGTCGCGATCGCCATAGTAGGCAACATACGTAATATCCAGCGCGACTTTCGCCCGAGTGCCAAACCGTGAGCCGTTATCGTGTTCGAGCTCCCTGATTCGGGGCTTCGCGCGTGTGTATGTCTTTCGGAGAGCGAAATTCAGCACGGTCGCAATATCATCGACGGACATCTGCTTGAGGGCTTCCAACAGCGTTTCACCGGATGGACCGTCCTCGTAGAACGGGTCATCAAGATCGGGATTTGGGTTTTTCATGTCACCCAGCTTCTGCCCTGAACCGTGCGCCGCCTGCTGCTTGATTGATGCGATTGCTTCTAAGACGAGTAGCTCATCGTCGTCGTAGATCGCGTCATCTGATCGGGAGAGTGAGATTGAGGGGATGGCTACTGATTTCAGCTCATTGAGCACCTCTTGTCCCTTCTTTCGCAGCAAGCGTTGGACGGTTCGATTTGACAGCGACTCTTTGTCTTCGTCATCCGCTGTTTTGAGAAGAGCATTCCCGATTGGTGCGCCTCGTTCAGCCGCGAGCAGGCGGATCTCTTTCACTCCTTGTTCAACGGGTGACTGAAGTTCTTCGAATCGTCCCTGGCTGTGTTGAATCGCCATACTGCGGTAGGGTAGGTCGCTAAATCAAAGGCGTTGAAGCGGGAGACTTCAGTTGTTCATGACCCAAATCTCCCGCTTCATTGGGGAAGTTGTGCCGGTTGCTCAAAGAGTTACTGGCGATGGAGGCGAATCCGCCGCCCCGGAAGGCGGCGGCGGATTCGCCGACTACGCACTCGTTTCCCTCCACTGTCTGCGAATTTACCTCGATACATCCTATCGGATGACGATCGACCTACTCACAGAGATGCCACAAATAATCGGGGAGATCGGCCTTGACGCGGCCAATCTCCCCGCGCCGTCCACGTTGTGTAAGGCGTTCGACCGGATCAGTATGAGCGTCTGTCGAGTGCTGCTGCGCCAGTCGGCGCAGCTGCACGATCTCTCCGAACACGCCGCGATCGACGCCACATTCTACGAACGCTCAGCAGCGAGCCGCCACTACTGTCAGCGAATCAGCTACCGCGTTCAGAAGCTCAAAGTCACGAAACTCGTCGATACAGCGTCTCAAGCTGTTCTTGACGTTCACTGTTCAACCAACCGGAAAGGAAGTGACGCTGACCTCGCTGAGCAGATCGCCCGCCGGAACGCGGGCGATCTGCGGTCTCTCGCCGCCGATAAGGGCTATGACAAGCAATCACTTCGTGAAGGATTACGCGATCTCGGGATCAGACCGCTGATCAAACACCGCATCTTCGCACCGTACGACCACGCACACAACGCCAGAATCGACGATAACTGCTACAACCAGCGCTCTATGACCGAAACCGTGAACTCGGCTGTCAAGCGCTCGCTCGGCTTCGCCGTGCGAGCGCGGTCGTGGTTCCGCGAGTTCCGTGAGATCGCTCTGATGTGTATGGTCTACAACATCAAGCGCTTCGTCAAACAGTGAATCTCTACGCCTTACAGCGATTCAACACAGCCCTTCGAATCGTCCCTCGTCTAGTCGCGTTGGCTTGAATGTGCTCTCTGAGGGAAGATCATCGAGATCAAAACCCATAGCAGTGGCCAACTCTGGATTTGCTTCAAGTTGGTCCGGGATCGTAGTCAAGGAGATGCCTTCGGCTTTCGCCCACACGTACGCGAGAAACACGCGGCGGAATGGTGTCGAATCGTGCCAATCCGGGTAGCCATCCCGTCGTTCAAACTGATGGGCGTCAAGCTTCCCAACCAGATCAACCCATTCCGTGTTTTCGTCAATAACCTCGTCTGCTTGGGTTCCAAGACTCGTTATCGGACCAAAATCAGGGTCGGTTCCCTCCGTCATTGGCTCCACCCCCACAGCAGGCTGTCCGGGGTCCACCACGCAACGCCAGGTGTGATGGCGGTGTTGGCAAGCGCCGTAGATGTAGGATGGACACAAAGCATGTGTTGTCAGGATTATTAGTTGGATTTCAACTCAACTTCGTAGGGGAGGTTTCTGATATCCGATTATCTCTTGTCTCGTGAAGATAATTAACCTGATATTTCAGTTGGGTTTCAGAATAGACTCAAACTCTATTTAAATGGAGTTTGCACTGATTTCAGCGAGGGTGGCTCGGCAAGGCCTCTATTTTGGTGGAATTTGCACCTAAACGGATTCTATACTAACATTGCTGGGACACCACTACGTAATGGATGATTTGGTCGAAGCTGTCTGTGAGTTTCTACGCCGGGAAGGTGGAGCCGGAGTATTGGTCAAGATCGACGACGAGCGCGGGAATACGTTTTCTGAGTTAGCTGATCAAGTCCACGTCACTCGGAATACACTCTCAAATCGACTTGAGGAAGCGACAGGCTTGGACGTGTTGAGAGAAACAACGCATCCGTCTGACCACGGGAATGCAGTTCGATATGCATTGACAACACGAGGTGAGCGAGTACGGTTCCTACTGGATGAGTTCAAGATGGGTCAGTTGTATGCTGACTTTCTACGAGCTCGCCGAATGATGGAAGATGGTATTGAATTCGTTGAGGCAGTCTATGATCCTGAACCCTACAACCCCGGATTTGAGGAATATCTGCGGAAGAAAAAAGATGAGGAACCGAAGTAGTTTCATATGGCTCTGTTGGAGTACTCAATAGCTGATATATTCTGGCCCAGTTGCGGTCAATGTAGGGTAGTAGTCTATCGGCGCTTTAGTAGCACAGAAATGAGCATAAGCGCCGCAAAGACGACTGCGAAGCCCATTACTCCGACTCCGAAAACGTAGTACGGGTTCGTAAAATCAGGACTGTTGAGGAACAGAAAGAGGCAAAAACACGAACCCATCAAGACAATCACCGCAGACTGAATGCTCGGATTATACCAGTCTTCAAGCGATTCCCGAACAGCCCCATACATATCAGAACAATAACTTCAATACAGTATAGCGTTTGCGGTCGGTGAAAATCCGATAAGTTCTCAAGCTCAACAAAGCCTTTATTACACACTCTGTGAAGATTTGTTCAGACCTGAATACTACTGAACTGCCTCGGGGTTAAACCCCGAGGTACTCGGCCTTAGTCCCAATACCGAGGAAGACAACTATCCGGAGATATACCAATGAAAGAAATACTTTTGTACTGTCTTTCTATTTGTTTATCCATGCGGTGGTCCCCGCTTGTACGCAGCGAATATCGGACAGTGCTCACCTCCAAGGGTGCGTGGATACTCGCTCTTCTCACCATCCTTTGGGGATTCCGACCGACCTATGCCGGGTGGGACGCAGTCGGACGAAATATCACCATTGGATACATTCAGATCGGCGTCGATCTGTTGCTCCCGATCGGTGCTCTCCTTCTATCGTATCAGTCACTCCTCGGTGAGCGAACTACGGGTAGTATCAAGTTCCTCCTTGGACTGCCACTAACACGGACGCAGATTCTTTTTGGGAAGATAGCTGGACGGTTCGTAGGTGTCGGGACCGCGGTCGTCGCGGCAGCCCTCGTTCTCGCTGGCATCGGCTTGTTCGAACACGGCACGTTCGGTTTGCTTCCCTTCCTCGGGACACTCGTTGCGACGCTGCTACTCGCCAGCGCGATGGTCGTCCTCGGCGTGTTCGTCTCGACGGTCACGCGGCGAACCGTGACTGCCGCCACAGGAGTATTCGCGTACATATTGGTGACGCTGTTTTGGAGTCAGATCGTCACGTCGCTCTATACTGCCGTCACCGGCATTCCGGTCGATCCATACGACGCGCCGGCGAGTGGGCCGCTCTTTCTCGCACTCCGATTGACTCCTGATGGCGCGTACAACGTCCTAACGAACTGGTTTCTCGATGTCGGGAACTCAACCGAGCTGTTTCACATTGTCTATACCAAACTCGCTCCAGGTATCTCTGTGAACGCCTTTGTTGTCGAGGCAGCATTCGACGGCGGCGGTCCATGGTATCTTCATCCCGGATTAAGTCTGGTTGTCCTCCTTCTCTGGGTGGTAGTGCCAGTAGCTCTCGCTCGGCGGGCCTTCACCAGAGGTGACGCGCTATGAACACGTCAGAGCTCGCGATCGAAGCCAACGCGGTGACCAAGGAGTACGGCGACGTTCGTGCCGTCGACAGCCTCGACCTAACGGTCAAGCGCGGCGAAACATACGGATTTCTCGGCCCGAACGGTGCCGGCAAATCGACAACGATCGGGCTGTTGCTCGATTATCTGCGACCGACGTCGGGGACAGTCCGCGTCCTCGGGCACGATCCACGACGTGACATCGTCAAGGTTCACGGCCGAGTCGGGGTACTCCCAGATCGATTTAGCCTCTACGAGGATCGATCCGCACGTCAGCACGTCGCGTTCGTCGCGGAGACGAAAAGCGTCGACGATGATCCAGCAGTGCTTCTCGAACGGGTCGGTCTTGGAGATGCCGTCGATGACGATGCGGGTGACTTCTCCAGTGGAATGGAACAACGGTTGGCGCTCGCGATGGCGCTCGTTGGCGACCCTGAACTGCTCATCTTGGACGAACCGTTCGGCGGACTCGATCCACGCGGTGTCCAGCGGGTGAGAGAAATCGTACACGAGGAGACTCAGCGTGACGCAACCGTGTTTTTCTCCAGTCACGTTCTTGGGCAGGTCGAACTGGTCTGTGACCGGGTCGGCGTCCTTCATGAGGGACAGTTAGTTGCCGAGGGCACCCTCGATGAACTCCGGAATCAGACTACAGCACCTGACGATGCGACGATGGAAGACATCTTCATGGAGCTCACTGATGCCCGCGTCAACCACGGGGGTGAGACGCGATGAAGCGCCGAACGTTCATAACGGCGAGTGTCTTGCCCATCGCTGGTCTCTCTGGATGTCTCGGTGATACTGAATACCAAATCACTAACACCGCTATCGAGACGTCTCTGGACCCGCTCTCACTATCCGTACGCCTCGCGGTTGCTGATGCCACGATCGAACGCCCAGCCGCACTCAGGCTCACGCTGGAGAACACGGCTGACGAGCCGATTCGAATCCGTAGCTACGGCAGTTGGCCCTTCGGTGTCCTCGCACTTGCTCCGTCTCCGACACCCGGTGAAGACACGAGGAGGACGACCCTGTTTTCACCATCATACGAGACAACCGACCGCGTAGAAGTCAACCGTGGCGGGTCGTCATTGTCGGTAGATGGGACACCAATAACCCGGTCACTCGATGCCGATGAGAGTGTCACTAGACGATACGAACTCCGTGGCGACGACCTCCCAAACGGGGGAATGTACTACATCGTGGAGAAGTTTGATGGACGGGCCTCACGGTACTCAAGGGGCGACGACTGGAGAACGCTTGAGTACCAGCTCCGTCTTAGTATCGACGAAAAAGGACAATTTCCAATATGAACTTCACTTGCCCTGTGTGCCTAGAAGATGTCGAGGCCGAACAGGAACCGATCGACGACCCGCAGTTCAACTTCTTGGTCAGCTGCCCCACTCCCGGTTGCGAGTACGAGACGAAAGCAAACACTGTTCCGAGCGTCGAAGAGTTCGTTCGCGCGAAGCAATACGCAGCCTTGGAAACGGGTTCAGGCGAGGACTTCGCTCGTTCCACCACGCCGACCGATTCGGAATCCCCGGTGGGACCGTCGACATCTTCTTGGGCATGACCGCTGCCGGCGACATCGCGTGGACTATCTAGTCGTTGGGATCAACTGGTGTGTACCGCCCTGGCGACTACGAGAAGTTTGTCACCCATTCCGTTTTGTTAGTAGAGATCCACTTACTTGTATTTTCCAGTATAAATTGGATATATATTCGGAATATTGAGGGAATACTCAATTTCTGAAAACACACGCACCTGCTGAGTAACAAATCAATCATTGAACCAGATATGACACACTTCCTGTTAACTGCTCAGGTATTCGGTCGATGTCCTGACTGAGACAATAGCTGAAAGTCTTCAGCTACTCCCCACACTTTGATTCAATTTCTTACCTGTAACAGCCACAGCAACAGCTGCCAACACAATCCAACCAATGGTTAATACACCAACAGCAAATAGGATGTTGAAGCCCACAAGGGGAACAAGAAGATATCGGTAAAACACTGTATAATGAACTGCCAAGAGAAAAAGAAGTGCGGCGATAATATACAGGCCTGTCCCGATAGCTTTTCTCGCAAAGTCTTTCCGCACTAAAACTGCGAACGTGAGAAGGGCAACAATCGGGAATGGGAGTATTGACTCCCACTGTACGTCTACCACGCCGTAGCCGATATATCCAGCAATTAGCGCCATCCCGACCGCTGCGATATTCGTTTTATCCATTGCTCGGCAAATATCCGTTTTCACTATATCGGCTCTGTTGAAATCCTCAGAGAGTTACATGTTCGTCGTATAATTCGACGAGATGAAGGCCCTCCCGAAGTCGCAGCTTCTCCGGTTTACTGAGAAGGCGATCCATCTGGCCCGCCGAGCAGTGTCTCGATACTCCTCGAAGTTCTCCAAACACCGCTATACACTCCCGCAGCACGTTGTTCTGCTCTGTCTCAAAGTGCGGAAGAACACGACCTATCGTGGCCTACTTGACGAACTGATCGAGATGCCACGCATCCGTCGTGTTCTCGGGCTAACCGAACTTCCTACTGCTTCAACGCTCTGTAAGGCGTTCAACCGGCTTGATATGGCTGTGTGGCGTATCATTTTGACTCTCTCAGTGACGTTACTTCCGACGAGCGGAGTTGTTGGTGTTGATACGTCGGGGTTCGACCGTAGTCACGCTTCGAAACACTACACGAAACGAGCTGAACTCACGATTCAGCAGCTCAAGGTGACGTTGCTGGTCGATGCGAAGGTGAACGCAATTCTCGACCTACACGTGACGACGACTCGAAAACACGATAGCCAGATCGCTCCGTCGTTGATCAAGCGCAACCCCGAGTGTATCGATATTCTCCTCGGAGACAAAGGCTACGACGATCAGAAAATCAGGCGGCTCGCCCGGCAACACGAGGTTCGGCCACTGATTAAGCATCGTGAGTTCACATCACTCCACAAGGCATGGAACGCACGCTTAGACGCTGATCTCTACGGACAACGAAGTCAATCCGAGACTGTGAACTCAACACTCAAGCGAAAGTATGGTGCGTTTGTCCGGTCACGGCGCTGGTGGAAGCAGTTCCGTGAACTCGCTCTTAGGTGTCTTGTCCACAATATCAATCGATCACTTTGAGGACGTAACAGAAATATCTC
>NZ_JBQVRO020000031.1:0-12829 GCF_052439115.2 Halorubrum sp. FL23
GTGGCCTTCGCGAGTGGTTCTCTGGGAACGGGCTCGATCCAATCCCGTGCATAGATTCTGTCGTTCGCAACTCCAGCATTCTGGTAGCGGTGAACGTCCCCCTCGACATCTGCTGGAAGGTAGGCGTCGCGGGGCTTCCCGCCGTTCCCGGTCGTGTCTTTCCCCTCAGGAACCCGGAGCCGGTAGTGATCGCCGTCGGGTGTCCGTTTCACGTGCTCCGGGCGGATTTGCGGGATTTCGAAGGCTCGGAGGCCGACGTAGCCACCCAGCTGGATGATGAGATCGTCGCGATGGTTCGCAGCGGCCCGCCGCAGCTCCTCGAGTTCGGCGTCGGTCATCCAGACCTTGTATTCGTCCTGCTTTGCAGTCGCTTCCAGTCGCATAGGAGGTTCTATAATAAGCTTACACTAAATATCTGTCGAGCATCAGAAACAGTGGTGTGTGATCGCCCGATTATGCCATTTCAGGGGGTATCTGCGGTCAGCTAGTGACGACTTGTATGATAAAGCGGCACTCGGTTGCACACGTACCACACGCAGGAGGGAGCGGCCGCCGTCCCGTGAGTCACTTCAGATACGGGCGAACGCGCTCGGGGGGAGCGAACGGGCTCGCCGGCGGTCAGTACTCCTCGACGTCGACGACCTTCTTCGTCTCCTCGTGAGTGAGGTCGCCGTCCCCGGAGACCACCGGCGCGTCGAGTTCGCGGCCGACCGCAGCGATCAGCGCGTCGGGCCCGTCCAGGTAGGGGCCGCCCGGCGCAATCTCGTCCGCGATGTACCCTGCCGTGACCGCCGTCCGCTCATCGACGGGATGAACGTCGACCCACGCCAGGTCCGAGCGGGCCCCGTCGACGTCCCCGCTCGGGAGGTTCCCCTCACCGACGAGAGCCTCGGCGAACGCTGGGACCGGAGCGACCCATCGGGTCTGGTCACCGCCGTGCTCCTCGTAGAACTCACGGGTCGCCTCGATACCGTCCAGGTAGTCGATCAGAAAGGTCGCGTCGAGGACCTTCATGCAGCGTCCTCGGCCCGCTCGCGCATCCGACGCTTCCGCTTTTCCTTTGACGTCCGCCGGCCCTCACGGACGCGTTCGGCCTCCTCATCGGACCACCGGCCGAACCCGTCGTCAAAATCGCCGGCGTCCTCCTCGTCGAGGATGCGCTCGAGGACGTCGTTGTAACTCTCGCCCTCCCGCCGGCGTCGTTCAATCTCGCGCTTCACCGTCTCGCTCACTCGGATCTGTTCGTTGGCGACGCCCATTGTACGTTGACGTTGGCGTTGACGCTACTTTGTCTTTTGCTCAGGGGCTCGGGGGACGTGATCGGAGATTTCTGGTGGGCGCCGCGGCTCGAGTTCTCGCTCTTATGTAGCAACGCGGAAAGAGGTTGGTTGCTTAATACCTAGAACTGAATTGAGTGAGCTGACTAAGACTTAGATCGCCGGTCTGTAACAGGAACTCAACATGTCAAATCGTCTTTCCGCAGCTCTACACAAGAGCGTGATCTGTTAACCAACGCTACCACCTCATTCCCCGCGCTGTTGGTTACAAACACGCCACCGTTTCCAGTAAACACCCCCCTCGTGCCGAATGAAAACTGGGCTGCTTGCGGGCGATTTGTTGGTACCGGACGTCGGGGTCGTCTTCACCTACGTACACGGTTACTTCATCGCCTTTCGAGTACGGTTCGGATGCTGGTTGTGGAGGATTCATTGCGGAGTTATCGATTGTCGTCAATCATTAGGTCGCGTCGGAAAACCGTTCAATCTGAGTTACGGTAAATTTTCCCGCAATTTCGATAGAAGACTGATATGGCCGAAAATACCGGGTAGAGGTAGTCTATCTATCATCAAGTCACGCATCCGAGAGATATACCCTGTCAAAGCGAACGGGACGAACTGCATTCTGAACGACTTTGCGACGCGACCGAAAAGTGGCGGTCAGTCTCTTACGTCCCATGTCCTAGTTCACACTCTCATAATATAGCGGCTTTCTATCGGATTAACACAGCAGATTATCGGTGTTTCTAGGTCTTCTATCCCGTTTCTAACAATGTGTTATATGATATTACGAGACCACAATATCTAACATCTAATTAGTCATTAGTTCACGACATGGTGGTACTCAGATGGATTTGAACAAGACTGACCGGCTGATTTTAGCAAAGCTCAGAGAGGGACGATGTACCCCCCGATATTTAGCCGATGAACTCAACCGAAACCAGTCATACGTGAGTCAACGACTACGACATCTTCAGGATGAAGGACACGTTGATCGTGTACATCGGGGGTTGTACCGCAGTGCTGCCGTTGACTCATCTCATGTTTCAGCTGAAGATCTGGTTGAATCGTATGAGCCAGCGGAATTAGTGTCCTCAGTTACCAACTGTAGTCAGCACGATGCTACTACTAATGAAGTGTTCCCAAAGCCGTCATCACTCTCGATCGAATTCGGTACCGATGATGTCTCGACCGTAGTTTCACGTGTCTGTCAATCTGGAACGAGCGAAGAGCAACAAGTCTTGGAGTCCATCTTCCACGATATTTTATTGACACTCATTCAGGATGGCCAGATAACGGGTAAGGAACTGCGCGCAAAGGTAAACCGTCTAACTGATATTGATGTCGTCAACCTTCGTGATATTTACCAATATAAGACTGAAATAAAGAACCGACTTACAAGCCATCCTCAGATTTCTTTGAAACGTAACTCACCGTCGCAGGAGATAATCTATACTGGCGAATCACCGATCCTCCGTTTATAATGGCAGACCACGTTCAGAATGAAGCTGACCGTGGTGAAAGAGACACTCAGCCCGATTAATGTAGACATCGTCAGGCCGAAGTTCCAGACAAACAACACGCCCGCCCCACACTAACCCACTCGTGAATACACTAGCACCCCCGGCCATCTCCCACACGACTCCTAACCCACGCCTGTCTCACTCTCAACGCAAAACTATTGGACGACTCTCTTCAGGCTCACTATTCACTGGTCGTTTGAGGTACAAGAAGTGTGTCCTATACTCGCTCATTACCATCGAATCTCTCAAACTCGGAATCACACTTGCGAGAGCGATATCATCGAGTTGCTGTTTCGACCCAGCGAGATGCAATCAGTTTCTGCTCCCAATTCCCCCGCTTCAGCGATTCCTAACGCAGAAATGGAAAACGACCCCCCGACTGTCGACGCAAAAATGACTCACAAATGGAGTGCGACCCCCCGACTGTCGACGCAAAAATGACTCCCGAATGGAGCGCGACCCCCCGACCCTCAAAACTAGGCTAACACACGAGTAGAACGCAACCCCTCGACGAAGTATTCTCAGCAAGCCACACCAATACTGACTCTCTAGCTCTCAGCTATCGAAGACTAACTTGTGCCAGCGTCCTCACACCCCACACCTCCCAAGTCAGCCTCACTCCTTTCGCGATAGCTACCGGCTCGATCACCTCACTACTCAGTTCTTCCTACCACATTTAGTATGATTTTCACAGCCCAACCGACCCTGTAAATACCAGACAGCACCGGGATTGCGGTAGTCCGTATATAGTTTCGTAAATACCAGACGGCACCGGTATTCGGCAGGTGTATATTAATTAGCAAGTCCCGATCGCATGACCTCCTGGCATTTGCCTATTTACCAGACGGTAGCGTGATACGGCCGTCTCGTATATAGTCTCGTAAATACCAGACGGCACCGGTATTGCGGGGGTGTGTATTAACTCTCAGAACACGAGGTGCGACGCGCGAACCACCATCATAAATACCAGACAGTGGCGTGATACGGCCGTCACGTATATAGTCTCGTAAATACCAGACGGCACGAAGATTGCGGCATTCTGTATATAGCCGGTGATCTTGATTCAAATTCCCCAGTAATACCAGACGGCGTGGCGATTGACACCTCCTCTATTAATTTATGTATTCTATCTGTCTTTTCCTGTAAATACCAGACGGCGGCGGGATTACGAGGGTTCGTAAATAGAATCCCAACCACAAATACAGCTACACACGTTCAGCCATCCGACGATAGTGCTTTAGAGACGCTATCAAACAACCTCTGGTTGTCACACATGTTCAGCCGAATTCACACAATTAGGGTTCAGGGCAGATGAAGTTCAGTGGATAGTCGCGTAGCGAAGGAATCGGGGCGGAGCCAAGTAATGGACAAGGGAAAGGGGGAGAGACGGGAGGCGGACAAGGCGAAGACTATCAGAGATATGATAGTGGATGGAACCCTGAGTGAGCGGCGCGGCGGACAGGGGATGCGAGGCGATGAACAGGGACCGACGACAGGCGACGGAACACCACCAACGTCGACGGCGACGGGAGACAACCGACCACTCGAAACGACGACCGAACCCGACGAGGCTGACCGACGATCGATACACCGAGAACGCGGACCCGACGGTCGACGACGGACCACCAGCTGATCGATAGCACCCCAGGGGCAATTGACGACACCAACACCGAAACTGGCCCGGCGGCACCAATCCGACGAGCGACGACGAGGACTGACTCGGAGAGGACACGGATCAACGACGACCGGCGGCGACCAGCAGAGACCAGACCGACGACTAGGAAGCGACAGGGCGACCTCGAACACCGACCAGCATCGAGGACGGACCAGCACCAGCGACAACGAGGGGGACCACCGAGACGACACGACACCCGACGACGAACAGCGGCGGCGGGGCGACGACAGGAGGGAAGGGCCAGATCACGATGCGAGAGTGCGGGGTGGGGGCGCGGTCGACGACGTCGAGAGTCGCGGTCGCGATGTGAACGGTGCGGGGTGGGTGAGCGGGGAGACGCGATCGAGACCAAACGGCGAGTGCGAAGCGACGGTGGGGGTGGAGGCGACGACGACAACGAGACAGCGGTACTGCGGGGGCGGCGAAGTGACGGGGACGGCGGAGACAACGACGACGTCGACGGGGGGTAGGCGAGAGCGACTCGACGGTGGGGGTGGGGCGGCGACGAGCGACACGATCCAAAACCACCGCAGCGGGGAACAGCGATCGACGACCGTTCAGCAGGGGACAGCGATCGGCGAGGGGGCGAGAGAGACGAAGGGGGGAGAGGAAGAAGAAGAAGTGGAAGGCGAAGATGCTCCCCCGGATTGCCGTAAGCGGGTCGTTCAGGACGGAGCCGACGTGGATGATCAGGGTGGGGCCAGATGGCGACTCGGGGGCGGGGAGTAGCCGGGGTCGGCAGAAGAGGAGGGAATCCCCAAAGAGTAGGTGGGAGCGAAGCGCAGTTGATGTCCCACAAAGACTCGCCCGGAAGGCGACTTACTACGTGGGAGCAAATCGAGTCGGTATGGGAGACCAAATTAGCGCGATGGTAGACGGGGATCTGAACAGCATTCTCGAAGCGATGGCAAAACACCATGACATCCCGAAGAGCAGAGTGATCGAACTGCTCCTCCGGGAGGGCGTCCACGCACGCGAGATGCGATACCGCTACGAACAGATGGACGCGAAGCTCGATCACCTCATCGACAGCCTCAATGTGGGGTCGACCGCAACGGACGCAGTCGAGGACCGATTCGAAACAGTCAGCGAACGGTCGTTGCCCGCCGGCGTCGCTGGTGTGGAGTTAGCCGACAGCCCACTGCCGTACTTTCAGAGCGCCGGGAGCTATCCAGATCGATCGGACGAGGAGGCAGTTGTCCGGGATCAGGTGTTCGACGAACGGGATGCGGTTAGGAAAACAGACGACGACTGATCGATCTGCCGCCGGCATAGTCGAACTCACGCTGGGGCAGCATCGTCGTCGGGGTGCGGTGTCGATATCTCGGAACTGACCTCAATGGCGTCGCCGGGAACGAAGGCACCCTTTGCCCGACCGGCTCGCTCAAAGTGGACGATATCGTACTCGGCGAGTAGTTGGTCGCGTCGCAAAGTCGTTCAGAATACAGTTCGTCCCGTTTCCTTTGACAGGGTAGATCTCTCGGATGCGTGACTTGATGATGGACAGACTACCTCTACATGTTATTTTCAGCCACATCAGCCTTCTACCGAAATTACGGGAAACTTTACCGTAACTCAGGTTGAACGGTTTTCCGACGCGAGTAGATTATTGAGACCTTCTGTGAATCACTACAACCGCGTCGACGATCGCTCTTGACCGAGATGAAGCTGAACTCGCGCGAATCCTTGCTGATCAACTTGCCGAATAGACATCTAAATCCCAAGACATCAGTAGTTACCGTATAGTTTGACTAAATTACGGTAATATCTCTCAAATTACTTTGTGAGGTACTGGATGCTAATTAGGAGTTGGTTCGCTCGCGGATTCGTTTGTATCCCTCGAGAGGAGTGAGAGGGATTCGGAAAAGGGATGACCCGCATCCGATCCCGCTCAGAACTATGCAACAATCAAAATATACAACGTATGCGTATGCGGCCGCCACCGACGCAACTGTTTCACGGCCGGAGTGGTGGTCGTACACGCGGCACGAGCGAATAGTCGTACCGACACAAACTCTCGGACAGCCACTACTAGCTGGCGACCTGAACACGCTGCCAACTCCTAGTGGACCCGTCGTGGGCAAGCGCTCACCGAGAGTCAAGGGCAATGTCTGACGACTCACTTCGGCAGGCTGTCCGGGATGCGTGGGGTACTGAGTGTCTCATCTGTGGGCGGGCCCCTGAAGACTGGGTTAACAGTGACAATCGGCCGTTGGTAAACTCACTCCATCACATCAACGGCGACGATACCGACGACCGTGTCGCCAACCTAATCCCGCTGTGTCAGCGCTGTCATATTCACGTCCACAAGACGGACGCGACCCCATACAGGCAGTGGCATCGCCAACTCCCGATCGAACACCGAAATGCGTGGAATGCGCATCATAAAGTGTACTACGAGGGGCCACGGCTCAACAGCGCACAGGCCGAGTGGTTCTACGGCGATAATGAGGGCACGCCACAGAGCGCACGATTCCACGATAAAAAGTCGGAATCGCCCGATGAGTCTCACGAAACGACTGAATCCGACACTAACTCGACGTCAGAGACGTCAGAGGATGATGACTCAGAAATGACATAGCTAGTCGTCGACGAGAGGCTCGGTAACTCCGGTAGCGATCAGGTCCGTCGTGGTGTCAATTCGGATCCCAACTTGGAGACAGTAAGCATCAAACACGCTCCAAGCAATGAGGACCAATATCAGATCGGGTTCGTTAGCCGAGACGCCCACGGCTGGTAGCGACTCAAAAAACAGGAACTGGCCAACGCTGGCGGCCAGTTAGACGTCAGCCCATCACCAATATCGGTATTACTCACTGATGACCAACTGCGTGATGGCCACTCGAGACCCACGGTCACGCTAATTTTTTAGAATAGTACTTTCGCCCCGCTTGCCCGAAGTATAAGTCACAGAGTCTGTAATCTTGGGGTGAGGGAGCACAGCTGAGTCGGTCTCACCGACCGAACCAGCTGTTAAAGAGTATCACACGCTCCCTCTCCCCCTGAAAAGAGCTGCCGATTTCGTGAGAATGGCCCCCGATAATCCAGAGACAGTCCGTGGCACCTGCTCATTCTGTGGCGATACAGTTACTGGCCGACACGCGATAATCGAGTATGAAACAGATAGCGGTAGACCGGGCGTGTGGGCCGAATGCCCCGGCTGTGGCGAGATCGTCGATCCCATGAATGCTCAGTAAACAGTTCATCCAGCAAATTGTGAGACTCGAGCCGTCATCGACAACCCACCACGAGTGCCGTCACTGTGGATACAGCGTGGCGAAGGACGTCGATGAGTGTCCACAGTGTGGCGCTGACGAGATTGCGGCCTACGACCTCGAGTAATTGCTGGAGCGCTCACAGTTGGTGGAGAAGTTTAATGCCTTATGTAGCATCCGAACGCTAACATGGCATCAATTATTACATAAGGTGTGGAGGAGCCGCCACCACCGACCTCGCTACCCAAGTATCTCGCAAAAGGCTCCCAAAGCAGGATACGGAGACGCTCCACGAGATACAGAGCTACGTTGGGGTACTCATCGAGTATCGCGACCAGCCACTCGGCACCGATGAACTTCCCGAGACAGCTGAATCCGTCAACAAGCCCGACAGTTCAGGAACTGGACCATCGTCAAAGGGAAGATCACCTGTGGCGACGACAGCTGTAAGTGCGCCAGCGGAGATCGTCAGGATATGCACGGCCCGTATCTCTACCGCTACTATCGTGAGAATGGGACGATGAAATCAGAGTACATCGGGAAGCCGGGAAGTGGGTAGTGGTGAGTCGGTCAACGTCGACTAACGAGCATCCCGGGGAGAGATACGCTTTTCACTGTACGCACACTTAGACAACGGTATACAATGAACTGGGATAGTGAGCGAGAAATGGCCAAAGACGTCGAGGAGAACGAGGAACTGTACGAGGCGCTCGCAGACGACGATACCGACGACGACAAAGAGTAATCAGCGATACTCTTCAGGAAGGACCTCGCCGAAGAACTGAAGCCAGACGCGATACAGCTCGTCCGTTTCATACAATCTGTCGAGATGGATCGGAGGTATCTCTCTTCGAACGTCGTGTGACTCAGCTCGCACCCGTTTGACCCGCTCCGTCGACCATTCTCCCGGTTCGATCCCGTTGTCACGGAGCAGCTTTCGCAATGTAACGATCGCAGTACGGTGGTTCCCATCCGGGAAGAAGTGTTTCCCTACGAGCGCGTGTATCCAGAGCGCGCACTGTTCGGGAAGCGGCCGGTCAGTTGGGAACTCCTCGAGAACCCGTTCGAGATCGCCGTTTCTCACTCGCCAGATCTCCTTTCGCTGTTCAAGGAACGACTCGTCGTGTGGATTGTCGTAGTGATGGCCGTCTGCTCTCAGAAATTGTGTATTCCGGAATTTGAAGTTCTCCGGCTCGATCGACGAAAGATCCGTGATACGAGGGGCTGGATCCGTCGAGTCTCCCATTCGTTACACGCCCCAACTCATTCGATCTACATTACTTGTGGGGGAGACATGCGTATACGGTTCCTCATCAGACCCGGTCGATACTGATGAATGCCCACAGGGTAGCTCTCACGAGATTGCGACCTACGATCTCGAGTAATTGCTGAAGAGCTCACAGTTGGTAAAGCGAGTTCAACTCCTTATGTGTCACCCGAGCGCTAAAGTGGGACTAGTTGTTACATAAGGTATGGAGCAGCCGTCACCACCCACCTCGCTCCCGAAGTATCTCGCAGAGGGGCTCCCAAAACAGGATACGGAGACACTCCACGAGATACGGAACTCCGTCGAGGCGCTCATCGAGTATCGCGACCAATCGGTTGACACCGAGGAGCTTCCCGAGACTGCGGAGCCCGTCGACGAGTCCGATGGCGCAGGAAGCGGGACCGTCGTCAAAGAGAAGGTCACCTGTGGCGACGATAGCTGTAAGTGCGCCAGCGGAGACCCCGCGGATATGCACGGTCCGTATCTCTATCGCTACTATCGTGAAAACGGGACGATGAAATCGGAGTACATCGGGAAGCCGGGAAGCGAGTAGGGTGGATCAGGATAGTCGGGGTTCCAACGATCCCAGTCAAATAGACAGTTTCCAGTAAAACGACGTTACAGCGCCCGTGAGTCGGGTTCGACGATCCTGGCAAACGCGACGTTTGCTTGGACTTGCTCGATCTCGACTGTTGGCTCATCACCTGGTTGTCCGCCGGGGACGATCACGACGTAGCCGCGTTCAACCTTCGCAATGCCGTCACCTTGATCACCAGTCGTCTCGATCGTCACGTCGCGGACTTCACCTTCGTCTACGGGAGGACCGTCCGACGCCGGAGTTGGTTCTTGCGCAGCCGATTGGGGTTGCTCTTCCTGGGTCTTCTGGTTTGTCGAGGATTCTGATTTCAAGATCGCGACGCGATACGTTTCGTCGGCAGCAAGCGCGTCGTGTTCGATTTCACTCGCCGGGACATCCACAATATATGAGCCGTCACGTTCTTCGATTTGAGCACTGAACAGAGAGCGAAGCGAATCAGAAATCTCGATCATCAGGTATCACGAGTTGTAGCTAGTCAACGTATCTAAATCTCGCGTTTTGCGCTACTCTGAGGTGGTAATCTAGTGTATGCTGAAGAGAGCACGCAGATCCCAAACAGAAACTCCTCAAAAGACTAGCAGGCCAGATCGGTCAATACAGGTGAAGCGCTCATCGGTCGGTGCGGACCTACCAAAGAGTAAGTAACCAGCCGACAGAGAATACGGCATATGAGCGACGGCGACTCGAAATCGGATGATCTCTCCTCCGAGTTTTTCCAGCAGATGGTCGAGGCAGTCGGCGTCGGCGTCGGGATATACGGACAAGACGGTCGGTATATCTACGTGAACGACTCTTACGCTGAGCTGTTCTCAGTCACGCCGGCCGATCTGGTCGGAGTAGCGATTTGGGAGGTCGCACCCGAGGTCGACCCCGACACGTTCGACGCGTACTGGAACTCATTCACTGACGGTGACACACGGCAGGCGGAGACTGTCCATGAGTACAGTGGGAACCGCGTGCCCGTGGCAACGGTCACGACGCAGCGAACGATTGACGGGGTGCCGTACCACTTTGGGACGATCAAAGACATTACTGAACGCAAGGCGCAGGAGCGTGAAATTCAACAGCAGAACGAACGTCTCGAGAATTTCGCAGGGGTCGTCTCACACGACCTTCGGAATCCGCTCAACGTCGCGCAGGGCTATGTCGATATACTACAGGCAGACATCGACCGCGATGAGCTAACTCTCGTTGACAACGCGCTTGAGCGGATGGATTCGCTGGTGTCTGAGCTGTTACAGCTCGCACGGACGAACACACCAGTCGGGGAGACAGACCCAGTGTCGTTGTTCGACACCGTGACGAAAGCCTGGGACTCAGTCGCAACGATCGACGCCGACCTGCGGTTGGCAGGCTCCGATACGCAGATACTTGCGGATGAGTCCCGATTACGGGAATTGTTCGAGAACTTATTCCGAAATGCTATCGAACACGCCGGGGCAGATGTAGAGGTAACCGTCGAAGCACAGTCAGACGGCTTCTCAGTCGCCGATGATGGACCTGGAATTCCACCCGAAGAGCGTGATCGAGTTTTTGAGACCGGGTTCACGACGAATCCGGACGGGACGGGATTTGGGTTGAATATCGTCCAGCAGATTGTTACCGGCCACGATTGGGAGATACAGGTTACGGAGAGTATCTCGGGGGGCGCACGATTTGTGATTACCGGCGTCAGGACGGTGGATTAGTACGTAGTGCTACATGCGCGACTCGTCTCTTTCACGGTGTTCGGAACGGGATCCGAATCGCCAGAGTTCAGTCCGGTCAATTCGCAAGCGCGTTCTATCGGCTGCTTCGGCTGTGAGTTCACGAAATAAATGTCGTGGCAACTCTTCTATGGCACCCTAGGAACAGCATGAGTGGCCCAATGGTCTCGTCAAGAGATATGATGGCGAGAACAGTGTACCAAGCCTCCACAAATCACCGGTGACAGACGCCTTCATTCCTCTAGAACTCATCCGATAAGCTCCCCACTGGTTGCTTCTTGGAGGCTCAACTGGCGTGGGCGTCTCCCCATTACCTTAGTCTCACATTCAACAACGACACTACCAGCGACAGCAGCGTCCTCTCGATAACACGCTCTCGTAGTCACTGCCCACAGCGCCGGCAACACCTCATCGAGTAACGGCCATGGTTCTGTGAGTTCCAGCAAGACATCGCCAGCGAACCCGACGTCCTCTGATGAGACGGGTCCATCTGGCCCGTGATGCTCCCGAGCTGTCCGTAACGCTCCGGCCGCAGCGTGGACGTCGTTGCTGACGGTCGGATCGCTCACCCATCGCGGGTAGATATCCTGGTACCGCTCAGGCAGTTCTCCGTCATCCCGGTCCGTTTCCGCAAACGACAGCTGGAGTCGGTAGCCAGCATCCGTCATCACGACGATTCCAGCGTCGACGAGGTCAGGGAGGTGGTCACGAAGCGAGCGGGCCGACACACCGGCTCTCTCAGCGAGTACAGACTGCGTCAGGAATTCTTCAGCGCCGGCGAGTGCCACGAGGGCCTTTCGCGGTGTTGACGACGCATCCCGGAGTACCTGCTCTGGGGACAGTGCTGCGATGATACGCCGGAGCTCTACAGACCGGATGTGTCGCGTCTCGGCTTCCGGCTCCAAGGCACGAGCGACGCCGTTCGCGATAGCGAGTGGTGACCGACACAGCCCGTGGAGCACCGATACCGCCTCTGGAGTTGTAAGCAGATTCTTCGCCTCGAGCGCTTCCTCAAGCAGATCCCGGTACTGGGCCCGACTCGTCGATGTCTGGACGGGGACGCGGACACCGATCTCGGGGGCGTCATCCCGGATGTCCCTCGGCGAGACGTTGGATCGAAGCTTCTCAGCGAACACGTCCTGGCGGTCGCCGTAATCAGCAAACAGACACCACGAGCCGATGAGCTCACCGAACGGCTCTGCGGCGTTGACATCAACATCCAGTGACCACCGGAGCACCTCGTCACGGTCCTCAAACAGTTGCCGAAACACCGACGCCATCCCGTATTTCGACGCAATCGCCGAGTTGATTCCAACGAACTTCGCGATAGCTGAGAGCTTCTCGTCGGCAAAATCGCTCTTGAACCGGGGCATCCGACCGATTCGGAGGATGTCCACGCCGGCGAAGTCCAGTAATCGGGTCATCACGCCAATCACGCCGAGTGACTCAGTGAGAATCTTCGTCCGAAACGCCGTTCGAGAGCTGTAGTCACGGTACTCGCCGTGAGTCATGTCCCGCGTCATCTCGCAAATCTCCTCGAGAACAGCTTGTATGCGGTCACCAAACTC
>NZ_JBQVRO020000032.1:0-9917 GCF_052439115.2 Halorubrum sp. FL23
CGAGTCGTCAGCAATAATGAGGTTATGTCACGGGCTCACGCTGTGCCGGCTGTCGAGACCTCGGGGTAAACACGTACAATAGTTGTATAGTATTGGTTGAATTCCTCTTCAATAGACTCGTATAAATCCTTCAACACCGTCCGTCGAGCCTCAGAATACAAGTCAGTGACAGTATCCAACTCATTCCGAAGTGCGTTGAATTCGTCAACCTTGTCCTTGTCTTCATCAAGATCCTCTAAAGCGTCAAGTGTTCGAACTAGATCAGCATGGGCATCTGACAGTTCGTCCCGAGCCTCAAGACTCTCGATATATCCCTCAATGGTGTTCAGCGACGTCGTCCCCGAATCCCATTGCGGGATCAACCTATCGGGATTTGTTTCCCTGACTTCGAGCCGACCTTGTTCGTCCTGTTCAATGATAGGATCTTCCAGAGTCTCGCTTAGCTCAGTGAGTTCCTCGGCAAGTGAATTGAGATTGCGAACCTCATCCGCGACTGAATCATGATCGCCACGTTCCAGTCCTTGTTCGAACCGGTGTAGTAGCTCTGTCACTTGCGAGTGTAACCCCTCGACTTCATTCGATAGATTCGTTCGCAGTTCCTCGGCTTGCTCACGTAGCTCCTTGATTTCAGAGAGATGTTCCTGTCGTTCAGCTATTCTATCATGGAGATATCCCTCATCATGTCTCTCTCCACAGAGAGGACACTCAGTCGTCTCACGAGTTATTATGCCTTCGGCCGTCTCGAACAATTCGATTTCTTGAAGCGATTCCGTTTCAAGTGCTTGGATTTCTTCGATATTCTCAGAGAGTGAACTCAAATCTTGAGATATCGTTTCTCTCCGTGTACTGACTTCTGACGATAGGTCATTAACCCGTCTAAGTGTCGAATCTTGGTAGAACGAATCTTGAACTTCACCACTCGGTTCTAAATCCACGGCGTCAAGTGCCGAAGATAGTTCATCCAAAGACTCGATCTGATCCGTACCAAGCGTCTCTAATTTATCATTAATACGGTCAAGAATTCTGTTCCGATCATCCTGGTCTAAAGGAAATACAAGCTCAAGCTCAAGAGCAGACCCGATATCGCCGATCAGTCGTTCACATCGGTCTTTCTTTGTCTGGTACTGGTCACCGACGTGTGATTTAGCGCGGTTAAACCCGGTAGCACGGTTTTGAATGCCATTTAGATTCAGAAGACTGGAAAGCTCGTCACCCCGATCACCAGGAGACGATTCGATGAAATCTGTCAGTTGAGTTCGTGTCAAAATCAAGTGATCATCATTCCATTGGCTCACGTCAATACTGTCGGCATCTATCTCACCGGAGATCTCGGACAAGTTTGTCGAATCATCAGCTGTCCGTCGAACTGTCCCCACTTGTCCATCCTCTGTGACGAATTCTCCTTCAACGTAACAGTCTTCAGGATCAGCCATCTGGTGGGGAGCGTGTGAGGAAACGCGAATATCTCTGGTTCCTGGCCCTCCAAGATGTGATAAATTTCCACAGACTAAGAATTCAATAGCAGCCAAAACGGAGCTTTTTCCTGTGCCATTATCTCCCTCGATTACCACGTTCTGGCCGTCGAATTCAAACGATTGCTCTTCCGGTGGGAAGGCCCTGAACCCGTGAACTGTCAGCTCATTCAGCTTCATTGGTGCGTGTCTCAATAAGGTCGTCAGCGAGTTCCTCAGCCTGTTCCTGAGTCGATAGTGTTGTTTCCTCTAAACTATCGCTTAAAGCGTTCGCTACCTCATCAGAGACTTCTTCAGACTCCTCCAGCTTCGATTCAAACTCTTCTAGAACTCGTCGCTCGAAATTCGATCTGGCTCGGTACGTCATTGATTGCAGCAACGACTGCTTGTATGTTAAATGTGCATGGGCTGACTGAAGAGAGTGGTGTTCAAATTATAAGCCCTAAAGCCATTATCGTGATTAGTTCGAAGACGTAGCAGGGACGTGAATAAAGAGTCACTCAAGCATGACCGGGATCGTGATCCTACCCGCTGGTCGCGACGACGCGTTTGAGGACTACAAACAGTTCATTCGGGATGGGCACCCAATTGAGGATATTGAGTCCTACCTCAATGACGACGACCTCGAACTGTTTCGGACGACATCTGACAACGATCTCGTCCACGTCTGGGGTACTTCAGTAGACGGGACGTGGCGGAACGTCGAGCGAAACGACATCGCGCTCGTCTACCACGATGGCGCGTTCGTCGCGAGGGGACAAGTCCTCCAACTCCGACATGACCCCGACCTTGCGGAGTATCTCTGGAGAGAGAACGTTGAACACGGTCGCTGGAACGAGGAAAGCCCGTGGGAGTACATGACCTTCCTCACCGATGTTGAGGAAGTCGACGTCGACATTAAGGATTTCAACGAGCTCGTTGGCTATGACGAGACCTACCGCCCGCAGGGATTTACCCGAGTCGCAGACAAGCGCCTCAGCCAACTCTCTGGAGAGGAATCAGTCGAGACCGCCATTGCCGACCTGACCGATGCCGGCGAGCGTGTTCACCCGGTCGACGACGAAGACGATGAACCAGCTCCCGACCTCGCCGACCAACTCCGGACGGCCAGCACGGACGGGAACGCCCACGAGGAGTTCGAAAAACTCGTTGCGAAGGCCTTCTCTCGGCTAGGCTGTGCCGCCGACTGGATCGAAGGAGGAGGTGACACTGACGTGGAGATCCGGTCCCCTAAACACGTCGTTGTCGAAGTGAAGGCCCGAGGAAACGGTCGAGTCAACTCGCTAGAAGTCACCAACGTGGACAAACATCGACGCCAGCGTGGAGCCGATCACGCCATTGTGGTCGCCCCAGGCTTCGCCCCGAAAGTGATCGATAATGCCGAGACGACCGAGCTGACAACAATCGCCGTCGACGACCTCGTCGAGCTCCTCGATCGCCGGGACGAGTATGCCGTCCCACCCGAGGAGATACTGGCTCTCTTGACACGTTCAGGGGCATTCCAAGATGACAGACTCGACCTCCTCGATGAGTACATCCAGGACCGCATCGATGCTGGAGAGACCCTGCTTGCGGTCATTCGAGCTCTCGAGCGTGCCGACGGAGCCGTGGAGACAGCGGAGGACGTCCGGTGGATCGTCGTGGGCATGGAGGACTCGAACGATATCCCAACCACCGAAGAGGTTCGATCTGCCCTCCAACTTCTTGCGCATCCCAGCGTAGGAGCCGTCGAGCAGGACGAAGAAGGGTATCGGGTGACGACTGGCTACGAGAACGGGATCCAATTGGTCCAATCCCTCGGAGATGTCGTCCAACCACCGGGGAGGGAGGAGTAGATCACCGGCCTCTGCGACGGTACCTCGCTTGTCTCTGTCCTCACCCTCCGGCGCTTCAAGTGTTTCGAGTTGTACGCCGACAGCGATCGACGCTGAAATCCCAGCTGATCTCACACACACCACGTCTTCAAGTGTCTCCGATGACCAGACAGCCGTTCTAATTGTCGACCTCACACACCACCCGTTCAAGTGTTCAACTATAACCACCGACGCGATTGCGTACAATCTGCTGTCGGTCCTGTCGAGGCCAGTTCGTCGTCAGGACAGTGCGTCGAACAAACGAGACACCAGTCGGGACCACCCACACTCCACTATTTCAAGTGTTCAAGTAGACAGTGACGAGTGCTACGTACGATTTCAGCTGATCGAGTCTCTATTACGTCTTCTCTTATTCTACTACACTCACAAAAAATGGTTTGCGGGTATGGTACGCAGACATTTGTGATAAATGTTAGCGTCGCACAGGGTCTCGAATATCCATCCGAAACTGACCCCCCTACTCGTTCCACCTAGAACACTCGAAACGGTGGAGTGTCTGTGTGGGTCAGTCGAAACAGTTGAAGCCCCGGTTTTATATGGTATCTGTGTATGGAACCGATATGGACAATCTCGGTCACCTCACGCCCGAGGATGAAATCTTCCTCGATGAAGACGTGCTCCGGGACGATTACGATCCGTCCCGCATCCTCGAACGCGATGAGGTGTTGAATCGCTACCTCCAGATGTTCTCCGAAGTGATTCGTGGAAAGCGACCGCGTAACGTGTTCGTCTACGGACCGACCGGTGTCGGGAAGACTGTTGGCACCCATCTCGTGCTCGATCGTGTTCGCGAGGACGCCGATAGCGTCGACGATGTCGACGTGACGGCCGTCCAAATGGAATGTCGTGACCTCAATACGAGCTATCAGGTCGCTGTGAATCTCGTGAACGTCCTCCGGGAGTCGACGCCCCGATCGAGTATCTCGACGACAGGCTACCCCGAGGGGGACGTGTACGACATGCTGTTCGACGAGTTACGCAAAGCCGATACCACGCACGTTCTGATCGCACTAGACGAAATTGACAATATCGGAACGAGTGATAACGTCCTGTACAAGCTCGGGCGGTGTAACAATCGTAATTCTGCGAAATTTGTCGATCCCGACGATACGAAAGTCGGACTCATTGGAATCACGAACGACTCGACGTTCCGCGACTCGCTGGATCCACGAGTCAAATCGACGCTCTGTGAACACGAGATTCATTTCCCACCGTATGATGCGAACGAACTGCGAACGATCCTCAAAGATCGTGCCGCCGACGCGTTTCATGATGGTGTGCTGACTGACGATGTGGTTCCGATAACGGCCGCGTTCGCCGCGAAGCGCTCTGGATATGCCCGGACAGCACTCGATCTGTTGTATACGGCCGGCGACCTGGCGCGCACCAGCGACGACGATATCGTTACTGAACAGCACGTCCGGCAGGCCGAAGAGGAGATCCAGCAGGGCGCGATTGTGAGCGAAATTGCATCATTATCGCCTCAAGGCAAACTCGTTGCGTACACTCTGCTTGCACTCGATAATGAAGGCGAACTACCAGCGAAGATGGACGCCTTCTACGCGTGGTACGAGCACGCTGCACGGCTCGCAGAGACTGATACGGTCACCGCACGGACGGTCCGCGATCTGTTGAATGACCTCGTGATCAACGGCGTCGCGAAGATGGAAGAGATCAACCGCGGCCAGCGCGGTGGTCGCCACTACCGTTACTCGCTCGCGGCACGCCCTGAAATGATCGTTGATGGTCTCACCGAGGATGATACAATAACCGAACTGGATGAACAACGCGGCGGCAAACTCTTTCGGTGAGACGAATCAAGCCTATCGTGACTAAGTTTTGGTGACTAAGAGCCGTCGAAAGCCCTCGAGAACATAGTTACTCTTCCTCGTACGCGAGGTTCATCAGCCATTGGGAGAAGGCGTCTGACTGCGGGTCGACCTCTTCTTCACCGATGAATGGCGAGAGCATATCACCCGCCATCAGTAGTGAAAAGTCAAGATCAGATGCTGTTGGTTCGAGATAGTAGGTCCGTTGACCTTCGTACACCGTTTCCTCACGCTGGATCAGCTCGGCACTCTCAAGCGCTTCGACTATTCGGCTTCCTTTTCGCGAAGAGACACCCAGCTCTTTCCAAAAGTCGCTCTGGTGAATCCCACCCGTCTCGCGGACCAGTTCAAGACCCGCACGTTCGTCCTCCGAGAGATCAGCCTCATCCTGTGACGCACTCATATTCCAACAGCTAACGTGTCTCCATTATAATCGGTCTTTCTGTCGCTAACACTCGTTATGAGATTGGCCGAGATTATTGTGCTAATTTCCCACTCGGTAGCACGACAAACCCGCAACGGGCGTTTTTCGGTTTCGTTCAATCGGTATTGTAAATCAATGCCTTATGTAGAAATCCGGTAAATAGGGGACGGTAAATGTCACATAAGGCAACAGGCATCGCTGACAAGTGAATCCTGAGCCCACGTCACGGTCGACATCGACCGTGGCCTGTCTGTCCATCCCGTCACGTCGCCAGTTGTAGAGCGGTACGGCTTACTCAGGGATGAAACCACTAAGAAGGCGTTTCACTCTATGAGGCTTCCGAAGATAGATTTATAACGATCGAATATGTACTTTTTGATAGGTGGTATGTATGGCCACACCAAGCTATGCGGGGGCAGAGTCGCACCACCACCCAGATAGCGACATTGAGACGGGTGAAACCGCAGTCTGGCCACTCGTTGAGTGCCTCGGTGGGAGCGTGGGGGCTGGAATTATTTTTCTCCTCTCCCTCCCAGTGTTAGCCGATCTCATGAGTCCGCTTGGAGCCCTGTCTCCAACTGGGCTCCTCGTCGTGTTTCTGTTCGCGTGGCTGTTCTTGTGGCTACTCATCGCTGTGACTCGCGAGCGAGTCACCGACTGAGTAGTCACAGAACAGTGTATACACTATCTTCAGTCGAACACGTCGGTGAAGTCCTGAAGAATATCTTGTGACGACTTTCCATCAGCACGAGATGGAATTGGATCCTCCCAGCATTCGACCTCGAGTGTTTGTGCATCCGATATCTGATGCGGATCAGTCGTCACGTTGAGAATTGCCGTGTGATAGATAGCAAGGAGTCGGTGATCATGGACACTCACGTGATCGATGCCAGCTCGATTCAGGACTGCTGGAATATCCGTGGGACTAGAGAGAGATACCGAGACGGTTGGAGAATCCGGGTCACCCATACCAACAATTCTCACATCAGACACATAAACTACCTGTGCTGGAGAGCCTCGAGGGACTCGCGTCGACCGTTGAGAAACACCCACGTTCGGGCCGACGTCGACCGTAACGTGTCTCGCCCCGTCACGTCGCCAGACGGACTCATCGGTCGGCATTCGAGCGCGTGTGATACGACTGTCCAGACTTGAATTCGGTCAGTTCCTCAATCCGCGATTCCAGCTCTTCGACTTCGTCACGAAGTTGGTCGGCGTCGTCAGCATCGCTCGCCGCAAGTTGGTCTTTCAGCCCTTGGAGCCGCGTCTCCTTGCGATCTTCGTCCACCTCGGCTTTCCGAACGTACTCGGTTTCTTCAATCTTGTAGACATCGCTTTCAGCGACATCAGTCACTTCGAGGGCATCGTCAACCTTCCCGCGATCAACGCTCACCACCCGATCACGGTCGATCCCGGCTGATTCGAGCGTGTCCAGCACCTCCTCGTCATCTTTGAGCGAGCGGTTCGTCCGAGCTGTCCGCTGGACCGAACCGTACGATCCCGAGACCGGTCGGTCGTGATGGAGTCGGTCTAAGAGCGTGTCCGCGATCTCCTTGCGGAGGTCGTTGGCGTTCCGTTGAACGTCCGAGAGCAAGGTATACAGGTCGATGAGTGTCCCTGTCTCGACCTCTTCGAGCGCTGTAACCTCGTGACGTTCCAGCGCGTCGACGAGCAACAGCGCATCCGCGTAGACATCGAGATCAGGTTCTGTCCGTTCGTCGGGAGCAGGCTCAGAGGACGGGTCCTCGTCCAGTAACAATGAGGTGGTTGGCGCTTCGGTCTCGATGATCACACCTCGGTCGTCGTTCACCTCGAATCGTGGATGGAGACTCAATACCGTCGGGTATGGATCCGCATCGGGTGGGAGTCGATCGAGATCGAATCCATCGGTAGAGTCGGTAACACGTCGATATAGCGTCTCAAACTGGTCTTTTTGAAGCGGTCGCGACTCACCGCTATCCGCGAATTTGATGATGACACGGTGTTCCTGGACGCCAGTTATCTGAAACCGGTCGTTCGAGAGTGGTGTCCGGAGCGTCGCCCCTTCCGGGAGGTCATCTAACCGCTCAAGGAGATTGTGCCAGCTGACCCGAAACGACATATTCGTAGTGAGACCGTTGGACGCTAAATGCTTGAGGCTACCTACAGAACTCACAGCTGAGTGCGTGGATGCTGATTGAATGAATTCGTCGGAGGGCTCCCACATGGAACCCAGTACAATTGCCAGTTACCCGCTTTAGAGGTGTGTAAACCGCCTGAATACGGACACCGCGACGAAATGACAGTAATTGTATGTATGTCTGACGCTCGGCGTGAGTATTAAGACGGAGGCAAGCGCATCATCGCAGTATGCACGGCTAGGCGATGTTTAGAAAGGGGGGAAGTTCCCCTGTTGGCAGCAGGGGCCGCTTTGGAAGGGACAGGATGGCACCTGTCCGAAGGAACTCACGTATCCTTCATTTCTTCCGAAGTGGTCTTAATGGTTGCGGTGGTGAGAGTCATCTCTGGCTTTCGCCGATAACCCCTTCTGCTGCCTCTGAAACGGCTGATTTCCCGATTTCGGCCGTAGCGTCGAGCACGTGCGCGGAGAGCGCACTATGCAGGACCACCCGGCTCATGGAGGTGTGCCAGCGGCGTGAGTCGCTTCGCTGTCGTTGGCTGTTCAAATTGTAGCCAACACTGGGTCATCGAGGATGCTGTCAGTAGTGGCGCTGCTAACGCTCGTGAGTGCCCCCGGTGTGGGAGGCAGCATTCAGATGGCCAGTTGCGACGTCGAGCAAGAGCAGACACGTGGGAGGACGCTGTTGAGCAACGGGCGGCACTTCTCCCGAACACTCGGAACGCCAGCGCTGAGTTCGACGAGGTTGGCCACTACGCCGATCTTGAAGAGGAATGGGACCGCGACCTCGTCGGCCAACCACTCGGCGTGCAGGTGCTTACAGGTGCCTTCGCAGACGATCAGCACCTCGACACAGCGAATCGAGAGACATCCAACAAAACCGATCACAGCTCTCGTCAGCTTGGAGATCTCCGCTGTGATGAGGACGCGGGTCTCTGGGTGGTTCAGCAGTACCCGGCTGTGTCGTCTGGGACAGTACACCTCGACAAAGAGAGCCGACCGGGTGAACTCTGGGAGCGTCTTGTTTCTGTCCTCGAAGCCGATATTGCGCTCGCTGTGCGCGAACTCGTCGGTGGTGTCGCTGATGGGGCCGCCTGGCAGACGCTTGAATCGATTATCGACGACCAGCTCGGGACAGTTGACCGAGAGACGCTTCCAGACGCAGAGAGCCTCAACGGGTCGATCGTTGCGTCGACGCTGTTGAGCTTGTGTAAAGACGTCGAGTCCGAGCAGCATCAGCAGGCGCTCGAACTGCTCGAGAGCTTTGGGAGCTCGGAGTTCGGCCCGCTTGGCATCGGGTTCCCTGGTGAGCTTGCGGATGTTCGCCGGGTTGTGAAGCCGTTGCTCGCAGCCGCAGCCCATACGCCGACACTCACCGTGCGGATCGATGAGTCATTCCGGGAGATCGGCCACGCCGACCAACGCCGGCAGATGGTCCAGCTGCTCAGTTGGCTTGGCCACGGTGTGGACGTCCGGATTGTGTTTGAGTCGTCTATCTGGATGCGGCGCTTCGCTTGGAGTTACGATCCGGAGATCGATGTCGACGAGCTGGATGGGAACGTTCCGGACGTGGCAGCGTTCGATGTGAGTTCTCAATGCGATACAGGCCAGCGCGCTCACGGAACTGTCGACGACCACGTCGCGGCTGCGTGTGAGGTGCTTGAGACGGACGGTGAGGTTGTCGCAACCCTCGAGCGTATCGGCGCGGAAGCCGGCCAGACAGCCGGCTACGAGGCGCTCTATGAGGCTGCTCCGTACGATGACCCCGACCAGTCCCGGAACAACGTCGCGTACCACCTGGGCCAGCTTCGCGAACACGAACTCGTGACGGATCGTATCGCGACCAGCGACGGGAGCAAAGTCGCAATTCGCCCGGCTGGCGTGCGTTTCCTCGAAGAAATCGGCCGATCTGGAATGCGACAAAAACCCCTTCAGAATTTTGTGAGTCGGACCGGAAAATCCGACGACAATTTGGAGTCTAGACCCGCGCACACACGTGAGGGGGGGACCGGCTGGAGCCGCGACCGCCTCCCGGCACTCCACACTATCCAACCGCTTCCTCGCTCTACGTATCAGGCCGCTGTTGCGGCGACCCCCGAGAATGGCGTCGCAACCGTCGATTCGGCGGTCTCCGAGTGGGACGATCGAGCAGCTCCTCGGCGCTACATGGACTGGGACAATGATCGGCTCGCCGTGGCC
>NZ_JBQVRO020000033.1:0-9885 GCF_052439115.2 Halorubrum sp. FL23
TGTTGAAATTCTTAGCCGGTCATACAACCTGACCCGACTGCAATCAATATAGGGGACTCACGAATTGATCAGTACAGTATATACATGTACAATCAGTAGTCCAATTTCTAATTGACAGCTCGCAACCGTTCTGGCACAACCGTGTGTTCTGCTATGTGAGCAAAGAGCAGTCCAACGTAAGCCCCAACAATGAGTGCGTCAGATGACGGTATAAACGGGGGTGCCCCGAACGCAAGCAGAAGACCGAGCGTGAGAGGAAAGACAATCATAGCGATACCAAATGCTACTAATGCCAAACGCTCTCGGCGCTGTTCCGGATATCGGTCACGTGCAACCCAGACAACCGGACCGGCAAGGAGTGCGATACCGACACCAATACCCACAATGGGACCCCATGGAGTGAGACCACCTTCCATGAGTCGGAGAAGGCTCAACAGAGCGTATATTCCTACAAATACGAATACAAGGAATTGTCGTGTGGCGGGTGAGAGCGAGGGGACCATATATCAAAAAAACTCTGCGTTGTATAAAATATTATCACAGGGAAGCCGAACCACTTGCACTCTTCAGCGACCGGCTGTTTCAGCCGATAATGTATCTGAATAATGGTATTTCAACAGAGCCTTCTTTCCCTATTTAGTGCGCACTCTTCAGCGAACAGCTGTTTCAGAGGAGAATAGATCTGAAGAAGAGGGTTTCAGCAAAGCCAACTCATACTAAATAGTTGCCAAAATACTAAGTAATTACCAAAGAACTGTTCAAATAAGAAAATGAATTCGATTGCACGTGTCACCGGGCGAATTCAAGACCTCTCCCGGTGGGAGATAACAATCCTAGCTGTTACTGGGTTGGTGATCGGGCTTGTATCCTCGCGGGTAGGACTCCTTGGTCCACTCGCAGCAGTTCTATGGATCCCGTTTATGGGTGTCGCTACAATTTGGATTCTCTTTGATTCAAGAGAACAGGGATTCAAATATCCGTCTGTGGTCGCACTAACAGTTGCTATTCTGCTGTTCCTTATCATTCCGGGAATTGTAGCACTCGCAACCTATTACTATAAAACCCGAATCCAATAAAACGCAGACAGATGATGAGGTTGTACCGGCCCTTCTCTTTCAATTCAGGAGACTCGCAGATCGCTTAGACCATCTCGGTTTGACCCACAAGGCACATACGTAATGTAGGAAAATTTGAATGTGTATGATTTTGAACAAGCGAACAAGTGAGATTTTAGCGGCCACAGCCGCCTTTCTCTTTGTTCTTGGGACGTTGACTGGGTTGCGGGTCTGGGACTTGGAGCCCTCGACTTCAGTACAATCGGCTATAGTCTGGGTGGGTGCGCTCCTTATTATCGCCATCGTTGTCTTCCGGGCGTTTCAGGGCGCAGATCTCGTTGGGAATTGGATACTCGCATTCGGCCCATGTTTTGGTTTCACACTCAATCTGTTCATCCCAATCATGGCGGGGCCGGGCGCTTTCATATTCCCAGTTGGAAGCGGAGCAATCATCTCTGGCGTGATTACAGTAGTTGGGTACTTGATCGGACGAGGTTTCAGCGAGGTTTGAGATGAACAGGACGCGTAACCGGATTCAATAAGCACCTTACAGTGACCAGCGGTTTCAGACAAGAATATGTCTGAGGGATAGGATTCCGTCAGAGCCTCCAATTCCTACAGATGTCTACCGGAGATCAGACATCTATTGGTTGAATTCATTATCACCTGTAGACTGAGATTTGCGGACGCGGTCAATGAAGGCCTCGTTGAGCTCGTCTTGCTTCTCCACCAGGGACTCGTGAAATCCGTCTATTTCTTCGTCGTATTCCTCCTCAAGACGCCAAATCTCCCGTTGGATCCTCACTAGGTCTGTCCGCTCGATCTCGTTACCAATCACTTCCCCTTTTTCTGTGAGTTGGTGATGTTTCTTCGGTCCACGGTACACCGGCTTCTCATCAACTAACCCTGCGTCTCTCGCCTCATCAAGTCGTTTTTCAACCGTGGATGGGCTTTTTGGAAATTCTTGCCTTAGTGTTTGGAAACGCTTCGGCTCTTCATACAATTGCTCGATGAGCCAAGCTCCCCCGGCAGATGAGAGAACCTCGACCATCTGATCAAGTTCGTCTTCACTAAATTCGTCAGGTGGAGTTGGCCCTCCACCGTTCCCGCTAGCATCGCTGAAATCCACGTTATAATCTGGTGCGTGAGACTACACAGTAAAACCTCGGTACAGAATATACTGGCAGTACAAAATATACTACTCGATCTATCCGATCGATAGTTTTGGAAAATACCCAAACCCCGGTATATACTCTTTATGGGGGCTCTTAACCCCATCTCTCGTAGTGTGTCGCATGCAGATTCGGAAACGACACCCCCGCGAATATGGTACGGGTTGTACCAATTCGTCTATGGAAAATATGGATCTGAACGAACCCACCAGACAGTCACCGGGTGTGACCACTGAGTCGAGGCCTAGGTAACGACGACTACCACCCACCAGTAACTCGTGTACCTCGCCACCTCATCTCGATATCAGCTCACCTCGCCGTGGAGTGGAATCCACGGAACCAGTGAGATGAGCGGCTATTACTGGTGGGGAACCGCCGATTCTTGGGTAGCACCCTCCGATTTCCACTCCAAAATCTCGCTTACGGTTTACCGGTTCGGCCGGGGTGCTGAATGACTGACGAGCCTGAGAATGCTGTCAGAGAACGGGTAGTCGCTCAAGCGACGTCGCTCTTCGAAGTCCACGATAACGTGTCTCGCGTAATTGGGGAGCTTGACTTACCAATGGGCGAGGTCTACGACGAGTACGACATCAAAAGCGATGATACATTCGATTTCGAAGGGATGGTCCGTCTCTACCTGTACAAAGAAGCCGCAGAGATGAAACAAGAGGAGGTAACATCCCGCGTGAGAAACTGGGAGTACCTCCAACAGCGGTTTGGGCTTGACCGAGCACCAACGCAGCCAGCCTTTTCATACACCAAAAAACACCGATTTTCATACGAATTCAGGTCACTGCTCAACGATATTGCGAAGGGGATCAGAGACGCAGGCAGACAGCAAGGTCACTACGATAAAGACCTCAGATCACCGGAGCCGACCCCGTCACCAGATGAAATAGAGGAAACCTCCACACCCCTCCACCATTACGTCGATGATCACGCCCCAGATATCATTTCAGCCGCCCTGAACGACGTGTGCCCGGCGTTCGATACTGGGAGAGCACATAATGTCGTGCACGAAGACCAAACCGTGTGGGAACACCAGATCCTGATGAGTCTCTCTGACCGCGCGGGAACACGGTCAGCGTTCCGTACGTTCAACAAATTCCGCACGAGAGCGCTCCATAATGATACGCACGTCCGTGCGGTGAAGAAACTCGGCACACCATCATCGCATCAGTACACATTCGATGATTTCAATGGTAGACGCCGACCGACTCCACACTGGCGAAAAGTCACGGATACGATTCAACCACAATTCTCGGAAGCGGTCGATAACATGCTTGGCCGTATTCGAGAATCGGACGAGTTCAGTGAGCCGGTAGTTGCTGCAATCGATACGGTTCGCGTTCCGGTCAGCGTCACCCCGTACAAGGGTGAAGCAGACATCGAACCTGGTGACCCGAAAGTACAATTCGATAATGGAGAGTACGGCTTTCCGAAGGATGATTACCCGGAGATGATCACTGGGAGAGAAAACAAACCGTACGGGTACGAGTATGCGACTCTCACGATTGTCGGGCACAACGACCCGATAGTCCTCGCTGTTGAACCGGTTCGACATAATTCAACGTGGGAACTCGGGAATGGCATGTCGGTCTCATGGGCCGAAACCGTTGATCGACTAATGCAGCAAGCGACTGAGCTCGTAGATATTCACCTAGTGATGGCAGACCGAGCGTTCGATACGTATGAGGTCAAGCATGTGCTTGATCAGTACCACGATGTGAATTACCTTCTGCCGAAAAAGAAGAATTCGGAAGCATTGGTGCAAAATTTGGATGATGTAGAATCAGACTCAACGTTGGTCAGTCGGGTGCAACGTAAACCACTCAATTTGGACGGGAACAATACACAGTACGTTGAGGCTGAAAGTGACGACACGGTTGGTGAAGGGGGATACAGTCATGAAGAGACTTACATGTATGTCCCTGCAGAGAAGGATGACTGGGTGATCACCGAAGAAGACGATGTGAAGTACACGGTCTTCGTGACGAATCGGGAAGACGTGTTGCCGGAAGATGCGATGGGGTTCTGTAATCGGTATTCGAGTCGGTGGGACATCGAAATCGAGTATAAGATGATTAAGCCGCTGCTCCCGTCGATCGCGTCGAAGGACTACCGGATGCGGTATTTCTCGTTCGTGTTCAGCTGCTTGCTGTATAACCTGTGGCGATTGATGGATCACTCGTTGAAACGGCTTGCGTCTGAGGCGTTCGATAATTACGGTCGGTTAACCTTCGATGACCGATTGGACCCGTTGATGCCGATAGCTGACTTCCTAGCGTCAGCGTTGATCTTGATGTTCCGTGAAGATGGGCTTGACCCGCCTGACTGACGAGTCCTGATTCTCCTGGGGGGTTCTGGCTCTCGCTAGCGACGCGTATTTCGTTCACACCGGTATTTTCCCGTTTTCTTATCAGATTTCCCTAATGATTTGGTGACTCGGTGAGTTTTCTCCCGACTGAGATCTGAGATCGGTCTTCACCGGCAATATCAGCCGATATTCGTTTGTACGAACTCTACCTTCCGAACTTGTGGAAGACACAGTTTCGGAGGATAGCCCAGTTTCAGATCGAATTAACATCACTTCGTGGTTCTTCTCACCGACCAGTCCTGATTTGGATCCTTACCGATCGCATCTACTGGGCGGACGTGCGAAATTGCGTAGATTCTGCCGCTCCTGATTAGGGTTGTCACTCCCAAACGGCGGACTCAGGGGGATCAGCCGGTTAGTCGTGTGGAATCAACGACGAGGCAACGAGCTCAACACACTCACCCGCAGTAATCACAGGTGCGTAGTCCATCTCACCTCCCACACTCGCTTTCAGCAGGAAGTCGGTGAGCCGCCAGATATTGTACAAGAGGACCGCGAAAACGAAGTAGAACAAACGAATGCGGTAGTCTTTCGAGGAGGTCTTCGCGAGAAAATCACCTTTGATCGATTTGTACTCACTCTCGATCTGCCACCGGCGGCTGTAGCGCTGACAGAATGTCTCGGCTTCCTCAGGACCGACTCGTAGATTCGTCGCGAAGACGGCCGTTCCCTCCCCACTCGTCGACGGCACGTACAGGAGCCGCATTGGATGCGATCCAGATTCTACATGGATAGAAGCCGACTCAACAGCCACCTCTTGGTCGTCTCCCTCCATTTGTTCGAGCACATCCCGTTCGGAGCTTGAGACTCGCTTCGGAATGAGGTAGTTCACATCGAGGTTTGAGAGTGTCTGGAACACTTGTATCGAGTCAAACTCTCGATCACACAGCACCGTCTCGATCGGAACTTGTTCTTTCGCTCGTCGAACGAGCCGTCGCACAGTACGATGGATCTGATTCGACGGGTTCTCATCCCACTCGGAACTCTCACGGACCGGCTCAACCGCCAGAACGAGCGGGATGTTCTGCCCGATGATCGAGAGGGTTGCGAATTTGAATGCTCGACCGTCTCTGTCCTTGGTCCCGCTGACCATCGGCATTCCTTCGACCTCTCCGTAATAGGGAATAGTCGTGATATCGATTGCAGCGGTGACCGGCCTTCGAAAGGATGCTTCCGAGGCGATCACGGAGAGCAAGCGATCCGTTGTCTCGTTGAATCCGTTCACGAGTTCTTCGGGATCGAACTGCTTGACGGCGCGGAGGTGGGTATCACCATGGGGGCTGTACTCTTCGCCATGGCGATATTGGAAGCGAGTCGCTCCCTGCGCAGTTCCACAGTGGACCATCCCCATGAACGTCTGTAGCTCAAAGAATTGTGTGTCCTCGTACGAGGCGTTCGACGCCCGACCAGAGTCGAAGTGACCGAAGGCGTGATCACGCGCGAGGCGCGTTGTCTGGATGATCTCCTCCTGTGAGAAGGATTTGTCTTCTACTGGATCTGCGGCTTCTTGCTCATCGTCGACGATCTCTGCCTTAGGCCGCACCTCCGGCGCTGAGATGTCGCGATCGTGGACTTCCTTGATGACGTAGTGGGCGGCTGTGGTGACGAACTCCCGGGTCGCCTCGTCGAACCGGTTACGCCAGGTCCGCGAGAGCACCGATTCGTCGGGGATTTTCTCCAAGTCGAAGACAACTGCGAGTTCGGGATACTGGGCGAGCGAACGGTAGCTTTCGCCAGTGAGTTCGCGGTAGAGTAACAAGCGTACCATCCCCTCGAACGAGTGCGGTGCTGGATGCCACTCTGGGTAGCCGTCATTGAGCGAATCGAACGGCCCCTCCAGAGTTCGAAGAGCCGTGCAGAGGGACTGATCGGCTTTGAGTGCCTCTGTGAGTGTCAACCCGACAAGGTAGGCGTCGGTCAATCGGTGCTCCTGAGAAGTCATGTGAGCTATCCCATCAGCCAGTCACACAAGCGGCGCGATCCCATCCTCTTTGCGCAGGAACCGCTGCTGTTGAATCGGTCAGCACAAACAAGTACTCTGTAAGTCTCGCAGCTACGCTTCGTTCACTCATAGCTAACACCTTCATTGATGATGACTCAATCATCCTGCTCGACGTTGAGGGTGAGAAACTGGTCGGGAGATTCTGGAATCAACTATGCTGAGATAACTCGTGTGAGGACAACCAGCTTCTCAAGAAGAGGCGCGGCGTGAGTGGGAAAACTGGCATCTATAGCCCGTTAAATCGGTTTACAGAGTGCCATCTATCCAAACTGCACCGATTTTCTGATTCCGAATACCAACCGTATGCAATCGAAAAACCCCTCCTAAAGCGATCAGGCAGAGTTTCAGTCTGCAGTTTGGGTGCTAGTGGATGGTGTCACTCCTGGAAGCTCGGGGATGGATAGATCCACCCGGCGGAGCAGTTGCGCGTTGATGGCGACGATTACTGTACTCAACGACATCAGAAGCGCACCCACAGCGGGAGACAGCAGAATCCCGATCGGTGCCAACACGCCTGCTGCGAGCGGAATCGCGAACACGTTGTAGCCGGCGGCCCAGACGATGTTCTCCTGCATCTTCCGGTAGCTCGCCTTACTGAGTTTCACGAGTCGCACTACATCCATCGGGTTGTTCTGCACGAGAATGACATCCGCCGACTGGACGGCGACGTCGGTGCCGCTCCCGATGGCGATCCCGACGTCGGCTCGCGTCAGCGCCGGCGCATCGTTTACACCGTCACCAACCATCCCCACGAGCTTCCCCTGGTCTTGGAGTTCCTGGACTTTCTCGTCTTTGTCTTCGGGGAGGACCTCGGCGAACACCGTGTCGATGCCCAGTTCGTCAGCGACAGCGTTGGCGACGTCCTGGGAGTCGCCAGTCAGCATCGCCACTTCGATTCCCAGATCGTGGAGGGCGTCGACGACGCGGAAACTCTCTTCACGGATTACGTCGGCCATCGCGAACGCGGCGATCAACTCACTGTCACGAACGAGATACACCACCGTTTGAGCGTTCTGTCCCGCCTCGTCAGCGAAGCGCTGGAGATGGGCGGGGATCTCGCTATCGAGCTGGGTCAACAGGTTCGGCCCACCGACGTACACCTCGTTTCCATCGACGTTTGCGCGAACCCCTCGCCCTTTGATCGCCTCGAAGGCGGTCGCGTCGGGAGTAGTTAGGTCTCGCTCGTCGGCGGCCTCGCGAATCGCTCGCGCGATCATGTGTTCGGAGTCACTCTCGACGGCTGCCGCCAGCCCGAGCGCGTCGTCCTCGTCGACGCCGTTGACGGTCGCCATATCCACGACGCCGTGTTCGCCCTCGGTAAGCGTCCCTGTCTTGTCGAAGATGATCGCGTCCAGATTCCGTGCGTCTTCCATCGCGATGCGGTCGCGAACGAGCATCCCGTTGCGAGCGGCGAGCGACGTGTTGATCGCGACGACCAGCGGAATGGCGAGCCCGAGGGCGTGCGGGCAGGCGATGACGAGCACCGTCACGACTCGCTCGATGACGGTCGCGTCGAACGAGACCGCGACGGTCCACGCAATCGCCGTCACGACTGCCGCCCCGAGCGCGACGTAGAACAGCCAGCCTGCCGCCCGGTCGGCCAGTACCTGCGTCTTGGACTTGCTCTGCTGGGCTTCCTCGACGAGACGCATGATGCCCGCCAGCGTCGTCTCCTCGCCCGTCGCGCCAACACGGACGCGGAGACTACCATCGCCGTTGATGGTGCCGCCGATGACCTCGTCGCCAGGCTCCTTCGAGACGGGCTTGGACTCGCCAGTGATCATCGACTCGTTGACGTCCGAATCACCTTCCTCGACGGTGCCGTCAGCAGGGACACTTGCGCCCGGCCGGACGAGCACGAGATCGCCTTCCGAGAGCTCCCTGACGGGAACCTCCTCGGTTTCTCCGTCGTCGGTAATACGCTCGGCGGTGTCTGGCATCAGTTTCGCCAGTTCGTCGACCGCGCTGGAGGCCCGCCGGACCGACCGCATCTCGATCCAGTGGCCCAGCAGCATGATGTCGATCAGCGTGACGAGTTCCCAGAAAAACGCAGACTGCGTCGGGAAGACCACGCTCGCGAGACTGTAGACGAACGCGACGGTGATCGCCATCGAGATCAACGTCATCATCCCCGGCGACCGGTCTTTCAGCTCCGGCACCGCCATCTGGAGGAACGGCATCCCACCGTACGCGAAGACGATGACCGCGAAGACGGGGTTGATCCACTCGCTGCCCGGGAACGCGGGGACGGAGAACCCGAGCCACTCCTGCAGCATTTCGCTGTATAGCAGGACTGGGATCGACAGGAGCGTCGAGACGAAGAAGCGCCGGCGGAACATCTGCTCGTGGCCCTCGTGCATCCCGCCATGCCCCTCACCGTGGCCCTCATGGGAACCGTGGTCGTGTCCTTCGCCCTCGTGTCCAGCGTGCTCGTGCTGCTCGTCGAGCACCGTCTCACTCTCCGCAGCAGGGTGTGCCTCTTCTTCCAGTAGCTCCTGTTCTACCCGCTGCTCGTCCGACTCGGCGTCCGATTCATCCTGCTCGCCGTGTTCGTGCTGGTGACTGCTGTCGTCCTGCTGGTGTTCCCCTCCAGGGGGATTCTCATTTGTATCTTTGTGGTCGTCCATAGCCCATATTCTCTGTAGAGGTGGATCCGCTGGCCCCCTGAATCTTCCCCACTGAAACTGTACAGCAGGACCAGCGTAGCGAAGCTTCAAAGACAACGGTTGGCCGTTGTCTCGGAGTGGTCCGCGCGATTCTCAGGCGTAAGCGGTGTACCCGGCGTCTTCGACGGCCTCCACGAGAGCTGTGACATTTGCCTCACCATCGACGCTCGCCTGTTCGCTCTCCCTGTCGACGGTCACGTCAGTCACGCCGGATACCTCTTCGAGGGCCTCTTCGACCGTCTGCTCACAGTGACCGCACGTCATGCCTTCCACGATGATCGTCGTCGTCATACAGGGATACACACGGCCTCCTCTCTTTAGCGGATTTCCCCTTCGATCATACTGATATCGTGGGGCTCAAACTTTAGATTCAAAGTGATACCTGCGGCCGTAACGAACTAGACATCGGATGCGCCAGGTGTCAATAGCGAGGTGGCTCAAGTATCGTTGTGACGCTCTCTGTACGTCTTCGCCGCTAAAAAGACATAGAGTGCGCCGATAGCCCGAATGCCCAAGCGGAATCGCTCGTTCCATTCGTACGTGTTTACCCCCAGTTGATTTCGGTAGCCTCTCGTAAGAGCCGCACAATTGGTACCGTAGATCAATGCAGCAG
>NZ_JBQVRO020000034.1:0-9865 GCF_052439115.2 Halorubrum sp. FL23
GGACGGGCGGCGTCCTCGCGGGCGTCGAACACGTCCATTACCGTTTCGGGGTCGATCCCGTCCGCGTACCTCCCGCGGTCGTTTCGGTCGCGTCCCATACAACCCACCTATACACACAAAGGCATAACCTTTGCCGTTAACGGGACCGTTGTGTGTATTCCACCGTTTTGAGCCGTGTCGGTATCTTTATACCGTGTGCCGTTGTGTGTATAGGTAAGGGAAGACGGGCTCCTCGGAGGCGTGTTGAAACGCCCGGGTGGGAGCACACCCGAGCCGGTCGATCCTTTGGAGAGAACGACCATGTCCGCATACACTCCCGCGACTGAAGGGCGTACCGATACCGAACACGCGACGATCGTCGAGGAGGGGGCGCGGTGGAAGGGTCCCTTTACTGAATACGACAAATACGGCGAGCCGACCGGCGAGCGGTTCGTTCGGTGTACCGGGTGCGGCGTCGAGGTCCTCGCGGGCGACACGCGACACGCGACCCACCGGGTCGGGTGCGACGGTCCCGAGGAGTAACCGCCCCCAGCCGCTTCTTTTTGCTTTCCGTCCGATCGTCGACGGCGTCACCGCTCCGGTCTTAACCAACACGGGCGCCGTCTCTTAACCAACACGCGAGCCGATCGGTCCCGTAACGGTCCCCCTTCCGACACGTTTCGGCGCCGATCCCGCGTCAGACACGTTTACCCAGTCTTAGGTATCCGATCGGACACGCGGGACGGCGTCGGGGTCGGCGTCCGCCGGCGGGTCCGTACTGGGGTCACTATTCGGGACCATAGGTGTTATCCGAACGTGTGGGACCGGAGGTGTACCGAACGGTTATCGGTCGGTGTCCTCGACGGGTCGCGCGTGCGCTCGCACGAGCCGGCCCCACAAATCAGCCGTCGGGTGATTCTCCCAACTCCCGCTCCGGTCGAACCCGGACGGTGTCCCGGCCGCCCGGCGTGTCCGCCGGCCCCAGTATCTCCCGCCCTTCGCGTTCGGCGTCCTCGCGGGACATGACAATAGTGTACCGAACCGCGTGGTCCGCGCCGGCGTCGGTGTCCGTCTCATAGTCGGCCCAGCTAACGGTCACGTCGATCCCGTCGGCGGGACCCACCCCGGCGGCGTCGGCGAGCTCCTCCTCGACCGCGTCGAGTCGATCCCGGAGCGCGTCCCGATCCGTCATGTGTCACCTCGCCCGTCCGTGTCGGTCCGTACCCAGTTATCCGTCACTTCCCGCGGGAGGTGGAATAACGCCCCCGTCCCACCGGGAGCCGGCTCGCCGTCGGCGTCCGCGTAACTGAACATGGGAGCCGCCCCCGGCGTGTCGGCGAGCCCCTCCTCGACGGCGTCGAGTCGGTCCCTCAGCTCCTCGCGGTCCGTCATGTGCCACCCCGCGCGCCGTCGGCGTCTCTCGGGTCATACCGCCCGTCGAGGACGATCGTCGGTCCGTATCTGTCCGCGTCGGGTGGATCGGGGTTCCCGTCGGCGTCCGTCGGGACGGGGTCGCCGTCGGGTGTCACGTACCCGTCGCCGTCGGTATAGACGATCGTGGTCCCACCCCAGCCCGTCGACGTGTCGGCGAGCTCCTCCTCGACCGCGTCGAGTCGGTCCCGGAGCGCGTCCCGGTCCGTCATGTGCCACCCGCGAGCATTTCCCGGAGCACCGTCGCGTGTGGCTCCTCGACGTGTTCGACCGCTCCCGCCAGTATCGGCGCGTCGGGGGCGACGGCGTCGTAATTGTCGTACCGCCACGCGAGCGCCGCCCGAACTGCCTCGCGTTCCCGGTCGGTGGAGAGTTGAGCCGGGGTATCGCCGATCTTCTCCTCGACGGCGTCGAGTCGATCGGCGAGGTCCTCGCGGTCGGTCATGGATCCCCCTCGGCGTCGGCCGCGTCCTCCAGGGCGGCGATCCGACGGCGGAACTCCAGCGTATCGATCCGCCGGTCGAGGTACTCATCATAGGCCGTCGCCGCTTTCCGGGCGTCGTTCCAATCCCCTTCTTCGAGCGCCCCGGTCATACACCGCTTCAGGACGCTTCCGATCTCGAGGTCGCGGCGTCGCCCCAGCCGGTCCCGAACGTACTCATCGAGCCGGTCGAGGTCTTTACTGATTTGCTGTTGGCTCACCCCGTACCGATCGGCGAGCTCGGTTTGATTCACGGCCGACGGGTGGCCGAGGTCTTCGATCTGTTGTAACAACTCGGCGCGGCGTTCGGCGTAGGTGTATTCGGTCGGCGGCTTTCCGCTCGGCGTGATCGCGGCGTAGTCGGGTGCGTTACTACTCTCGACAACCGGCTCCTCCTCGGTCGTTTGGTTCATGGTCGTGTTTCGTATTCGGGGGGTTTAGTCGTTCAGCCGGTGCTACTCGACGGGGCGAGCGTGTCGGCGTCGACGGCGTCAGTCGCCGGGATCGGGCGGCGTGTCACCCGCGCCGACGGCGTCGATCGGCGTCGAGGACGGTCCGCCGGGCGGGGCGGCGTCCTCCTCGCGGGCGTGTCGGTCGACGATCGCCAACGACCACCTATTAGAGCCCATTAGGGGATCGTTGGCGGTTTCGCCGAGGTCGACGATCGCGGCGTCCGCGCCGGCGTCCCGATACACGTCCGCCCCGTGTGGTCCGGCTCTCTCCTCGCGGTCGACCAGCCCGTGCTCCTCGAGCCGGGCGAGGGTTTCGCGGACGTGTTCTTTCGTACACTCGGCGGCGTCGGCGAGCTCCCGCGTCGTCGCGGTCGGCCGCTCGGTAAGCGCGTCGACGATCGTCCGTTGGAGGTCGCTCGCGAGCCATTCGACCCCAGGAACCTCGAGGTCGACGAACCCGGCCGGCGCGGCGTTCGTGTCGACGTACACGGTCGCCCGGCTCTCGGGGTCGCTCGGCTCGCGGGCGTACCGCCCGGCGGCTTGTGCGACGTGATTCTCCCGAACGCTCGCGAGGACGGCGGCCGCTTTGTCGGCGTCGGGACCGTCGAACGTGCGCCCCTTCTCCCGCTTCCGTCCCGTCCCGTCGCACTCGACACACCCATCACCGCCACAGTCGCCGCAAAGGTGTGCCCCGTCCTCGGTTACGTCCTCCTCGGTGAGCCGCGCCGGCGTCGCGTCAAGATTCAACTCGGCGAGGGCGTCGACGATCATCCCGTCGCCGGGATCCATACAGCCGTACACGTATCCGCCGTCCTCCTCGGCAAAGTCGTTCCGTGATTTCTCCTCGCCGGCGTGCATCGTTTGGTCGCGGACGGCGTCGACGGGCTCGCCGGTCACGTCCGCGAGGAGCCGCCGGAGAGCGGGCTCGGTTTGTTTCGTCGAGAGCGCGGTTTTGAACCCGTCCCCGTAGTGCTCCCGGAGCGTCTCGAGGAGCGTCCGAACCCGCTCCTCATTCATCCAGTCGAGGGCGTCGGAACCGGAGCGCGGACGGGCGGCGTCGCCGATCTGTGCGACCGTAAGCCCGCGTTCGTATCGCCGCCACAGCCGCCGCTCGGTCGGCTCGAGGACGGCGTCGCGGACGATCCCCGGCGGTCCGTTCAATTCCCACATGGGCATACTCGGGTGCGCGTCGAGCCCGACCACCGCCCGCGCCTGGGAAAAGTCGGGCGTCGCCCGGACCGTATGAACCGAGTGATCGGCGTCGTCGAGGACCACCGAGAGCCATGTCCCGGCGGCGTACCCCTCTTTGTCGGCGTCGAACCGCGGGGGCTCATGGTAGACTTTGGTCGACCGGAGCCCGTTCTTGTTCGGGCTCTCCCACCGGAGCGCGTTCCATATCGCCCGCGTGAGGTCGGGGGCGAGCGCGTGCGCCCCGTCCTCCTCGGCGTACCATTCGGTCGGGAGGTCGGCGTCGGAACCGAGCGCGTCGTCGAGCGCGTCCCGTTCGGCGGCCGCGTCGCCGCGGGCGTCGTCGTTCCGGGCGAGCATAACGAACCCCTCAAAGTGGGTCACCGGCGCGTCGACGGCCCGGAGATAGGCGTTAACCATGTCCCGAACCTGCTGGTCGGAAAGGTCGATCCGATAGTCCGGTTGCTCGTCGAGAATCACGTTCGTATGGGTCCGGAGGGACGGGACGTGTGCGAATTGGTGGGCCGCGTGAATCACGTCGACCGCGGGCTCGCCGTCGTCTTCGCGCGGGAGGTCGTCCCATTGTGCGACCGCGGGATCCTCCTCGCCGAACGGGGGGAGCTCCTCGAGCCCCTGGTCGTTCCGCTCGCGGGCGATCGCGAGCGCGGTCGAAAACGGGAGCCCCCGATCGTCACACATTCGATCGAACCAGTCGCTCGCGTCGTCGCCGTCGATCGTTACTACCTGGTCGGGAGCGTCCTCGGCGTCGGGGTCCTGAGGGCGGTCATGGTCGCCGCGTGCGACGGGGCTCGCCTCTTTCCGACCGAGGAGGGTCGCGCCGGTCGCCGAGGAGTCGGCCGTCGCTTCGGCCGCTTCGTCGCGGGCGTCGCGGGTTTGGTGGAAGTGAATCACCGGCGCGCCGCCGGTCGTACTCTCCCGTCGCCCCCAGGGCTCGGTCGCGACGGTGTGCGATTTCCCGAGCGCGGTCGGGGCGTCGAGGACGGTCGTATTCCCAGCCCGGAGCTCCCGAAAGACGGCGTCCCGGAGCCGGTCGCGGGCGTCGTCCGTGCTCGGTATGTCGATCCCCCGCTTCCGGGCGAGCCGCTTCCGGGCGTCGTCGTCGAGGGCGTCGAGTCGCCCCAGCGGGATCGGTGCGACGGGCTCGGCGTCGGGGTCGGACCGTCCGCCGGCGGGTCGACGGCCGGGCTCGAGGTCGTACTCCTCGCGGACGGCGTCGAGGGCGTCGTTATAGGCGTCGCGGGGGAGCCCGTCGAAGGTGTCCCCGTCGGCCGTCTCATGTTCGACCAGCTCGCCGCCCCAGTCGGTCGCGTCGCGTGCGACGGCCCGGAGCGCGCGCCTGGGGATCGGATCGTCGTCGGGGAGGAGCCGCTCGCGTTTCGCGTGAACCCACGCGCCGAGGAGCTCGGCGTCGTCGACGGAACCGTTCGGGCGGGCGGGCGGTCGCTCCCCGGCGTCGGCGAGGAGGTACGTAAGCGCGTTGTAGGCGGCTTTGTACTTGTGGTCGAACGCGAGCCCTTTGTCCTTCCACAAAACAAAGTAATTCTCAGTATTCCCGTGGTGTCCCAGCGGGCTCGGTCCTCGGTAGTCCCATCCCAGCCCGGTCACGTCCCGTATGTCGAGGTCGAAAAGCGCGGAGCCCTCGCCGCTCCCGCTCGCCGGCGAGCCCGTGAGATCGGTCTGTTCGGCCGCGTCAATCGCCGCGCGTTTCGCCGCGTCGGGATCGTGTGCCGGGTGCTCCTCGACCGGCGTCGCCCCCGCGAGGATCGGGGCGAGGTCGTCGCTCCAAACCCGAAGGTAGTCGTCGAGGTCGACTTTGTCGAGCCCCGGCCGCGGGAGCTCGCCAATTCGCGCGTCGATTCCGTGCTCGGCGAGGTACTCAGCCGTCCGAACCGCCCCTTTCGTCCCCTCGCCGTACTGGGGGAGCGTGAGCCGATCGCGGTCGTCGACCGAGGAGCCCGGCCGTTCGGCGTCCTGAACCAGATACACCCGCGGGGCGGCGTGCTCCTCGACGGCGTCGACCAGTCGCTCGCGGTCCTCGGTTTTGAAAGAAGTCGTCACCGGCGAGAGACACGCATAGCCCGCCTGGTGCGCGGCGATCGCGTCGGCGATCCCCTCGGTGATAAGGACCGGCTCGCCGTCGCGGACCGTGTCGAGCCCGTAAATCGGTTCCTCGACCGTTACCTCCTCGCGTGAGACTGCGATCTTGTGGTACTTTGCGGGGTCGTCGTCCTCGCCGTATCGCCCGGCCCAGTCGCTCGGGTGCGCCGGCTCGGTCGCCCGACTAATCGCGAACACGGGACGGCCGTCGGCGTCGAGATACGGGAGGACGTACCGGCCGGTCCATGTCGCCGAGAGATTCCCGTCGTCCCATTCTCGAAAGAGCCCGCTCGCGAGGATCGCGTCCCGATCGTGCCCGCGCCGGTGTAGGTGCGCGAGGAGCCGGTCGCCCGTGTCGGCGGGGGCGTACCCGAGCCCCTTCGCGTCGATCGTCGCGTCGGACCAACCCCGAGCGTGGTAGTAGTCGCGCGGCGTGTCGTACTCGACGGCGTCGGGGAGGTCCCGGTCGAGTTGTGTCCCGAACCACCGGAGCCCGTCCGCGAGCGCGTCCTCGCCCGGCGTCGGCTCGGCGTCCGTCCGCCCGTCCGCGTCGTTAACCAACACGTCCCCGTCCTCGGGGGGTGATTGTAGGTTAAAGTCGGCGTCGTCGCCCGATTCTCCCGCCGGCGAGGGCGATCTCTCGGCGTCAACCCCAGGGGTCACACGGTCGGGATCGGGGTCCTCCTCGCCGCGTTCGGGCGATCCGTCCGTGTCCGCGTCCGTCCGTCCGTCCCGTGCTATGGGGTCTTCGTTGCTATGGGGTCCGTCCGCGTCGGTCGGCGTCGCGAGCGCGGCGTGCGGCGTGTCCGCGGCGAGGGCGTCGTCGACGGCGTCTTTCCACCGGGACGGATCCGCCCCGACATGTCCGACCGCTTCGACCGCGGTCGCGTCGGGGTTCAGCCGGAGGAACTCGGCGAGCTGTGCGTGCGTGTCGCTGGTTGGGTCGGTACTCATGCGAAAACCTCGCGGGAGCGGGGAGCGGGGTCGGCGTCCGTGTCCGTGTCCGCCGGCGGGACCGCGTCGATCGTCACCGGCTCGGCGTCGCCGTCGTCGCTCGGCGGTTCGTGGTCGTACCCGTCGCGGGCGTCGAGGATCCGCGTCGTCTCCTCGGCTCCGGTCGACGGGGAGCGTTCGTAGTGGTCGGGGTCGATCCGTTCGGTGTCGTCGTGTCGTGCGTACATTCGTGCGCTCTTGAGGCCCGTGCGAGGGCGAACCGGGGCGAGCGCGGCGAGAGTAAAAGCCTTCAACCCACCGCGTTAACGGATAGGTAGAAGGCCCGCCCATCTGAGGCGTGCGCGCCTTCGCCCACATCGTGCGTTACGCCCCAAACTGACGCGCCCACCCGTTCCGCGCCGAATTCACCCTGCCACAGATGCCTTCGGCCGGCGGGTCGCGTCGGTCGGGGGTGTCGTTTCAACTACCTTCCCAGTCTCAACTCTCTCCCTTAGTGCTACCGTCCGACTTGTAGGCGTCGAGGGCGATTCCGATCGCGTCCTCGTAGGTGTGAACCTCCTCGTTCGCTTTGATCAGCCGGAGCTCGCGCCGGGTGTCTGTCGAAACCGGGATTCGCGTTTCAGCAGTCACCGACATGCCCGACGGTACACCCTCCCCGGGCATAAATGTTGAGTTGTCCGAACTGATAGGTCCGATGCCCACGTGTGGGCATTCGTGTGTACACACGATTCTCCTGTGGGTATACCCCCATTAACAGTATTCAGATAATGGTGAAGAAGATTGATAGATAGTAGTAATTGTTGCTAATAACATCTGCGGGGGTCACACCGTCGCGACCACCTCGGCGACGACCGCCCCGGCGGCGACGGCGGCGATCCCGAGGGCGAGGAGCCCGTAATTCGCGAGCGGGTTCGCCGCGCGGGCGACCCCGACCGAATAGTGTGGTCCGTCCGCCCCGAGCGGTGTAACTCCCATCGGCGTAAGGGCGTCGGCGGCGATATGCGAGCCGATCGCGAGCGTCCCGGTCGCGAACATGAATACGGTCGCGGCGACCGCGGCCGCGACCGGCGCGCCGCCGACCGCCAGGACCGCCCCCGCGAGGAGCCCGACCCCCAGCCCGACCGAGAGCGCAAAGTGAACCGTGTGCGTCGGCCCCCGGTGGGATACACCTGGGATCTTCATGTCGAGGTCCGGGACCATCGCGAGCGCGACCGTCACAACCCCGCCGGCGACGGCGGCCGTGTCGAGCCCGGCCGCGAGGACGATCGTCCCGAGCGGGGCGTACCCGAGGAGCGCCGCGCCGTAATGGCCGTTCTTGTGCATGGGTTATCTCTCCTCGCCGGCGGGCGGATCGGGTTCTCCCGTCCACCGTTCCAATACCGTCGGGACGAGGACATACAGTATCAAGATCCCCCCGATGGCTACAACCGTGAATCCCGGTCGGAACCACATCCCGAGCGCGACAGCGACGATCGCGAGGAGGACCCCAAACAGAACTGTCGCCCAAACAGTCACCCACAGGAACCCCTCGGTCGCCGTATCGCCGCCCCCTTCGGGCGTTCCGTGAAACACCAATATCCACGCCCCGATCGCGAGTGACGCGAGCGTGATCGGCGGGGAAAGGACCGCCAACCCCCCGAATATCGCCCCAACTGCGAACCGGCCGCTCATCGGTCCCCCTCCATGTCGTCGAGGAGCGCGCGAGCGATCCGTACCTGTGCCTCAAGTCCCGGATCGACCGGCCCGAGCTCGCCCCGCTCGGCGGCGTCGACGAACGCCCGGAGGTCCTCGGCGTCCTGGTCGTCGGCGAGCGATAGGTCGAGGTCGCCGCTCTCGACGGCGTCCGCGAGGTCGCCCGCCGGGTCGATATGCTTCGGGTCGCTCTCCGGGGTCGGCTCGGGATCGTCACTCATCGGTTTCCTCACCGGAGTCTTTTCGCGTTATCTTGTAATCCTTGGTTAAAGACCACACTCCGACGCCCGCGAGAAGGAACACCCCGAGTAGGGTAATAGTAATAACTGGTTGTGCGGTCAGACCAAAGAGCACCAAGAGCGTCCCGGTGCTGGCAATCGTAATGTATGCGATACCCCGAGAGAGCCACAACGCCCACCCTCGGAGCGATTCCGGTGACTCCCGATCATGAATAACTGCCGACACAGCTCCAATTCCGACGGCCGCGAAAAAGAGGAGGAAAACACCCAGCACAAGTAGAGATACAATCCCTGAAACGACGGCGAATGATCCGGGGTTCATCGATTGTCACCCACCCAACGATACGTGTCGTCGACCGCCCGATACTCGACGATCTCCACCTCGGCGAGCCGCCGGAGGCCCGGATCGACCGCTCGCCCCCACCAGCTCGCCGTGTCGAGCGTGGTCCCGTCCGCGAGCGCGTCGACGAGGCCCGTCCGCCCCAGCCGGTCGCCCGTCGTCGCGAGGTACTCGGCGGCCCGGCGTGTCTGTGCTCGCGTCACCGCGGGGTCGATCCCGGTCGCCGGTTCCCACCGGGCGAGGGCGTCGTCGAGGGCGGTCGGCGCGGGCGTGCTCGCGTCGGCGTCCGCCGCTCGGCTCATGGATCCACCTCAAAAACGTAGTCGTCGCCCCGGAGCTCAACACCGGGGAGCGTGTCGAGGGCGTTCGGGCGGTCGCCGGAGCCTTTCACCCAGTTAGCCCAGAGGGACGCAAACCCGCCCCCATACCCCACGTCGTCGCCGTCGAGGAGGTCCGCAAAGTCGCTTTTTGAAACCCGCTCGCCCGGTCGCTCCCGGAGGTACTGATACATCTTGAGGACGGCGTCGCGCCGGCGGTCGTAGTCCGCCCCGCTCCCGGCGAGGTCCAGCTCCTCGATCCGCTCGCGAGCCGTGTCGAGGGCGTCCTCCTCGCCCGCCCCGTCCGCGCCGTGTGCGTCCGCCGGCGGGTCGGCCGGCCCGTCGGTCCCGTCGTCGACGGCGTCGGCTCTCGCGTCGCTCTCGTCGCTCTCACCGGCGAGCGTCGTCGACGGGTCGCCCCGGAGCTCCTCGGCGTCGAGCGTGTCGGCGTCGCCCCGGTCGGGGATCCACCATACCCGACCCCGCGCCCCGATCTTCCGCGTGTCGAGCGTCCCGCGTTCAACCAGGGCGTTCAGTTTGTTATGTGCGGTCCGCCGGGCGATCCCCAGCTCCTCGACTACGTCGCTCGCCGTCACCGGACGGGCGGCGTCCTCGCGGGCGTCGAACACGTCCATTACCGTTTCGGGGTCGATCCCGTCCGCGTACCTCCCGCG
>NZ_JBQVRO020000035.1:0-9781 GCF_052439115.2 Halorubrum sp. FL23
CAAACGACGACCAATCTTACAAGAGACACTCGCTACCGCTACACAACCGAGGTGTGAGTCTTAACTGAAGACGGATGACCACTCATTTAGAAAATGGTGAGATCGATAGCAAAGTTACCACACCGACATGACTACAAACATATTCTCTTCATCGTCAAATGAATTGTAAGCGTGTGGTGAATGGGTAGTTAACTGTCAGTCATCAGCCGTGGAGCTTGAGGATCCATCTTCAGTCGTGTCGTCTAGCCGCCCGGTTGTGTATCCCCGCCAGTCGTACCGGTCTTGGAGATACAACGCGACCTTCACCAAGGCGAGCAGCACCGGTACCTCGATAAGCGGACCGATAACGGTGGTAAACGCGACACCGGAGCCGACACCGAACACCGCGACCGCGACGGCGATCGCGAGCTCGAAGTTATTTGAGGCGGCGGTGAAGCCGATAGCTGTCGTCGTCGAGTAGTCGGCACCGATTCCACGGCCCATGCCGAAGCTGACGAAGAACATCACAACGAAATAGATCGTCAGCGGCACCGCGATGAGTAGGACGTCACTTGGCTGCGCGACGATTCGCTCACCCTGCATCGCGAACATCACGATCACTGTAAAGAGCAGCGCGATCAGCGTGAGCGGACTGATCGTGGGTTCAAATGTCTCCTCGTACCATTCAACACCTTTCGCCCGCGTACCGACGAATCGGGAGAAGATGCCGGCCGCGAAGGGTATCCCGAGGAAGATCGCGATCGCCTCGAAAACCTGTATCGGTGTGATATTGAATGCGGAAATGCCGGCAACGAGCGATTCCATGCCCAGAATCGGGGGGAGATATAGAGCGAAGAACCAGATGTACACGCCGTACGTAACGATCTGGAAAACGCTATTGAACGCGACGAGCCCCGCGGCATACTCGTTCGAACCCTCGGCGAGCTCGTTCCAGACCAGCACCATCGCGATACAGCGGGCCATCCCAATGAACACCAGCCCGAGGAAGAACTCAGGTCGGGCAGGCAGTCCAGGAACGAGACCGCTGAAGAAGATGACCGCCAACCCGAACATTAGCGTGGGACCGATGAGCCAGTTCTGGACGAGGCTCAGCCCGAGTACCTTCACGTTCTTGAAGACAGCGGGGAGTTGCCCGTAGTTGACCTTCGCGAGTGGTGGGTACATCATTAACACGAGGCCGATCTCCACGAGGTGGAGGTCCTGAATCGGACCGGTCACCGACGGCGCAACGTAGCCGAGGCTAATCCCGATCCCCATCGCGCCGAAGATCCAGACGGTGAGGTACTTATCGAGGAAGTCCATCGACCGCGGATCCCCGCAGGCCTCACAGTCGCAGTTCGGGCCGTGCTCGTGAGCGGCGCCGCTCACGCCGGCATCACCCCCGTCGTGTTGGGTGAGTCGGCCGTAGAGCGATACCGGTGTGTGTTCAGGTGAGTGTTCATAATGGGTGTGTCGGCAGCGGTCGTTACTCTTCGGCCGCGATCACGTCGAGTTGGACGTCCGCACCGCCCGGGAGCGAACAGACGCCTACGACGGTCCGTGGGGGAAGTTCGACGCCGTCGAACCGGGACTCGTACACGTGGTCGATCGCCTCCGCGGCGCTCGGATCCGTGAGCTGAATTTCAAGCTTCATCACGTCGCCGAACGTCGCGTTTCGGTTGTCGGCGAGTACGGCTTCGAGGTTGTCGAGCGCGGTCGAGAACTGCTCTTCGATTGAGTGCTCACTTAATATTTCTCCGTCGATCTCAGGGAGTATCCCCTCGAAAAAACGTAGGTCGGACGAGCCCGTTCGCTTTCCGAACGCACCGATGTTGTCCGTCCCTTCGCGCTGGCGCTTGCTCTCTTTACTTAGTGTGGGATCGATATCCATCTCGGTACGCTGCTCCGATTCCGGTTCGACCTCGGTTGTCTGCTGCCCCATAATAGATGAACAGTTGTTCATATATTAAAACTCTTTGGAGCAAGTCGGAAACTGTGATCGGAGTCCGGCTTCGGGGTGCGGAGCGGAGGGTCCAGACTCGTGGTGCCCCGACGACATCACAGCAGACGGTACAGTCCGGCCGCGAGAAGCGCCCCGAGGACCGGTCCCACGATGGGCACCCAAGAGTATGCCCAGTCCGACGGTCCCTTGTGCGAAAACGGGAGAATTGCGTGGGCGATGCGCGGTCCGAGGTCGCGTGCGGGATTGATCGCGTATCCGGTGGGGCCACCTAACGAGAGTCCGATACCGAGCACGACAAGCGCGATCGGAAGCGCCGACAGTGCCCCTAGACCGAAGCCCACCGCTTGGCCGTCGATGGTAATCGACTGAAGCACCTCACCCGACTGAGCGTCGAAGAATCCGGCAGAATCCAGGTAGAGGACGCCGAATACCAAGACGAAGGTGCCGATGATTTCGGTCAGCAGATTAGCCGAATAGTTTCGGATCTCAGGGCTGGTCGAGAAGATCGCCAGCTTCACATCCTCGTCTTCGGTCGCGGCGAAGTGGTCTTTGTACGCCAGCCACACCACTACGCCGCCCAGGAATCCGCCGACCGTTTGTGCGGCGACGTACGCCGGAACCTGCGCCCAATCGAACAGCCCGGCGGCAGCGAGGCCGACCGTCACGGCGGGATTGATGTGACCGCCGCTGACCTGACTGACGGTGAACACGCCCATGAACACTCCGATGGCCCATCCCCACGTGATGACGATCCAGCCGCCGCCGTTCCCTTTCGTCTCGTTGAGCACGACGTTGGCGACGACGCCCCCGCCGAATATGATGAGGATCGCTGTTCCGATGACCTCGGCAATGTATGGATGCATTCTGCTACTCCAATAGATTTATATCTATTCATCTATTAAAGTGGATTGGATCCCTTACACCGAAGATTTTTATTTAATGTAGAATATACGGTCGATAAAGACCAATTAGACAAGTGTATTTTCCACAATATACAGTTTGGACATCAACACGTATGAATAATAACTAAATCAAATGTGCTACCGTAAAGGAGTTTGGTAGCATTTTCTGTGGCTCATTTCGAGATGGATAACGTCGAGAGAGGACTCACAGTAACTCAAACTTTCACGCAACCAGATTCATCCACCCCGTCTCGGTTCCGCTCAACGGTGATTCCATTGCTAGAGTTAACCTCTGTCTGACCTGCTAGAGAACGCACGATTACTGATTTATCGCGTCCGATCAAGTGCCTCCACGAGCGCCTCCGCCCGTTCCGTGGTCGAATAACTGCGCGAGCGTCCATCTTTTTGCTTTTTTACGAGTCCGGCATCACACAGAAGCGTCAACGCGTGACTGACAGCGCTGTCGCTTATGGACACGTAGGGCGTGATCTCGTCGAACCTGACCGCGCCATCCGCGTCGACCAACAGGCGGACGAGTCGATATCGCGTCTCATATCCGAACGCCGACAGCGCTTTCACGTCGGCGGTCGTCGTCGCGTCGTCGATCAGTGCGTCGAGATCCGTGCCGGGAAGCGGGTCTGAAGAGGAGTCGGGCATAACTGACGTATTCGCTGCGACCGGAATAATTGTTCTGTCGGGCTTCAAAACGGCAAATACGAGCGAAATGCTTCTATTATCGAACTACACGGACAGCTACGGTTACTCTTCGGCGGCAATCACGTCGAGCTGGACGTCCGCACCGCCAGGCAACGAGCATACACCGACGACGCTGCGCGGTGGGAACGCCACGTCATCGAATCGCGACTCGTACGCGCTGTCCACGGCCGCCGCCGCACCTGCGTCTGCGAGCTGAATCTCGACCTTCATGATATCCGAGAGCGACGCGTTACGGTTTTCTAACATGAGTTCGAGCCGATCCAAGCACATCTCTATCTGCTCATCTATTGGCTCCGATCCTCTTATCGTCCCGTTGATCTCCGGGAGAATACCTTGGAAGAAGATCAGATCCGACTCACCGGTTCGCATGCCGAATGCGCCGACGTTGTCGATACTGTCGCGCTGACGTTTGCTCTCCTCGCTCAGCGACTCGTTAATCGATATTTTGTTTTCACGGTCCGTCCGATCGTCTTGAGCCGCTATCTGCTGCGACATACAATTTAGTATTCCCTCATATGTTAAAGGTCCTTTCGGTTCTACTGTGTTGAGATCGAGGTAATCTACTCGGTACTAATATAATCTGTAATAGATTAATACTGGTAAAGCACAGTATGATGCTTGAATAATCCGGTTTTCCACACTATCTTGTGTGTATATAGTTCGGTGGAAGAACTGCGTCAAACAAACACATCTGAATATAGATCCGAGTCGAGTGCTCTCTCGAGTCAGCTGAACACCTGACCAAATGAGTTAAGTCAAATCGGATTATATCGATATGTATGTCGATACTCGACCGACTGCTCGGTGGCGAGTCAAACGACGACGAGAGCTGCTGTGACATGCAAATCGAGGAGGTGGACTCGGACGAAAACGAGGCGGACGCGCCGGACGAGCGCGCCGACCGTACGGAGGACTGATCCATAATGTCGCAGGAACAGAACGCGGCGGCTCAAGCGGGCTCCGAATCCGCGAGCGGAACGCTCCGACGGATGGAGGAAGGCGTCTGCTGTGACGGGCCGTTCCCGGAGACTCGACGGGCGGACGACGCGGTCGTCGAGGCGGAGCTGTCGGCGTTCAAGGCGCTGGCCAACGAGAAGCGACTCGCGGTCGTTCACGCGCTTCGAGAGGGCGAGCTCTGCGCCTGCGAGTTGGAGACCGTACTCGACGCGCCCCAGTCGACGGTCGCGTCACACCTCAGGAAGCTCCGCGACGCCGGCATCGTCGCCACGCGCAAGGAGGGAAAGTGGACGTACTACCGGATCGCGGACACGGCGAGCCTCCAGCTGCTCGATCTGGCCGCGGCGTTAGGTGAGGACCGATGATCCCGCCGGGGACCGAAGCGGCGCTGCTCGACTCGTGGGACTACTTCCTCCACCTTGCGATGGTCCTCACACCGCTGTTCATCGGCGCGTCGTTCCTCGTCGGGCTCGCACAGGAGTACCTCCCACCCGAGCGCGTCGAAGAGATGCTTCGCGCACGCGACCACGGCAGCGGGAACGTCCTCGCGGCGGGCCTCGGCGCGGTGACGCCGTTCTGCTCGTGTTCGACCGTCCCGGTCTTGGCGGGCCTGTTGGGGGCCGGCGCCCCCACGGGGATGGCGTTCTCGTTCCTGCTCGCCTCCCCGATCGTCAACTGGATTGCCGTGTTCCTACTGTTCGGGCTGTTCGGGACCGGCGTGACCGTCGCGTACGTGACGACGGCGCTGCTCGCGGCGATCGTCGCGGGACTCATCATCGGGACGTTCGAACTCGACGGGTACATCAAGGACGTCCGGATCACCGCGGGCGGTCGCGAGATCGCGACCGACGGCGGAGCGACTCCCTCGGACACGTCGGGGGCAGCCGACGCTGGCGGATGTAGCGAGTGCGGGACGACGGCGACGAACAGAACCCACAAGGAACGCGTGACTGCCGCGGGGGAGGGCGCGCTCTCCTTCTTCCGCGACACACTCCCGTACATCGCGGTTGGGATCGCGATCGGCGCGCTGATCCACGGCGCCGTACCGGCAGAGTTTCTCCAACAGATCGCCGGGCCGGGGAACCCGCTCGCGACGCCGATCGCCGCGCTCGCCGGCGCGCCGATCTACGTGAGCATCAGCGGAATGCTGCCGATCGCGCACTCGCTCACCGAGGCGGGGATCCCGATCGGGACGGTGATCGCGTTCGTCATCGGCGGGGCGGGGATCAGCATCCCGAATCTGATCCTCCTGAACAAGCTGTTCGAGCGTCGACTACTCGCGATCTACGCGACGACGGTGGTGACGATCGGGATCACCGTCGGTGTGCTGTTCAACACCGTCTTCGCCGGCCTCCTCTGAGCCGGGACTGCTCTTACAGCGACCGCGACCCGTCGAGCGCCACAAGAACCGCGTTCGCACGCGGCGTAGCGCGATACATCCGCCACTTCCCCTCTTTTCGGCGCGTGACGAGGCCAGCATCAGTGAGTTGTGAGAGGGCATGGCTGATCGCGCTGTCGCTCACGTCTAAGAGCGGCGAGAGCTCACACACGCATAGCTCCTCGTCATCAGCAGCGTGGAGCATCCGAACGATCTTGTATCGCGTCTCGTTGCCGAGCGCCGATAGTAGCTCGATATCGGTCTCTAGATCCGACCCGCCGACGCTCTCGTTCAGTTCTTCCAGTTCCGCTAACCGGTCGGCGAGGTCCTCGTCCGTACAGGAGCCGCACTCGTCGGCGACGTACCGCTGTAACCGCTCAGTCGATGACATACACACAATTGAACCGATGTGAGATTAAGCGTTATGGACCGTCACGCATCCGGAGCCGGCGTGCGCTGGATGATTCATTATACATTCAAATTGGATATTCGAAGATCGTAACACAGCCGGCTGTCGTAGAGAGTCACTCTCAAAATACGGGCCGAGTGGTGCGTTTTGAAGCCGCTGCTTTGGATCCTTCGGTGAACGGCCTGATCGAAGGGTTTATAATTATATGAGGAATTGTTCAATTGAACTGATCGCGACGAGCACTCCGGGATTGCCTCTTCGCGAACAATAGCTCAGACGATCGGCGACGATTCGACCCTATCATGACCGAACTCACCCTGTACGAAGAAGCGATGTGTTGCTCCACCGGCGTCTGCGGTCCCGACCCCGACGACGAGCTCGTCGAGGTCAGCGCGGCGCTTGACCAACTGGAAGACGCGTTCGACGACCTCGAAGTCAACCGGGCGAACATGCAGCACAACATCGACCAGTTCCTCGAAACGCAGCGGATCTACGACCGCGTTCAGGAGGACGGTCCGTCGATCCTCCCGATCACGGTCGTCGACGACGAGATCGTCGCCGAGGGCGAGTACCTCTCGTACGACGAACTGACCGCGGCCATCGACGGCAACGCCGCGCCACAGGAGGCCTAATAAATGGCACAATCACAGTCGACAGCGACGAGCGCGCGTGAGGTCGTCGAACCGAGTAGCGACGAAACCGAGTTCGTTTTCTTCAGCGGGAAGGGCGGCGTCGGCAAGAGCACGGTGAGCTGTGCGACCGCGACGTGGCTCGCCGACAACGACTACGAGACGCTGCTGGTGACCACCGACCCTGCCCCAAACCTCTCGGACATCTTCGGCCAAGCCATCGGCCACGAGGTCACCGCGGTCGACGGGATCGAGAACCTCTCGGCGATCGAGATCGACCCGGACACCGCCGCCGAGGAGTACCGCCAGGAGACGATCGAGCCGATGCGCGAACTGCTCGGCGAGGAAGAGATTCAGACGGTCGAAGAGCAGCTCAACAGCCCCTGCGTCGAGGAGATCGCCGCCTTCGACAACTTCGTCGACTTCATGGACAGCCCGGAGTACGACGTGGTCGTCTTCGACACGGCGCCGACGGGCCACACCATCCGGCTGATGGAGCTCCCCTCCGACTGGAACGCCGAACTCGAGAAGGGCGGCTCGACCTGTATCGGGCCGGCGGCCTCGATGGAGGACAAGAAACAGGATTACGAGCGCGCGATCGACACGCTCCAGGACGACGAGCGCACTTCCTTCGCCTTCGTCGGCAAGCCGGAGGACTCCTCAATAGACGAGATCGAACGCAGCGCGAGCGACCTCGGCGACCTCGGGATCGAGTCGCAGCTGTTGATCCTCAACGGCTATCTCCCGGAGTCGGTGTGCGAGGACCCCTTCTTCGAGGGGAAACGCGCGGACGAGCAGGCCGTCATCAAGCGCGCCCGCGAGGAGTTCGACGCGGACGCGACGGCGACGTACCCGCTCCAGCCGGGCGAGATTGCCGGCCTCGACTTGCTCGCGGACGTGGGTGGTGTCCTCTACGACGGCACGGAGGCAACCGTCGACGTCGGAACCGCGACCGACGTGGACGCTGACGACGCGGTTGAGTTCGATTCAATGGTGGACCATGACGCGGTCGTCGATCAACTGGCGCCAAGCGACGAGACGCAGTACCTCTTCTTCACCGGGAAGGGTGGCGTCGGCAAGAGTACGATCGCCTCGACGGCGGCGACGAAACTCGCCGAGGCGGGCCACGAGACGCTTGTCGTCACGACCGACCCGGCCGCGCACTTAGAGGACATCTTCGGTGAGCCCGTGGGCCACGAACCCACTTCGGTCGGCCAGGAGAACCTCGACGCGGCGCGGATCGACCAAGAGAAAGCGCTTGCGGAGTACCGCGAGCAGGTCCTCGACCATGTCACCGAGATGTACGAGGACAAAGAGGACACGCAGATCGACGTCGACGCCGCGATCGCGAACGTCGAAGAGGAACTGGAATCGCCCTGTGCCGAAGAGATGGCCGCCCTCGAGAAGTTCGTGAGTTACTTCGACGAAGACGGCTACGACATCGTCGTCTTCGACACCGCCCCCACGGGCCACACTCTCCGTCTGCTCGAACTCCCCTCCGACTGGAAGGGGTTCATGGACCTCGGCTCGCTGACGAAGGGGGCTGCCCCTGCCAAAGGCGACCAATACGACGAGGTCATCGAGACGATGAAAGACCCCGAACGGAGCACGTTCGCGTTCGTGATGTACCCCGAGTACACACCTATGATGGAAGCCTACCGGGCCGCCGCGGACCTCAAAGATCAGGTCGGCATCGAGACCTCGCTAGTCGTCGCCAACTACCTCCTGCCTGAGGAGTACGGCGACAACGCCTTCTTCGCGAATCGGCGCGCTCAGCAGGCGCAGTATCTCGACGAGATCCGTGACCGGTTCGACGCGCCGTTGATGTTGGCGCCGCTCCGGCAGGACGAACCGATCGGGCTCGACGAACTCAGCGCCTTCGGTGAGGAGATTACCGGACTCGCAGACGTTGTCGGAGCGGACGCACCGGAGGTGACGCCCTCGTGAGCGACGCACAGGACGTGGAAGGTGCGGCCGAGGACAGCGTGGGCGTACCCGATGGGGAAGACGTAGAAGCCAACGTCGAGGCGGCCCTCCACGAGTTCCTCGACACGCTCGGCGAGTCTGAGACGTATCAGAAGTTCGTCGCGGCCGACGAGACGTTACAGGATGATGACGACGCGATGGCGCTACTCCGCGAGTACCAGCAGAAGCAACAGCAGATGCAACGCGGCGGCTTCGACGAATCGGTGATGGCCGAGCTGAAGCAGCTCCAGACCGAGATGTCGAACAACGAGACGATCCAGCGTCAGCAGGCCGCACAGGCCGATCTGATAGAACTGCTTCAGCGGACGAACGACACCATCAGCGACGAGATCGGCGAGGAGTTCGCGCGATCCACCGGAGGTGGGTGCTGTTGAGCGCTTCCGGTCAGGACGCCAGCGAGTCCGAAGTGACTGACGAAGCGGTCGTCGCGGCCGCCGAGGCGCTCGGCGAAGAGCTCGCGACGGCGAAAGAGTCCTCCTCGGAGTTCGCGTTCACCACGATGGTGATGCAGTGTAACGAGGCGATCGGCGACGAGACCGGTGTCGACTACGGGAGCGTCTGCGGCGCCGACGACGACGGCTGCTGTTAGCGGAGGTCGACAGGGGTCATTCCGGCTGACGGCCCTGCCAATTGTCACTCCGCGGACGGAGTTTGTGACAGGAGTTCGTCGAACAGCGAGACGACACGTTCTTCAATCTCGTCACGAATCTCACGAACCTGCTCGATCGGGCGCTCGTGGGGATCGTCGAGCCCCCAATCGCGATTCTCACCGTTCCACGTTGCCGGGCACACGTCCGATGCCGAACACCCCATCGTGACGACGAGATCGACCGCCTGTAGCTCGTCTGGCGTCACCTCTCG
>NZ_JBQVRO020000036.1:0-9282 GCF_052439115.2 Halorubrum sp. FL23
GCGCTCGAGGCGAAGAATCTGCTTACAACTCCAGAGGCGGTATCGGTGCTCCACGGGCTGTGTCGGTCACCACTCGCAATCGCGAACGGCGTCGCCCGAGCGCTAGAGCCGGAAGCCGAGACGCGACATATCCGGTCTGTAGAGCTCCGACGCATCATCGCAGCACTGTCTCCAGAGCAGGTACTTCGAGATGCGTCGTCAACGCCGCGAAAGGCCCTCGTGGCACTCGCCGGTGCTGAAGAATTCCTGACGCAGTCAGAACTCGCCGAGAGAGCCGGCGTGTCGGCTCGCTCGCTTCGTGACCATCTCCCTGACCTCGTTGATGCTGGAATCGTCGCGATGACGGATGCTGGCTACCGGCTCCAGCTGTCGTTTGCGGAAACGGACCGGGACGACGGAGAACTGCCTGAGCGGTACCAGGATATCTACCCGCAGTGGGTGAGCGATCCAACCGTTAGCAACGACGTCCACGCTGCGGCCGGAGCGTTACGGACAGCTCGAGCCCATCATGGCCCGGATGGCCCAATCTCACCAGAGGACGTCGGCTTCGCTGGCGACGTCTTACTGGAACTCACAGAGCCGTGGCCGTTACTCGATGAGGTGCTGCCAGCGCTGTGGGCAGTGACTACGAGAGCGTGCTATCGAGAGGACGCCGCTGTCGCTGGTGGTGCCCTTGTTGAACGTGAGACTGAGGTAATGGGGAGACGCCCACGCCAGTTGAGCCTCCAAGAAGCAACTACTGGGGAGCTCGTCGGGTGAGTTCTAGAGGGATGAAGACGTCTGTCACCGGTGATTTGTGGGGGCTTGGTACACTGTTCTCGCCATCATATTTCTTGACGAGACCATTGTGTCACTCATGCTAGGGTGTCATAGAAGAGTTGCACGACATTCATTTCGTGAACTCACAGCCGAATCAGCCGATAGAACGCGCTTGCTGACTGACCATTACGTGATCTCGTCAATCAGCTCAAACCCATTTTTGAACCGCACACGATTCTCGAACCCGTGGGCGTCGAGTGTCGCAACAACCGCCTCGCCGGCGTCGATGTCGGTCGTCACGATACAGACCAGACCGCTATCCGCTTCGAGCCTTTCAACTGCGGCCGCAGCAAGCGCGGTGTCAGCCTTTTCGATCCGATCCTCGCTTCTTTTCGAGGATCGAGCGATGTACGACCGAACGTCGTCCATCACTTGTGACACGGTGCCGTTCGTGTAGTCAGGCTCGTCGGCGACTGTAACCCAACCGGCATCAATGGCGCTATTGATCGGAGTCTGTCCCGGCGTACTTCGCCTCGGCGCACCACCGAGCTCGTCGTAGACTCGCTGCGGAATGACAAATGTGAGATCGTTCCGTTGAGCAAAGCGTTCGAGAGCCGTGTACTTGTTGTTCTGTTGGCGACCACACGCGATGAACAATCCTGTATCCGCGATCCACGTCACCGAATTCTGCAACGGGTTGAACGGCTCACTCATCGCTCTCGTAGTCAGCCTTCAATCGTCGGATTCTCATTAGCGTCCCGAATCTCGTCAAAATAGGGATCGACCGATTCCATATCGAGGACGACGTCTCGTAGTGCCTGTAACACGGCAATTGCGAAGGCGTGCTGAAGGTCGAGTTCCCGGGCTGCAACTCGCTCCGACATGTTCCCGTTGGCGTACGGTATCGCATACGTTAGGGCGGCAGCGAGCTTTCCGAGACCGTCTCTCTCGATGAGGAGATTGAGGTCCTGATCCCGAGGCGATCGGCCGAACGCTTCGATGAGCGTCGGCGTGATCGTATACTCGTCTCCCCCGAGATTTGCCGAGAGAGTGATCGGGACTGCTGAATACGTGTGTGTTTTCTGGCCCTCATCTCGAGTGAGGACCTTGAGCTCAACGAGCGAGCCGGCATCCGAATACGCTGTCGTCCGGGGAATCTCCAATTCATCGACAATGTCGTCGATAGTGACCTCCTCTTGCCGGAGCACGAAGGTGTAGAGCCGCGCCAGTCGTGGCTCTTCCAGCAGCTGTGCAACTGACAGCAGGCCGTTGACGGCGCGTTCGGGGTCTCCAGCTGCCTTCGACATACAATTCATAATTCATGTACTAGATAATAGTGTTTGGGATTGCCGAATCGGACGTGATACTTCGGACACCCTGTGCCGAGCGATTCGTGAGTCCTCTGTATTGACCGATCTGGCCTGCTAGTCTTTTGAGGAGTTTCTGTTTGGGATCTGCGTGCTCTCTTCAGCATACACTAGATTACCACCTCAGAGTAGCGCAAAACGCGAGATTTAGATACGTTGACTAGCTACAACTCGTGATACCTGATGATCGAGATTTCTGATTCGCTTCGCTCTGTGTTTAGTGCTCAAATCGAAGAACGTGGCGGGTCATATATTGTGGATGTCCCCGCGAATGAAATCGAACACGACGCGCTTGCTGCCGACGAAACGTATCGCGTCGCGATCTTGAAATCAGAATCCTCGACAAGCCAGAAGACCCAAGAAGAGCAACCTCAATCGGCTGGGCAAGAACCAACTCCGACGTCGGACGGTCCTCCCGTAGACGAAGGTGAAGTCCGCGACGTGACGATCGAGACGACTGGTGATCAAGGTGACGGCATTGCGAAGGTTGAACGGGGCTACGTCGTGATTGTCCCCGGCGGACAACCAGGTGATGAGCTGTCGGTCGAGATCGAGCAAGTCCAAGCAAACGTCGCGTTTGCCAGCATTGTCGAACCCGACTCACGAGCGCTGTAACGTCGTTTTACTGGCACTGTCTATTTGACGGGGATCGTTGGAACCCCGACTATCCTGATCCACCCTACTCGCTTCCTGGCTTCCCGATGTACTCCGATTTCATCGTCCCGTTTTCACGATAGTACCGATAGAGATACGGGCCGTGCATATCCGCGCGGTCTCCGCTAGCGCACTTACAGCTATCGTCGCCACAGGTGACCTTCTCTGTGACGACGGTCCTGCTTCCTTCGCTATCGGACTCCTCGACGGGCTCGGCAGCCTCCGGAAGCTCCTCGGTGTCAACCGACTGGTCGCGATACTCGATGAGCGCCTTGACGTAGTTCCGTATCTCATGGAGTGTTTCCGTGTCCTGTTTGGGGAGCCCCTCAGCGAGATACTTCGGGAGCGAGGTGGGTGGTGACGGCTGCTCCATACCTTATGTAACAATTGGAGCCATGTTAGCGCTCGGGTGCTACATAAGGTATTGAACCTTCTTTCCCCACCGTGACTACCTCAGCAATTACTCGAGATCGTAGGCCGCGATTTCGCGAGAGCCACACTGTGGACACTCATCGACGTCCTTCTCCACGCTGTATCCACAGTGACGGCACTCGTGGTGGGTTGTCGATGGCAACTCGAGTCTCACAATTTGCTGGATGAACTGTTTACTGAGCATTCATTGGATCGACGATCTCGCCACAGCCGGGGCATTCGGCCCACACGCCCGGTCTACCGCTATCTGTTTCATACTCGATGATCGCGTGTCGGCCGGTAACTGTATCGCCACAGAATGAGCAGGTGCCACGGACCGTCTCTGGATTATCGGGGGTCATTCTCATGAGGTTGGCAGCTCTTTTCAGGGGGAGAGGGAGCGTGTGACAGCGTTTTAGAGCTGGTTAGGTCAGTGAGACCGACTCAGCTTTGCTCCCTCACCCCGATATTACAGACTCTGTGACTTATACTTCGGGCGAGCGGGGCGAAAGTACTGTTCCGGGACAGCAGCGTGACCGCAGGTCGTGAGTAACCATCTCGCGCGATGTCATAGAACAGTTCAGATACCCGGATCAAGATTGGTCAATACAGGGGACTTACGTACTGGTCAAGACACAAACTTTTTGTTACCTGTCAGGAGCGTCGTGCGAGATACAGAGGATACAGCCAGCACGGAGCTCACCGTCACTTCACGCTCTCTCGAACGAATCGGCTGCTCACTGGCCTGCGTACAGTCAGCCTCAACACTAAACCGAGGAAACCTCGACAGCGTACCCCTCAGCCAACTCTACGACATCATAGACGTGAATCCCTGATTTGAACCACAGCACACGGTCATCTACCCCCTCGAAATCCTCAGATGAGCAATCCAACCGATCTGAGACGGCGATAATAAGATTATCTTGGTCGGCTTCTCGTATCTTCGCTAACTTCTCATCAAGGTACTCGGGCGTCCAAAACCCAACAATCTCGAACACGACTCGTCGTCCGTCTGGGTGTTCAATAGCAAAATCGGGGAGCATCACCTCCGCCCCCAAGTCCAGCACATCGTCTTCCCGCACCAGCTCCCAATCGGTGTTCGACCGCTCCCACTTTTGAGCGAGCGTCCGTTCGACATCAGAGTCGAAATCGCCCTGAGCAGAGTAGTGTGAGGACAGGTCATCGGTCTGGTCAAGCTCAAATGAGAGTGTTGGACGAGATGATGCGCTTTCGTCATCGAGTATATCGGCTTCCATCTCCCAGCGGTCGCACAACGGGAGGGCTGGCAGAAAGTTCGCCATCCGAATCCCGTACTTCCGTGATTTCGAGAAAAGAGATGCTGCTCCGTCCAGAGTCGCTTCATACCCGTCAGCAACATCTGTATTGGAGACACGCCTGCCGTTGCTGTCGATTGGGTAGATGCGGTGCATCAGCCCAAAGAGCTTCACGTAGCTGAAGACGGTAGAAAATGAGTCCCAGACTCGTATCCGCATCTCTGTCGCATCGTACAGCACCGCCTGTGCCAGAGCAAGATTGTAGCGTGTAAGAAGCCAGTCAACCGTGATCGTATCCTCAGCGTAGGACTCCTCGCTATCACCCGTGAGTCGTGTCGTAGTGGTTGATTCGTCTCCCTCCTCGTATTCATCGGAAAAACGGTGTCCGAACCGTACGAGTCGCTTGTTCCCCTCCAAGTCTGCGTACATCCCTTGGTAGCACTCTTTGAGTGAGATACCGAGTTTATCAGCGACAGAACTGTACACCTCCAATTTCTTTGTGTCCTCTCCGAGCGTTGGCTGGCGGGCGATAGGATACGACTCGTTTGCCTTCTTGAAGAGGCGTTGCCGAATCTCTCGTGGCTCAACGGGGGCGACTGTCTCGAACTCACACTCGTCTTTCAGCAGTTTCGCCAGTCCCTGGACGATTTTGTAATCCGTATCCGCAATGGTGAGCTGGTCGATGGTGTCTTCCAATTCGCCCTTCTGTTCGCCGAGATGCTCCTCGAAAATCTGGATGAGTTCCGCAGCTGTCTCTCGGTACCGTTGCTCATCAGTATCGACGAACAACGGGGCAATGTTATCTTCGTGCGTGCGTGAGCGTGCGAGGTCAGCTGTCAGCACTCGCTGTCACCCCCTGCCGTCGTCGTTCAGAGACGTAGGTTTCTATCGTGTCTTCGGTGATAATTTCGTAGAGACGAGCAGGTTGACGGTCGTCTGTCGGTCGGAGAATCCGTCCCAGCCGTTGTGCGTACTGTCGTTTCGAGGCACTCCCAGACAGAATAATGCCCACGTTCGCAGACGGAACGTCGATGCCTTCATCCAAGACCTGTGAGGTAGCCAGCATTGAGTACTCTCCCGTCCGAAACCGTTCCAAGATCTCGGTGCGTTCCTCAGTCTCGGTCTGGTGTGTGATACACGGCACAACGAACTCTTGGGAAATCTTGTAGGCAAACTCGTTGTTGGCAGTAAAGATGATTGTACGGTCGTCGTAATGCCGTTTCAGGAGATTATCAAGCGTGTCCAGCTTCCTTTCAGCCGTGCGGGCGATCTTCTCCGCTCGTTGCTTGGCGATGAGAGCCCGTCGCCCCTGCGGGTCATAGGATGTGCGTTTGAGGAACTCAGCATAGCCGTTCTCTTTCCAGAGGTCAAAGTCGTGGCTATCCACATAATCACGGTAAATCTGGTACTCCTCATCATAGGTTGTCCGCTCGCCGTCGGTAAGTCCGACTTGGAGGTGAATCGTCTCGTACTCGCTAAGAAACTCGCCAGCAAGTTCATTGACTTCCTCTCGATAGACGACCGTCCCAAGCAAGTCCTCCAACTCTTCGTGTGCTCCATCGGCACGCTCGTAGGTTGCTGTCAGTCCAAGCCGATACGGAGCAATCGTCATCTCAGGAATTTGCTGGTAGGTCGGAGCTGGCAAGTGGTGAACTTCGTCCACTACAAGAAGTCCAAACTGGTCGCCGTACTCGTTGATGTAGCGGTAGGCGGAGTCGTAGGTCGTTACTGTGATGTCCGCTATCTCGTGGCTTCCTCCCCCAAGAACGCCGACCCCGTCTGGAAGTTGGTCACCGAAGGCATTGGTGAGAGTCGCGTGCCACTGGTTCATCAGATCGATAGTCGGCACGACGACGAGCGTACTCACACCTGCGTCAGCAATGGCTTGAACGGCGAGGAACGTTTTCCCGCTTCCAGTCGGGAGGACGACGCTTCCTTGACGGTTGTTGTCTTGCCACGCAGAGAGAGCGTCCTGTTGGTAGTCCCGTGGTTCGATAGCGACAGACGGCGTGAGATAGAACTCCGAGTAGGCACGAGCCTCATCCTCTAATTGAGCCACAGTTGCTGTGGATTCTTCGAGTGTTGCTTGACCATCGGACTCAGTTGCCCACTGTCGAATATCACGGTAGTGCTGTGCCTGTGCCCGATACTCGTCAACACGGTCGTCCCATTCGGCATACGGCACAGTATCAGGAGCGTCTTCGAGAAGAAGCGTGCCATCATCAAACGAGAGACGCATTCGAGTTTACCTATGTCGGTGGGATACTTGTCCTTGCTGGGGTTGGAATCTCGAAGAGAACACTATATTGAGAGGTCGTCGGCAGTTGAGCGAAGCTCACTCTTTGTCGGCTGTCTCCCGATGTCAACGGAACGGTCGCCAATCCAGAACTGAAACTGCTGGTGGTCAACATCGAAGTGGAGTCCACAGGAGGCATCTGGCTCTGCCTGCTCATATACGGATTCACTCACATTCTCGCCTTCTTGGAGCGTTTCAAGAAGATACTCGGCGGCATGTGGGCGTTGCTTCATCGTCAAAATGTGGTCGGTTGCCACGTGTTTCAGCACGTCCCCACCTGTGTCGTATCCGTCCCCGAGAAAATAGAACTCTCCGCTAAACTCGTAGGACTCGACGTGGATGCTGAGAGCATACGTCATATGCTATTGTCATCGCTCTGTGGCACAAACATTACGGAGAACATTCGTCTTTAGCTAAGACTCACACCTCGGTTGTGTAGCGGTAACGAGCGTCTCCTGTAAGATCGGTCGTTGCTGGTGAATCTTCTGGGCGTCCTCGATCAGCCGCTCCAGCAACGGCGGTGGCGAGTAACCGAGATACTCACCGAGTTCATGGAGGATGAGCTGGGCGTGCGACCGGAAGGTCGCCGCCCAGCGTTCCGGTGGAAACACGATCTCGTCATCGGCCTGCTTGGTGACCAGATCCAACAGCTCACGACTCACCAGCAGTGACAGCAACGCCGCATACAGCAGAATTTTCACTACATCTGGGTCGCTTGTGTCGAACTCGTCCAACTCGTACTGTGTCTTCAGTTCACGAAACAGCGTTTCTACCTCCCACCGACACCGATACAGCGTTGCTAAATCCGCCGGGAAAAACTCCTCTCTCGGCAGATTCGTGATGTAGAGGTGGTAGTCGTCGGCGTCCTCGTCGCGGACGCCGACGACGCGGAATCGCTTCGTATCCAGCGACCGCGTCCCCTCGTACTGGCCCCGCTTGAACTCCGCCTCGACCTCTACGTCGATGTACTTCCGCGAGAGATTATCGACCACATCGTGGATCTGCTTGCCCTCCAAGGGAATGGCGCGGCCGCGCCATTCCCGCAGTTCCTCCGTTATCAGCGGATTCGCGTTCTCTTTCAGCCGACTCACGAAGTAGCCGTCGTTCTCATCGATCAACGCGAAGCGGCGGTACTTGAAGTACGCTCGATCGAACAGAACGAGCCGTTCTTGTAGCCACGATCCCGTCTTGAACAGCGTGCTGTCGTGCGTTTTCTCGTCCGTTATGTCGATCCGTTCAATCGTCTCATCGGTGGCGTTGTGGAGCAGGTGGAGCTTCGCTCCAGCCTGCTCCTCGTGACGGGCTTGGAACTCATCAGAAAGGAACTCGTGTAACCGCAATACCGTTCCATCGGCGATCATCACGTCCCTGAATCGGTCGATATCAGCGTCAACGGTGTCAGGAACAGCGACCTCGTCGAGGCCGTGCTCGACGAGGTCGCGGAGGTACTCCGCCAGCGTCGGTGTCAACCGGTGATAGAACCCACCGGGAGAGATCGTTTCATCAGCTGTCGAGTTGTAGCAGCGTCTGAACCCGGCGAGTGTTCGGCTCTCGCCTGCGGCGAAGCCGAACACGAGCGCCCACACGAGAACAGGAATCTGAAGCTTCCCCTCACGCTCGACCACGCCGAGTTCCTCGGCGTGCTCTTCGAGGAACTCGGAGGGAAACAGTGTAGTGAGCCGACGCATGATTTTCGATGAGGAGGCGTCTTGGTGCACACTTGCCGCCTCCTCATTCCTCTCGAAAAGAAGCCTCGATAAGCCGCTGCTGTCACGCGGTTTCTCTCTTAGCTAAAGACGGATGTTACGGAGAATCAAGGAGAAAGCCTCGCGCTTCAGCGCGCGGATGAATCCGACAATTCTCTACAGCAACCACGAACTTCTGGCCGGGTGTTTTAACTGAGTAGTCGTCGTATTAATGATTATCCGAGGCGGTCCACCCGCCCACTTAATCGGACAATATCGGGATTCCCGACCACACACAGAAAGTACCCCTTTCTGTTGTAGTGTTCGGGTACAGTAAGAAGTACCTCTGAATCCCATGCCGGGATAGGAGTAACGGCTGATTGGCACAGCCAGTAGCCGCCATCGGGACAGCTACAAACCATAAACACCCCAAACCAGCGGTGCGAGGCCGTGGGAATCTTCGCCCTTCAGGGCGGAGAGGATGTCAAGCCTCCAGTTGCTGTTAGAGAAAATAATGACAGCAGACCGCCGTCCTGAGGAAATCGAAATTGATCGGCTTGACCAGCAGTTAGCAACCGCTGAAAACGGAGATGTGAACGCACTCACAAGGGCAGTCGCAACCTACGAAACACAGTTAGCGACCGCACACGAGAAAGGGGAATCCGACCGTTACCGAGGTATTTCCAGAGCCTATCAGGAACAGCTCATCACCGTGCTTGACGACGCAACGCAGACTGAAGGGTGGGAATTGGTTGAAGATTTTGGTCGCGTCTCAGAACCGTTTAGACTTCACCTCCAGTGGCCTCAACTGAGGTAGTGCAGTGAATCTTCTCGTT
>NZ_JBQVRO020000037.1:0-8372 GCF_052439115.2 Halorubrum sp. FL23
GACACAGCCGGGTACTGCTGAACCACCCAGAGACCCGCGTCCTCATCACAGCGGAGATCTCCAAGCTGACGAGAGCTCTGATCGGTTTTGTCGGGTGTCTCTCGATTCGCTGTGTCGAGGTGCTGATCGTCTGCGAAGGCACCTGTAAGCACCTGTACGCCGAGTGGTTGGCCGACAAGGTCGTGGTCCCATTCCTCTTCAAGATCGGCATAGTGGCCAACCTCGTCGAACTCAGCGCCGGCGTTCCGAGTGTTCGCGAGAAGCGCCGCCCGTTGCTCAACAGCATTCTCCCACGTGTCGGCTCTCGCTCGACGTCGCAACTGGCCATCTGAATGCTGACTCCCACACCGGGGGCACTCACGAGTGCTAGCAGCGCCACTACTGACAGCATCCTCGATGACCCAGTGTTGGCTACAGTTGGAACAGCCAACGACAGCGAAGCGACTCACGCCGCTGGCACACCTCCATGAGCCGGGTGGTCCTGCATAGTGCGCTCTCCGCGCACGTGCTCGACGCTACGGCCGAAATCGGATAATCGGCCGTTTCAGAGACAGCAGAGCGGGTTATCGGCGAAAGCCGGAGATGACTCTCACCACCGCAACCATTAAGACCACTTCGGAAGAAATGAAGGATACGTGAGTTCCTTCGGACAGGTGCCATCCTGTCCCTTCCAAAGCGGCCCCTGCTGCCACCAGGGGAACTTCCCCCCTTTCTAAACATCGCCTAGCCGTGCATACTGCGATGATGCGCTTGCCTCCGTCTTAATACTCACGCCGAGCGTCAGACATACATACAATTACTGTCATTTCGTCGCGGTGTCCGTATTCAGGTGGTTTACACACCGCTAAAGCGGGTAACTGGCAATTGTCATGGGTTCCATGTAGGAGCCCTCCGACGAATTCATCCAATCAGCATCCACGCACTCGGATACAGCTGTGAGTTCTACAAGCAGCCTCAAGCATTTAGCGTCCAACGGTCTCACTACGAATATGTCGTTTCGGGTCAGCTGGCACAATCTCCTTGAGCGGTTAGATGACCTCCCAGAAGGAGCGACGCTCCGGACACCACTCTCGAACGACCGGTTTAGTACCTCAAACGATAGGATGATTGGAGCCTCTGAGGGCGTTGTAGAAAGGTGAAGCCCCGCTGAGTAAGCCGAGATTTGCCGGTGACGGTGGCATATATGACTATTCTGAAAGGAAGACGGTGAAAACGACGGTGAACCGCAAGCGCCGCGGCTCGTGATCGGGGCTGACGCGGCGGCAGAACGGGCCGGCTAGCCGAACTCGATGTCGGGGAAGACCTCGTTGTGCATGTCGATGATGAATATCTTCTTGCGCCAGATGATCTCCTCGTTGTCTCGGTGGTCCATCTCGTCCGCAACGATGAGGTTCAGCAGCACCCAGCAGTTGTAGAGCAGCAGGCACAGCATGAAGAAGAACCGCCGGACGCCGAGGCACCGACTCCGTGGGTTCGCCAAGAAGTTCTGCTTGATGTCGCGGAACGCCGTCTCGATGCTCCACCGCTTCCGGTAGAGCTGGCCGACACCGAAGGCAGTCGTTTCAGCGCGTCGCGGCCCGGTGCCGCTCGGATGGAGCCCGCGAGCCTCTACGTCCAAGCTCGTGATGAACGCCGCGTACTCCACCTCAGTCCCGTCGTCTTCACCCTCGTCGTCCTCTTCGTCGGGTGCGTTCATACCCGGCAGCGTCGTCTGTGAGGACCCGTCGTTCGTCTCGCCAGCCTTCCGCTTCTCGCCCTTCTTCGTGACCGAGCGCGTGATCTTCTCCAACGCCAGCAGCGTCGTCTTGTGCATCGTGTGGTCAGCACCCTCAATCTCGTAGTCCGTCCAATCGGCACGTCCTTCGGCTCCCTCGGCGAGGAAATCCTTGACTGCGCCGCGGGTCTTCCGCTTCTTAATGACGTAGTCAAGGCCGCAGTGGGTGACGTACGAGCATATCTTCTGGGTGCCGTACTCACTGTCGGCGTACACGTTGTTGACGTTCACGAGGCTGCGAGCCCGGTCGATGAGGTAGCGCACGCACTGGTACTGCTCGTCGTCCTTCACCTTCGAGACCGACGCCAAAACGATGGCGCGACCGCGGTATATGGCCGTGAGCGTGATGTCCTCGTACGCGTACCCCGTTTCGTACTTCGGATACCGGTGAAGGACGCCGTCGGGCTCCTCGACATCGGTGTCGTTTCGGTTGTGGTACTCGCGGGCAGTCCCGTCGATGCAGATGTCCACGGGCCGGTCCAACATCCCGCGCTCCTTCAGCATCTCCACTTGCTTGTCGATCCCGCGCTCCGTGCGCTTGTGCCATGATTCCCCCTCGCCGAAGTCGCGGGCCTCGGGGTTGACCGACCAGTCGTAGGACTTCTCGCCCGGTACGAGGGCGTTGTTGCGTGCGTAGTTGATTTCGGCGAGCTGTCGAGAGTAGTTTCGGAGCGGCTTCGCCAGCGCCTCTGAGCACATGTAATCGTCGTCGGTGACGCGGTGCTCGGACACGTACACGTCTCTGCCGCCGGTCACCGATTCGTTGCGCCGGCTAGTGAATGTCGCCTGCTCGGTCAGCTTTTCGGCGTCGATTCTCTTGTTCGTCCCGCGCCCGTAGTCGATGACCTCGTTGAAGAGCTCACGATACTCCTTGAACACGCGGTCGCGCGTCTGTTGCTCGATCCGGTGCTCGTCCGGAATTTCTGTGTCTTCCTCGGGTTCCGTCGGCAGGAACTCGTGTATCTGTTCGTCGATGTCCTCGACGAGGTTGAAGTCGTGGCCCTTTAGCTTCGCAGCGATGCGAGCGGCTGCGAACCGCACATGCTCACGGAAGGCCGGTCGGTAGCGCTCCCACCACTGCGTGGAGAACGTCGTGCGGTTGGGTACCCTGTCGTCCTCGAATCCGAACCCGGCAGCAATCTCGGCGTTGCGCTCAAGATACCACTGTAGCGAGTCGAACCCCCCGATGTCGTCCGAGATCATCTTCAGGATGTATGCCCGCATCATCGCCATCCCGTTGAACGAGGAGTTGATGAGATCGTCTTGCGGGACAACGTCAACGACCTCGTACTGAAGCTGGTCGGCGATTGAATCCCGCTTCGCGTAGGACTCCGCACGCGCATGGTCGATGGCTTCTGTTAGCTCCGCGGACTTCCCAGAGTAGTCATCTGGTTCGGAGAGCGCAGCGGAAAGCTGGTTCTGACGGATGTTAGAGACGTGCTCAGAAACATCCGCAGTCGTGTACGGCCCACCCGAATCCTCCAAGACAGGAACGGCGTCGTCGGGTGGGTGGTCGGTCATACATTAGATCAGCGCTTCTTAACTTATAAAATAACGGCTCTGTTAAAAGGTCGCGTTAAGTTAAGCAGAAACGCAAGACGGCGAGAGTATTCTGCGAGTTTGGGAAACTAATTTATTACTCAAGACCGGGAGAAACTCCGAGAGAAACAGGATCTGGCTTCTCAGTTCTCCTTCCCGTTAATCGTCAGAACACAATTAGCTACAACATTCTAGAACACTTCAGCAAAATCGAATGACGGCAGCCATATTGATACTAACTTAACGCGACCGTTTCTTCGTTGAGTTACATTACCGCTTGACCATGCCGAAGCTGAATAACGCGTTTTGAACAGGATATCTTGAGAGTGTGAACATACATACCTGATGGACTGATGATCCCGTGATCGACAGGTAGTGGATGGCGTAGATGTCGGTCGAAATAAAATCAGTTTTTGGAGAAAGATTTGAGAGTCTCACACAGGCTATTAATTCGGCCGAGGCGCTCGATAGTCTTTTGCACATGGCTGGGGTCGGGTATGAGAATGCGGCGTGGATGCATCACCTTGTTTCGAAGGTCAACGAGACCTCCGATAGCGTTGTCGTACTGGGTCTTCGAGTCGAAGTCACAAGTGGTGCGGAGGGCCTCAGTATTACGGACGACAGTAACGATATCTCCGAGACTCATATATTCGGTAATGTGTGTTTCCATGTCACCTTCCTTGGCCCGATCCCACCGATCGAAGGCATCCTCTTTAACATCGTCCTCGGGTACGTCAGAGTCCGGATAATACTGGATAACAAGATCAGCGAGGGTATGTTCGAAGGTGGCGACGGCGGGATAGAGCATCTCTTTCACTCGCCGCTTGTTAAGGTCGGCAACAGTCACGATGTCATACCTATCTTGTGCGCTGCGATCTAGGCCGAATGATTCAGCGAGGTCGGACTGATCCGACAGGAGACCGTGGTCGTCTAGAAGAATGAATGGGTACTCACGGAGGTGCGCCATGACCACGACGAGGTGGGCGTCATCAGGGAGAATCTGGTCGCTCGCCATCTCTTTTAATTGATTCTGATCGATATGGTAGAATTGGCCAGCGGTGGGTATGGGAATATAACTGTAGTTCTGTTCTTGGTAGAAACTAATATTATCCGCGTAGGTATTAGATTCCTCAATCGAGGCTTGCGAGGCGATCCGAGAAGCCCGTTGCTCTCCCACAAGATTGAATATCATACCGATATCAACGAAGCTGCTGCTTATTATACTTGGGGTGGAAAGACAAGTAATGCGAGATCTCGGAAGTGTGATCATTATCCTCGCCATCATAGTGTTCGGAATTAGGAATTACGGCACTCCAAGAGATGTATATCCATCATTATCGTACTCCCGAGGCCGCGTCCACGCACGGGCGCAGGTGTTTCTTGCGCTGTGCCTTCGCCTTGTCGTCGCTATCACCAACTAATGCGGAGACAATCCGGGCAGTACGATTATCACGGTGTGTGAAGAGTTCTATGACACCTTTTTTGGAAGATGATATAATTATTCCCACAATTACTTGGTATTCTCCACCTGGTCGGCAATCATATCATAGCACGATTCACATAACTCGGCATTAATCCCGCCGTCCCGCTTACGCAATTTTAGTATTCCATGTGGTTTCCCCTTAGCAACTGCCTTACAGACATCACATTCAAACGCTTCAGTCATCCAGTGATCACCCTTAGCCCGCCCCAGCAGAGTATAGGTATTCCAAGTCCAAGGAAGAATCCCGTCGTCACACGGAGTTTATTATTGCTTTCTCTGGAGCCGAACATTTGTGTTGTTCCGTCAATCCCTGCTGGTGTAATTAGTAGCAGGCCAATAAATAGAATATAATTTATAGATATACCACCACTCCATACTGGGAATGATAATATCGCTAATAATCCGCCAAAGTACATGGTAGTACATCTAGCACATAAGCCGAAGTACCTACCATTATAACACAGAGATCGTTTGGGTAAAGAGTGACAAAATGGGTAAGACCGTAGCTTCTGAGAGATGACAAAAATATACTCAATAAAACCACCTATCATAATTTTGTGCCACAATCGTTACAATAATTATTGGATGCAGGATTCTCGAAACCACAATCTGAACAATAGTTATATTTTCTATCCTGTTTATTATTCTGAGGTCGTTTGTCAATTGGTAAGTCTGGTTCTGATGGTTTTAAGAAATTCACGATGACAAATGCGACTAAGGCTATTATAAATGAAATAGCCCAAGATACTACAGAAAATGGCGCAGATAATATGATTAATGTGTCTAATATTATCGCAGCCATACCAACACCAATCAATAATATATTCGAAGTGCTATCAGGAGTCTCAAATTGGTCAGTATCTACCTCAGACAATGTTTTTCCACTTTCTGAAATAGACTTCCACTGTTCTTGTGAAAGACAAACACTCTTTTCAGCACCGTCACTTTCTGTTAGTTTCCAAATATTATTTATTCTATCTTTTCTCTCAAATACTGATTTACATGATTCGCATAAGATTATTCCAGTGGAGCCTGTCATGCTGATCTCTTTTACTAATAACTTATTACCCCCACATACTGGGCAAGTGTTGGAGAATACCATTTGTTTTACTTTTTCGTAATCCATGAGTATTTATTCTAACTTCTCGCCACAATCGTGACAATAATTATTGTTTTTTGGATTCTTCCAACCACAAGTTGAACAAACTATTTTCGGTTCGGAGCTTGTTGATGTAGAAACTGATTGTTGTTGCTGTTGTTCCATCTCCTCAATGTTGTCAAAGAGTTCTTTCGTGAACTTTCTACCCGACTTAGTAGCGAACCCCCATGCTACCCCACCTACAATAAAGCTAATAACAAAGAAACCAAAGACTGGCTGCGTGGGGTTAGAGATAGCACCAAGAATGCCCCCCAAAAGAGATGCACCTGCTACAATTCCCCATTGAAGTTGTGAGGATGTTTTTTCATAAAAATCGCCTTGTTCACCGCCTTCTCCGTTCTTTCTGATCTCCTCTACTTGTTCATCAAAAGAGGGTTCTGAATCGTCACTCATCCCCATCATCTCCTTCGGTTCCCTTTCCGAAAGAGAAGCCACAATCTCCACAATGCTTTGCTTCACGTGGATTCTCCATTCCACACTCTGGACAAACCCGTTTGGCTTCTCCATTATCATCAACAACAACTTGTTGCTGTTGCTGTTGTTGTTGCTGCTGCTGACAACAACATGCAGTAATACCGATTCCAATCAAAGATAAAGTTGAAACACCCGCCCAAGCAGGGACTAACATATACATAGCAGATTTGCGGAGAGTAAAGTAAGTTTCCCCAACAAGTGTGTCATAGATCGAGAACTCACCAAAGATCAGGGTGGACACTGAGGTGGTACGAGCCCAGCGACCCTGCAAGATCATCCTTCGGTAGACTCGTTCTTCAATGTCGTGGAGACAGATACGGTAGCGTTGTTTGAGCACCTTTCCTTCGAGTTTCCCGAAGAGTGACGTATCGGCGAGTAGAGTTGTTCTCTCGATCACCAGCTCGTCCGAGGCCGCAGTAACACCGTATTTTCCGCTACTGCGAGTCACCAAGAATCATCGTTTGAGGTACTACCGGTTTCAGATAACTGGCGTCCAGGAACACCGTGTCATCATCAGATTCACGGATAGCGGTGAGTCGCGACCGCTTCAAAAAGACCAGTTCGAGACACTATATCGACGTGTCACCGACTCTACCGATGGGTTCGACCTCGATCGACTCCCACCCGATGCGGATCCATACCCGACGGTATTGAGTCTCCATCCACGATTTGAGGTGAACGACGACCGAGGTGTGATCATCGAGACCGAAGCGCCAACCACCTCATTGTTACTGGATGAGGGCCCGTCCTCTGAGCCTGCTCCCGACGAACGGACAGAACCTGATCTCGATGTCTACGCGGATGCGCTGTTGCTCGTCGACGCGCTGGAACGCCACGAGGTTACAGCGCTCGACGGGGTGGAGACAGGGGCACTCATCGACCTGTATACCTTGCTCTCGGATGTTCAACGGAACGCCAACGACCTCCGCAAGGAGATCGCGGATACGCTCTTAGACCGACTCCATCACGACCGACCGGTCTCGGGATCGTACGGCTCGGTCCAGCGGACGGCTCGGACGAACCGCTCGCTCAAAGCCGACGAGGAGGTGCTGGACACGCTCGAATCAGCCGGGATCGACCGTGATCGGGTGATGAGTGTTGATCGCGGGAAGGTCGACGACGCCCTCGAGGTGACTGATGTCGCTGAAAGCGATGTCTACGAGATTGAAGAAACCGAGTACGTTCGGAAAGCCGAGGTGGACGAAGACCGCAAGGAGACGCGGCTCCAAGGGCTGAAAGACCAACTTGCGGCGAGCGATGCTGACGATGCCGACCAGTTTCGCGACGAAGTCGAAGAGCTCGAATCGCGGATCGAGGAACTGACCGAATTCAAGTCTGGACAGTCGTACCACACACGCTCGAATGCCGACCGATAAGTTGGTCTGGCGACGTGACGAAAAGAACGAACAGGCCACGGCCGAGGTCAACTACGACGCAAGGGCTCCAGAACTGTTGATCGTCGTTGGGCTATAACCTTATGTAGCATTTGACCGCGTTTCACCGCCAGTTTGATACATAAGGTATCGACCCCGCTGCGTGGATTAACCCGAAAAACGCCCGTGCGGGTTTGTCGTACTATACTCACCGACAGAGATACTGATACACCCCGGGCGGATTGATCTCTTTCATCGCTGAGCGGATCTCACTCCGAAGTTCGTCAATTTCTCCAAAGTATTGATTACCAAGGGTTGATCTGAGTTGTCGCCAACACTCCTCGGTTGGATTTAGCTTAGCCATCCCAGTCGGGAGATATAGAAGCTCTAGCTTCGATTTCTCGGCAAACTCCTTGACTTTCTTCGCTGTGAAATAGGAACCTTTGTCGAGAACCACGAGCAGTTTCTCTCCGAATCTTGCCTGAAGTGACTGGAGAAATCGAACCGTCGTTTCCTTGTTGAACGAACCAGCGCATTCCAAAAACATGGTCTCGCCGTTCTCGGTGAGAC
>NZ_JBQVRO020000038.1:0-7148 GCF_052439115.2 Halorubrum sp. FL23
GTTTCTCTGACAGGTAGTCCCAACGGTATTCAGATCAGGAGACGGCGCTGGCGTGAGGCGTTAAACTACAACGGATGGTCATACAATAGTTCTCGATCGGAAGATTTCGTCTCTTCTTACCCGAATAGAGGTCGAAATGTGGTATTTCGTTGACTCACGCATAAGATGAACGGCTCAAAACGCTACGTAGAGAGCGTGGGACGTATTCTATGACACGCTGAACCAACCAAGGGTCATTCCAGCGTTGGTTACTCATACTCCGTATCGGAGGCTCAAATCAGGATCACGGCAGTTCATTGACCGTTTCGACAAGGTCCTCGTCAGTCCGCCATCGGTACAACCGTCCTTCCTGAGCAAACAGGTCGAAGACACCGTCCTGCATCCAGCCGAACAGCTGGTCTTCGTCCTCGTAGTCTCGTTTGAGGACGTGGCTCTTCGAGAAGTACTCGACAGAACTCTAGGAAGGCGTTGTCGTGAATCTCCGTCTCTTCGGGCCGGTCGAAGTCGACGACCGGCCCGACCAGCGGCTTGGCTGTCTGCCAGACGTCCTTGGCCGTCCATCGCTCAAGACGTCGCTTCGAACGAGCACTCCGGTCAGCATCGTCCTCGTCCAATTGTTCAGCTGTGAACGCACGTTCGGGCACGGATACACCGTGGGCTCGAGAAACGTTGACGACCTTCGAGACATTGTCGAGAAGGCCGTCGCGGTACTCTTCGGGAAACCGGTCGTGCCAGGCCGTGTACAGAGTCGATTGGTCGGGACAGGATTCGACGTCGAGCGCGTCGCGAAGCGACGGCTCGGCGTCAAGATACCGACAGAGTGCGGTTTCGTGCTCCCAGTTGTGATACAGCCGGATGAAGTGAAGTCGCGTGACGACGCCGAAGTCGGTGGTGTTGGCGTGCCAACTCGCGCAGGGATCATCGATCGGCGTGCCGCCGATTGTGATCGGCACCCACGCGAGAAACGCTTCGACGTCGTCGTGAGCAGCGTGTCCGAACCAGTAGGACGCGAGGTGGAATCCGCGCCAGGACACTGATTTCTGCGTGTCATCTTCGGTGGCTATTCCCCCAGCATTTGCGGGCGTACACGGGTGATTTCTCGTGTAGCGGGTCGAACGCCTCGGCACGGGTCGTGGCTGTGTGTGCCATCGCTTACCGTGATGGCCCACATACCACTCAGGGTGTGCATCGAACGTGACAGCCGACAGAGAGTGTCCGAGTCCGTAACCTACGCAAAATCCACGCATTGAGTCTGTCACCCCGAATTACACAGCCCCGGATTCGGTCTGTGCGCACCTCTACAGTACCTTTATCCGATCTTAGAGACCATAGAGAACATAGTCAAATATGGCCACAAAGATAGCTATCACGAACCAGAAGGGTGGGGTCGGGAAGACCACACTCACCGCGAACTTCGGTGGCGCACTCGCCGAACGCGGCCACGACGTCCTGCTCGTGGACGCCGATCCACAGGGGTACCTTACCAGCGCTGTCGGCCTTGATGACGCCTACATGGCCGACGGGACGTCGCTATACGACGCCCTGATGGAACCACAGGCGCACAACCCGAACGACCTCGTTGTCGAACACGAGGAGTTTGACCTCCTCCCCTCGAACGTCGAGATGTTCACACTGGAGCAGGATCTCGTCAGCGGGATGCAGTCCCGCAAGCGGATGTCGAAGCTACTGGAGGGGATCGAGGGGTACGACTTCATCCTCATCGACTGTCCGCCGTCGCTGGGGATTCTGACCGACAACGTACTGCTCGCGGCGGGCAACGTCGTGATCCCAGCCGAGGCAGAGGACACCAGCATCCGCGCGATGGAGCTCCTGTTCAAGCAGATCGACTCGCTTGAGGCGAACTTCGACCAGACGATCCGCGAACAGGCGATCGTGATCTCGAACGTCGACTACCCACTCGACAACGAACAGTCGGAGATGCTGGCCTGGTTTGAGGATCGATTCGGCGACTACATACCGATCTTCGAGGTGCGGAACCGGGCGGCGATCAAGCGCGCCTGGAACAACGGACGCTCGATATTCGCGCACGACGAGGAGAGTGACCAGGAGGACGAGTTGCTCGCACTGGCAACGCACGCTGAGGAAATGGAGGGCGTCGATGACTGACCGCGACGAGAAGGGCGACGAGATGACCGACCGGATGTCTCGCCGTTTCGGAAGCGAGTCTGAGAGTACTGAAGAGACTGAGAACACACAGGAAACTAAGAGTGCTAAGGATTCACAAAGCTCTAAGAACACTATGAACACACAAACCACACAGACCGATAAGAGTGAAGAGACGTCTGAGAGTGCTGAGAACGTGAACGACCGTCCGAGTGTCCTCATGTACCTGCCAGAGAATCAGAAGGAAGAACTCTCCCTCCGGTTCGACGAGCTGAATCTTAAGCACAAGCGCCAGCACGGCGAAGCACTGGGGAAGAATCGGGACTACTACCCGGCCGTTGTTGAGGCTGCCCTGAACGGCGAGAAGACGCTTGAGGAGATTCTCGGCGTCGACGAGTAGCTATTCAGCAGTTCGGTAGCAGTCGTTTCTTTCTTCGACCTCGCCAATGTTCAGACTTCTCGTCGTTCGAGGAGGTAATCAACCAGATCGTGCGGGAGTCAGCGATCCAAGGGCTAATCGATAACAAAGGATGTGATCGAGATAGAGCGGAGGAGTTAGCGGAGTATATGCTCCAGAGCTACTCTCCGTGGTAGGCGTTAAGCTTGACGAGAGCGCCTGCCGCTGAGCGGCAGCGCTCTCTCGCCGGCCGTATATCGAAAGTAGACTCCTGTTCAGTCGGACAATATTACACCAGCAGGCGGAGCCATATCCCGATCGACTCGGCCATTGGCTTCGGTTGCCACTGATTCCGACTGCTCATAGTTTCAGCCAGCAAGCTCACCGAGAATCTGGTCGTTAATTCCGATCTGTACCGCTGAACCTCGGAGGTACTGCTATGACACGCTCAACACCGTTCTACTCGCGATCTTAGAAGACATGTACAGGCGGCCGAGGCGACTGCCCCGGGGCTTGACCCCGGGGTTGAAGCCGACAGCATTATTATGCTTAAGACAGTATAATTCAGTATTGGACAGATGGAATGCTATCCAAAACTGCGACAACGGGGTGTTGTCACGATCCCAGAAGAAGTCCGAGACGGTCTTGATCTGGAAGAAGGCGACCAACTGAAACTCATCGTCGAAAAACTCGACTAACCAACCGTGAAACACACGCTTCGTTTTCGCGCGTACCTGCCTGACGACGTGGAGAGCGAAGCGTGGCACCACATCGACATCCTCCGGCAGATCCGCAACCACACTGTCCGAGACTACTACAACTCCGACTACAACGACCGACCATCAGACTACGACCAACACAACAAACTCACCGCTTGGGCAGACCGCTGGCCGACCTTCGCGGAACCCTCCAGACACGCCGCACAACAAGCCATCACTCAGATCCACAGCGATCTGGAAACACTACAAGAACGTCGAGAAAACGGCTACAACGTCGGAAGGTTACAGTGGCAAGGCAAAGGCGAATTTCGCTCAGTGTCGTACAATCAACCCCGTCGCTGGAACGTGGATCACAACACGGGCGACGACTGATTCGTGCGACTCCGACTCGAAAAGATCGGCTGGTTCAACATCCGAGCAGACCGCAACGTGCCATCCAAAGACGAGATTGACGAGGTCATCCTCAAAAAAGAATCGACGGGTGAGTGGTACGTCTCGCTCGTCACCACCGTGGAAGACACGCCAGAGAAACCGTCACTGAGTGAGATTAAACCCGAAGACTGCGTGGGTGCTGACCTCGGCATCACCAACTACATCCACACCTCGGAAAATCTGTCCGTGGCTACGCTTGACCTGTCGGATGAGTACGACCGGTACGCACGCGAGCAGCGGAAACTCGCTCGGAAAGAACACGGCTCTAACAATTGGGAGAACCAACGCCAGCAGGTGGCGCGAGCCAAACGCAAAATCAAGCGGAAGGTCGAAGATTTCCAGCACAAGCTGACGACGTGGCTCGTGAAAAAGTACGATGTGGTGGCCGTGGAGGATTTGGACGTGAAACCGATGCTGGAAACCAGTCAAAATGCGAAAAGCAAACAGGATGCGGCGTGGTCGCAGTTCATCGAACTGTTAGAGTACAAAGGTGAATTACACGGCACACACGTTGAAACGGTTGAACCTCGTGGGACGACAAAAGAGTGTTCGGTTTGTGGCGTCGAGACGGCCAAGCCGATCTGGGTGCGGGAGCATTCGTGCCCTGCGTGCGGATACAAGGAGGATCGTGATTTGAACGCGGCGAAGAATATTCTCACTCGTGGATTGCGGCAGTTAGGGCTGGGACAGTCCGAATCAACGCCTGTGTAGACTGCGCTCCCTACGTTCACGCCTCACCGAGAGGCCGTGGATGCAAAGCGCGTCGTTGAAGCAGGAAGCCCCGGGGCTTGACCCCGGGGTGCGTTCACAACTTTGGCCACAGATCAGGTCGATGACTACACCGACACCGAGATTCGGTTGGACTCTTCGACGATATCGACGACAGTCTCGTGAACACCGACCTCGTTCAGCAGATCCGACATCGCCGCAAGAATCATTTCCTCGTCGTGCCCAAGTTCGTAGGCGCGGTGTTTTCCCTCAGGATAGCCCTGGTTGCGCTGAATCGAGTTGATCACGCCGAGACCTTCGATCTCGCCCAGGAAGTCCCGGACCCGACGGAGCGTACGGGCGTCGTGGTGAGAGATGTCGCAGAGTTCCTGGTACCGCTCGTAGATGTCCTTCGATCGCGATGGCTCGTTCTGGCCGTGCTGGAGTGAGACGAGTGCGTACAGCGAGAGCTTGTGCTGATCGGCGAGGTCAGCGATCCCGTCCATCACCTCCTCGCGTTCGAGTTCCCGGCGAGCTTCGTCAACGTCGTCCTCGTCGACGATCGTAGCATCCTTTGCGCGAGCGTGGTCCGCGGCCGCGCGAAGCAGGTCGAGCGCCTTGCGGGCGTCACCGCCGTCCTTCGCGCCGTAGGCGGCACAGAGTTGGATCACGCCGTCGGCAATCGCCTCCTCGTAGAACGCCACCGACACGCGCTGGGTGAGAACCTGACGGAGTTCTTCGGCGTCGTACGGCGGGAACCGGATGTTCACTTCTGCCAGCGACGATTTGACCTCCGGGCGGAGGTTCTCGCGAAAAGCCAGATCGTTGCTGATCCCGATGACGCCGAGGCGGACGTCCTCGATGTTCCCGTTCGAACGCGCTCGCGGGAGCTGGTAGAGCAGCGAGTCGTCGTCGCCGATGTTGTCGACCTCGTCGAGGACGATCAGGATCGTGCCGCCGACCTCGTCGAACTCCGCGAATAGCTGTTCGAGCACCTCGTGCATCGGGTGGCCGGTGTTCGAGAGACGGTCGGCGGAGTCGCGGAGCTCGTTCACGAGTTTGATCGCAACCTGATAACTGCTGGTCAGCCCCTCGCAATTGAGTTCGATCGTCGTGAGGTCTACGTCATACGTGCCTGCGTCGGCTTCCAACTGTTCGAGCAGGTGGCGCGTAACGGCGGTCTTCCCGACGCCGGTCTTCCCGTAGAGGAAGATGTTGTTCGGGTCCTCGCCGTTGATAACGGGTTGGAGCGCCGTGTGGTAGCGCTGGATCTCGTCGTCGCGACCGACGATCTCCTCCGGCGTGTAGTCCTCGGAGAGTTTGTCGCGGTCGCGGTAGAGAGAGTCGTCCGGACTGAAGCTGATCTCGGGCATGAGGTGGTGTGGCGTGGTTTCGACACGGTGGCGCAGACCACCATTTCCGCTGTCGTTGGCAACAGTGGTGTTTCCGTTGCCAATCAATCTGTCGAACGGTGTCGGTCACACACCACTGTTTCCGCTGAGTCGCAGGGGCGGACAGAGAGAGACCACTGTTTCCGCTGAGAAAGCTAACCACGCTGGGGCGTTCCACAGGAATCCCCTATTCTTAGGACAATCACTAAGTGCTCTGCGGTCAAAATAGACCGCAAACCATCTCGTGAGCGGTCGATATGGTGTGGATAGACCGCTTAGGACGAATTTCGGGGTGTATTTTGCTGGCGAGTCAGCGGAAACAGTGGTCTCTGTGTGTGGACCGCTCCACGATCTCGTTGTGAAGGATACGACCTCACGAGAACGACGGTAGACACGTCCGGGTGGCGAAGGTGGTCGATGTTGAGCAATACTTCGCGGATCACGACGCGCTCAACGAGGACGGTCTCCGTGATTTGCTCCCGTAGCGCGCTCTGGACTGATTCCCCCTGGTTCAACCCCTCCCCTCGCGTCCGGAAGCCCGACTCTCTCGCCAGCCTATCCTTCGTTTCATCGATTTTCGCTACGCGTGGTCAGTGAACCACTCGGGTGCGCCGTAGGCGTCGGCCCAGCAGCGACGATGGCACGGGTCGCCAGCGCCGTTTGGAATTGCCCGCTCGAAATCGACCATCTCGCCACAGAGGTCACACGCTGCGCGGTGGCCCATCTGCCGGGTTTCGACGTCAAGATCTTTCGTCTCGATGTAGGGTTCGTGGAGCGCGCGTGGCGTCAGCCGGACGAGGATTTTCTCGCGATCGTCCTCATCTCGCTGCTCCGGCGTGTACGTGAGCACCCAGTCTTGCCCTTCCTCGCCGTCGCCGCCCGGCCCCAGCGAGATCGTCTGTGCGAGGTCATCTGGAACGTAGTGCCATTGGTCATCCCTGAACCGCGGGTAGTGGCCCGTCGGTCGCGGGTTTTCGGGGTCGATGTCGTCTTCGGTCATGCGAGCCCGGCCGCCTCGAAGGCATCGTTGACGACGTCAGCTGTCGGCGCGTTCAGGTAGGGTTCGATAGCCTGGAAACTATCCCAGCCGCCGACGGCCATCACGACCCGGGGATTCATCTGCCGATCGACGAGGAGTCGCTGGGCGAAACGTCGACGAAGGTCGTGGGAACTCACGTACTGGTAGTCGTCGTCGCCGGTTTCTTCGGCCGCACGCTCGGCCGTGCGCTTCACGACGTCGCGGACGCCGCGCTCGGTGAGGTCGATCAATAAATCGTGTGGCGCTATATCATCGGCATTCTGTGGAGTTGCGAATACCATCAATCCTATGCACGGGTCGGCGGCTGAACGCGGCGTGACTAGCGGATCAAGAACCGA
>NZ_JBQVRO020000039.1:0-7135 GCF_052439115.2 Halorubrum sp. FL23
GATTCGACTCAACACCGTCTTGCTCAACAATCTGCATAAACACCGCCCCGACGCGCCGCTAAACTACAACGGATGATTGGTGGAGTCATATTTGAGCCGGTTGCTAGCGGTAATAGCCCATCTAGAGGCACAGTCACTACTAGAAATGGTTGAGATAAATCTAACCGTCTATTCTAGTGATCACTCACAGGAAGATCTTGACTGTACAGATGTTGTTGAGATCGCACAGGATTCTGGACCTATGCGTGTCTTCGCTAAGTTAGCCGCGCCATCCGCCACACCACTGTTCCCTAATACTGACATTGACTCTTACCCTTCAGAGAGTCTTGAATTCGTAGAAGAGCAATTAGATGAAAGAAGAGGCAAAATCGATGATTTCGAACAAGAAGTAGTCTCACTTCTCAATAACGGTTATACGGCGTGTACAAAAAACAATATATTCAAATTATTCCAACAATTTGAGACATATGAGGAAGCGTATCAGGAGGCTATTCGTATTGAAAGGTCAGCCACAATGCTGGATGGCTCAGTTACTCTCATTATTGATGGGGGAGCGTCTGAGGAAGCGATAGAACGCATTGAGCAACGTGTTCAGAACAGATAGTTGAAAATAGGGGAGGCCTCATACTCTACATCTCAGCAGCATCCCCGACTGTCCCACTACTATGCTTTCCGTGAAATCGTCATAGAGAGGCTTCTACTACCACTTACCGAGTTCGGGTTAGCAGGGAGTGGCTCTCCTATGAGCTGGTTAGCACTTGATGTCCCATTTTTTGACCACACGGGGGAGGGGGTATGCCGACCGAAACGGGTACAGGCCCTATTCAATCCTAAGTGGGGCTAGAAACGCCCACACGCGGTATGAGGATGTGTGGTCAGATCAATATAGGGGAACACCCATCGACGACATAAACGTGTCACAGGACCATTCACTGAGCCATATGGCCACACGCTATGTGTCACACGGTACTAGACCCTGGATATATCAAGTCACCACACAGAGAACGGGCGAGAGGAGGGTTAAAATGTCCGAAAAAACGGTTTCCGAGAATACAGATTGGGACTTGCTAAGTTCGGTCAAGGCCAGCAAGCGCCGAACACAGGTGCTGAAGACACTCCACGAACAACCCAAAATGAATGGTGAAATAGCGGATGAGCTTGGCGTCTCCACAGAGTGGATCCGTCGTCAGATGAAATGGCTTGAGAAACACGGGCTCGTCGAAGATCTCACCGAGACGAAGACCAACTACAAGCTCTACCGTGCCTCAGAGAAGGGCAAGGAAATGATCGAACTCCTATAGAATGATGTCTAGCAATCCACCACTGGTCGACTTCGTTCAGGAAGGTCTCAGAACTCGAAGAGAGACTCTTAGCGAGGTAGTAACAGGCAAAAAAGGTCTAATTGAGAGACGTCTTGAAATAGTTGACCGGAGACAGACTCTGTTTCTCGAATCAGATAGTGACCCACTGAATAGGACTGCGGAAATACAATTGAACGAGGAATCCAAGAACGACAATAGTAACCAAGGGTCCTCTGGAGTCGATCCATCTCAGAACGTCGAGGTCAAAGTTGACTCACCGACAGATGAAGAAATCCGTGCCGCTAATAATTTGTCAGAAAGGTATCCTGGCGCACAGAAGGTTGTACTCTCGGATAGAGTCATAGAAATTCACAAAACAAATGGTAATGTCTCCTCGATGAAGGTAGACAGAATGATTCAAAAAGAATAGGAAGTGAATCTACGACCTACGAGACCTCGACACCATCGATGAGTCCGGTAGCATCATCTTGGTAAAAGTAGTAGCGTGGCCTGTTTAGTTTGCGATGAGTAGTCGTTCATCGAACGAGAGTTTAGTACGAGGGTCAAGCTGCTATAGAAGAGTTAGTATACCTACTTTTGGAAATTACTCAATACACGCTATCTATTGCGAAGACGGCGGGTTATCAGACTAAAATACCTGTATAGAGAGTATCATCCTGTATTGAACGCTCTACAACTACTTTCACTTCGATTAGCCTACCTTTTAGGACTACGGTGAACGAATCTGAAATGATGAAGAATGACTGATGTCCAAGTATACATTTGGAATGTAGAACGAGGCGATGCAATTCTTATCAAAGGTCCTGAAGAGAATGTTGTCGTTGATTTAGGTCAGCATAGTAATGGATTTTCACCTACTGAGCAAATGCAGAGTCATGGTGTCTCTGATGTTGGGTTTCTCTTGATTAGTCACCCTGATGAAGACCATATTAAGGATATTCCCAACTTTCTGGACGAGTACTCTGGATTCACGTTTCGACGTCCAAAGAAGGCCCGTCCGTATATAGAGCACCGTAAGGAGAATCTATACCCGAATAAAGAAAGCTATCAGGAGATTTCAGAAGCATACTTAGAGATTGACAGCTGGAGTGGGGATGTACCGGTTTCTCCGTCTGATTCCGATAGAAATGCTGGCTTGAAATTTAACAGTTACAACCTTCATCCAGATGATCTCGGAATCAAACCTGCTGACGAACTAGATGACGATGAAGACGTGAATCTGAATAACCTGAGCTTCCTTACCGTAATGGAATATAATGGGTTCAAACTCCTCACAATGGGTGATTTGGAGGATGGAGCTATAGAGCAGTTATTGGAGAAGTCGTATGTAAGAAGGGCTATCAGTGGGACTGATATTCTTGTCGCACCTCATCATGGGAGACAGAGCAGCTACACGAGTGAGTTGTTTGAGGAGATCTCGCCGGATATCGTAGCAATATCTGATGCAGCGGGCGTTGATAGTAGCGCATCCAGCCAGTACAGTGACCAAACCTCTGGCAAGATAGTTGAAAAGCGAGATGGTAACTACAAAACGCGTTACTCGATTACTACACGGAATGACGGAGTGCTTTACTTCGGTATTGATGATGACGGGAGCTACAAGACGATAATCGACTGACTCTCAATGGCTACCAGCCGATTCACTTTCTATGATTTCTTTGTTGATGTGGTACCTGGTGCTATAGCTCTCTTCCTGTTATTCTCTTTATTGCCATCGGAGTACAGCGTGGTCGCTACGGTGAGCGATGCTGGAGTACTACAAGGGGCAATCATTCTGATTATCAGCTACGTCCTTGGCCACCTTACTCAAGCCGTAGCAAGCCCTATTGATGAGTGGTTCATTAGAAGAGAACCCTTCTACGCTGAGAACGCGGGGCTCCCCTATCCTTTCGAGCATAAACTTAACCAAGTAGATACAGATGGTGGTTCGGTGACTCATAAGGTGAAGACTGGACTGGATGAGTTCTTTGACCCTGGTCTTAGCGGATATGAGCTGTTTTTCGCTACTCAGAGTTATCTATGGAATAATGACATAGGTCGGATGAGGCGTTTCCAAACCTTATATACCTTGTTTAGAAGTCTCTATTTCTTACTCGTCGTCGGTGGCGTTCTCCACTGGGTTGGACTCATAGCCTCTGTCTGTGGTGTCTATCAGAGCACTTGGAGCCCGATTGAGCTAGGAATCTTGGGTGGTATCTTACTAATATTAGCTGGAATCATGTATCGGAGACGAGTGAGATTCCACAAGGAGATGGCGAAGATGATGATATTCGATTTCTATGCTAATGTTCTCTCTCAGGATGGCTAGCCTCTCTAGTCAATTGTAACCCGGTAGTCGTCAGATGAGTTGGCTCCAAAGTAAATTGCTCCGTCCTTTCGCGTAGTAACCACATTTCGCACTACTGAATCGCTGTCTCGTCTATCGGCGGTCTTTCCAGATGCTTGGTGACTATACTTTTGAACTGCGCTATGCTCTGTTCCACCGGCATCCGAGACTACAACTAGATCTGGCGAAATAGTGTCGAACAATTTAGTTGAATAACTGCTCTCTCTCCCATGGTGGGGAGCAACAAGTACGTTTGTTCCTCGGAGTGCTCTTCTCACATCAGAGCGTTCCAATAACAATTCAATACCGTCTTCCTCTAAATCACCCATAGTAACCAGCTTAAATCCATTATACTCGAACACATGGAGGATGCTCAAATTGTTCAATGAGGGTCCTCTCTCGTCTGTATCGAGTTCATGTGCGGGAGTCATACCAAGTTCACTTGGTGAAAGTGAAAATTCGTAGACTCGTAGTTGACCACGATCTATCGGTGGCTCATGGTAACTAAACCGCCGCTCCTCAAACTCTAGGAACTTACCAGTTATATTCTGATAGAGCTCATCATTAGGATAGACACTCTCCTGGCGGTGTCGGATATATTTCGCTGCTCCATCAGGCCGAGTATAGAGGGATATATCGTATCTGTCGTCAAAGGCAACTATGTCACGGATATGATCCTTATCAGGATGGCTGATTATGAGCCAATCAATGGTGTCTATACCACTCTGCTTAAGGTAGTCAGTAGGGGAAAACCCGTTTTGGTGTCTCCCGAGGTCTATAACAATATTCTCCCCCGGTGAATCGATGAACATAGAATCGCCGTGCTCGACATCCCAGATGACGAATTGAATATCGTATTGAGACTTCTCTTCTGAGTCTCCGAGTAACAATAGGCCTGCTAACCCTGCAATAGCAGCCTTTTCCGGGTTGTCTCGAATATATTCAACCCCCTTCTCCAGATATTTCACATATGATGGCTGGCTTCCTCTATTGCTCATACTCTGGTACAGTGTAGGCAATAGTATAAAACGTCAAATGAATGCTCTCATTACCAAAGACTAGAGTGTTCAGATAGACACAGTGAATTATACACAGCACTATCACGTCGAGCCATGGAAATCGGACTCGTAAGCTGTACCAAGAGCAAACGCGAACAGTCCTCGAAGCCAGCAGACCTCTACATGGAATCCGCGTTCTTCAGGAAAGCGCGAGAGTACGTTAAGTCTCACCACGACTCGTGGTATATCCTTTCTGCCAAGCATCACCTCCTCAACCCTGATGGGCCGAATATCGAACCTTACGACGAGACACTGAGTGGCGCGGCGATTGGTAGAAAACGAGAGTGGTCACAAACGGTCTACAACCAGCTACAGGACAGAGGAATACTCGTGGACGGCAATAGACTGGTTTTCCACGCAGGGCGAGACTACTACGATGAACTACTCCCGCTTCTTGAAGATACGCCGGTTGAGATCGAGGCACCGACTGATAGTCTCCAGTTCGGAGAAACGCTTGCTTGGTATAACGAACAGTTGGAATCGTAGACCTTCATCGCGAAGACGATCGTCTTGCGCTTCATTGGATTGTCGAGAGCGTCAGCCAAATCCTCCCACACGTCCAGAGGTTGAACCTCGCCGTAGGTCTCGATGAACCAATCAGCAAACCCCTCGTCGAAAAGTTTGATGAGCCGAGTTCTCTTCTGCTGATTGAGCTGAGAATTCAGGTCGGCTTCCATGAACTCACCAAGGATCTCCTTGATGTCTCTCGTAGAGATGAGTTGACCGCGATCAAGAGAGACTTGTTCTAGTTCGTTCCAGAAGAGTTGAGCATCGCCTGCGAGTCGATAGTCTGCTGTGCCAGCGCAGATACCTAACAGAGCGCAGTGAGTTTCATCTCCGATTTCTTCATCGTCATCAAGATCGTTAAGAGCTGAAGGTGCCCGGCGGTAGAGAAGTACTGCAGTGAGTCTCCCTTTTGTATCAATCTCATCGAATTCTTGATAGAACCGAGGATTTCCAGTCTCACGATCGATAGCGATCAAGTCGGTAAGTGCATCTCGAATTCGTTCTTGATTAATATTACTAGCGTCGACGTATAGGTCTTCGAGCGGGTCGGATTCATCGACAGATTGGTCATCTGAACTCATATACGCCGTGGATCTCGCTCTAATGAACTTACTCTTTCACCAACAGTTAGGATAACCCCATTCAATATCTGTACGTGATTTCCTCCCAGAGAAACGTTCATCTGGCTTCAGTTTGCATAGGAAAGTATGCAGACCGCCCTCTCGCCTTGGACTAACCATAATCTGTTTTCCAATCACTATATCCGAAATCGATTAGAGGAGACTCAGGAATGGAAGAATATTGATGAGAGCGAAGTAGAAGAGTCGTTCGAGACAATTTCTCAACGGTATTCTGAGGAAATGCCTCAGCTAGCGAATCGAAACGAGATGGCTCTTGAGGACAAATTTATTCGTCCTGTACTTGCTGCTTTAGATCATTTCTGGGAGGTCCAACAGTCAGTACAGCGAAACCGTCGGACGCCGGATTACGCTTTTTTTGCTTCAGATGATGCTCGTGAGAAGGCTCTTGACCGGAAGGAAAGTGGTGGAGATGTCTATAAAAATGCAGTAGGTATCGCTGATGCAAAACGGTGGGACAGAAATCTAGACGTAGAGAGCAATGACAAACGAGATTTTGGGAACCCAAACTACCAGATATCATACTACCTCCAAGAAACCCCACCAGATTGGGGTATTGTGACAAACGGGAGGAAATGGCGTCTCTACTACGGACCTACAAGCCATAAACTGACATCGTATTTTGAGGTAGACTTACCGACAATTCTGGAAGAAGATGATATGGAGTCCTTCAAAAGGTTCTATCTCCTCTTCCGGAGGCAGGCCTTCATTTCCGATTCCCAGGATGAGTGCTTTCTCGATCGAGTGTATCAGCAAAGCGCTCTCTTCTCCAAGGAATTAGGAGAGGACATACAGGATCGTATATACCAGTCACTCAAAATCCTATCCCAGGGATTCCTAGATAATAATCAGAACAACTTGGACAGCGAGGATATAGGGCTAATCCATGATTCTTCTCTTGTCTATCTCTATCGTCTGATATTTATCTTGTATGCCGAAAGCGAGAGCCGTACTCTGCTCCCGGTTGATAGCCGAAAATACAGCCAAGACTATAGCCTGAATCAGTTAAAGGTAGAAGTCTGTGAGGAACTGGACAACGATAATCCAAAATATAGGGATTATGAATTCGAGCTATGGGATAAGCTGGATCGGCTCTTCAATCTGATTGACAAAGGAAGTAAGCATTACAATATCCCGGAGAACGATTTCTACATACCTGCGTATAATGGTGGTCTCTTCCGGACTGATCCCTCAATCTATGATCGGCCCATCCGTTGTAGTTTAACGCCTCACGCCAGCGCCGTCTCCTGATCTGAATACCGTTGGGACTACCTGTCAGAGAAA
>NZ_JBQVRO020000040.1:0-5475 GCF_052439115.2 Halorubrum sp. FL23
CGAGTCGTCAGCAATAATGAGGTTATGTCACGGGCTCACGCTGTGCCGGCTGTCGAGACCTCGGGGTAAACACGTACCTTGGATCTTCCCCGGAAAAAAATGTTGAGATAAATAATGCGGATCCAATTACAGATTTTGAAACTGATTCAATAGACGATATCCTTGGAAGGCACACATACCATATTGGGTCCGGTATAAACCATGTGAATTCGTTCGAGGTCGGGGACAGTGTACAACATATTTTTTACTCTGTGACACACGGAGCAGCAGTTGATAATGGGAACCCTACTGATGGAATTGCGGCAACTGCTACTGAAATCGTCGAATTAGAAGGCGGATATACCCAAGTGAACGAAGGGATTACCAGTGCTCAATACGGCGTTAACGGAGACGAAAATGATTCTAACGGAGAGGATGTATCATATGATCGAGAAATTGCTGATTTAATTATTAACTGGGGAGGAGAGTTGAGCGACGCCACACCCGGATTAGGGACCATCCTCACTACCATTGATGCACTTGACGCATATATGGACTCACAAACTACAAATGTTACTCGGGCTGAGTGGGCACCGAAAGGCGTCCAGAGTGTTTCGCATGTCGCATCATTTATATTCACACAGGATTCTGGCACGTCTGAATCATTCCGAGTTGATGCATCAGTTGACCCTGCTCGTATTAGGAATACGATTCAAGCAGATGACACCGGGTTATCTCCTCAGAGTAACCCAAAAAAGAAAATGAAAGATCTTCCCAAAAAATATCAACAATTACTTGATTTTGAACCTGAGGATACGGTCACTATTAGAGAGGATTTCACTTTTGAATCTAAAACAAAGATTGACCACAAAAGTCAGGAAGAGAGATCATAAATAAATTAGTTCGACATAGATTAGCTGAATATATTTGTTCGTATAGGTGATCAACCCATATAATTTAAATTTTTGGATAGGAGTATATTATTACTTCTTCTCCGAATAATGGAGTTAACTCGAAGAAGTCGAGTTAATAGCCAAACGCATATTCATTGGCATTTATATGGTTCATCGAATGTATTTATACTTACTGTATCACCCCATAACATCACATGAATATCTATACAGTATCCATCATAATCTTGGAATATATTCGTGTCAAATTTTGTTTCGTAGGAGTCGGTATCCGACTGAACGGTGACTTTTATACTTCCACGTTCATTTGGAAAACCATCATCCACCATGACTGGCGTCCTTTCTGAGGGTTGATCAATAGGGCGATCGTGTGATGAGGAGTGGATTTCATCACCATTCTGTTTGATGATGATCTCAACCTCGTCGGAAGATCTGGTCGCACTAGATACTTCTGAAAGCAACACGCGATTTAAAATAAATCCTGTTCGCGAACTATTGAGACAGCCGGTTAACATTGTTGAAACAGCAATTGTTGTACCAAGGAGGGCTCGTCGTTTCATTATATCCATATTCATCTGAGAGCATAAATACATTGTTACACCTTGTTTAGACACGTTACGGAAACCTCTACTTTTGAACGATATTGCTACAAGCCAGTTCCTCTGTTTGAGTACCTACTATTCACCGAACTCAGTGCGACTGAGTTCAAGCAGAGGAGAAACAGTCTGTTACTCGATACGCCTGACCGTCACTAATGACACCTCGATCGTGTTCATGGAGAGAAATCGCAAGTAGTTACGGTGACAGCTCAGGAACCGTCCGGCAAGCTGTCAGAACGTGAATGCCATAGCTGTGGCTCACGACCGCTGCGACCGGCCAATGAGGGCCGCCGAGCCGGCGGCCCTCAGTAACTCACCTCTTGTAGATCTGATTCTTCCATACAGTTGAGCATCTGGACGACCGATAGAACTACTGCTGCGCTGATGAGTGGTGTGTACGTAAATGGAGCAACACCTATTCGGCCTCCCATAATATTTTTTTCTTGTCACGTAGGGCAATCAGAGCCACGTGTTCGAAGACGCTGTTGAATCATCGGCCTTTGACCACCCCAGTACCTCTTTACGCACGCTGAGGACTTAGCAGGCTTTCATCCCATCAGAGCCGTTATTTTATAAGTTAAGAAGCGCTGATCTGATGTATGACCGACCTCCCACCCGACGACGCCGTTCCTGTCTTGGAGGATTCGGGTGGGCCGTACACGACTGCGGATCTTTCTGAGCACGTCTCAAACACCCGTCAGAACCAGCTTTCCGCTGAGCTCTCCCAACCAGATGACTACTCTGGGAAGTCCGCGGAGCTAATAGAAGCCATCGAGCAAGCGCGTGCGGAGTCCTACGCGAAGCGGGATTCAATTGCCGACCAGCTTCAGTACGAGACCGTTGACGTCGTCCCGCAGGATAGTCTCATCAACTCCTCGTTCAACGAGATGGCGATGATGCGGGCGTACATCCTGAAGATGATCTCGGACGACATCGGCGGGTTCGACTCGCTACAGTGGTATCTTGAGCGCAACCCCGAGATTGCTGCCGGGTTCGGATTCGAGGACGACAGGGTACCCAACCGCACGACGTTCTCCACGCAGTGGTGGGAGCGCTACCGACCCGCCTTCCGTGAGCATGTGCGGTTCGCAGCCGCTCGCATCGCTGCGAAGCTGAAGGGCCACGACTTCAACCTCGTCGAGGACATCGACGAACAGATACACGAGTTCCTGCCGACAGAACCCGAGGAAGACACAGAAATTCCGGACGAGCACCGGATCGAGCAACAGACGCGTGACCGCGTGTTCAAGGAGTACCGCGAGCTCTTCAACGAGGTTATCGACTACGGGCGGGGGCCGAACAAGAGAATCGACGCCGACAAGCTGACCGAGCAGGCGACATTCACGAGCCGGCGCAACGAATCGGTGACCGGCGGCAGAGACGTGTACGTGTCCGAGCACCGCGTCACCGACGACGATTACATGTGCTCAGAGGCGCTGGCGAAGCCGCTCCGAAACTACTCTCGACAGCTCGCCGAAATCAACTACGCACGCAACAACGCCCTCGTACCGGGCGAGAAGTCCTACGACTGGTCGGTCAACCCCGAGGACCGCGACTTCGGCGAGGGGGAATCATGGCACAAGCGCACGGAGCGCGGGATCGACAAGCAGGTGGAGATGCTGAAGGAGCGCGGGATGTTGGACCGGCCCGTGGACATCTGTATCGACGGGACTGCCCGCGAGTACCACAACCGCAACGACACCGACGTCGAGGAGCCCGACGGCGTCCTTCACCGGTATCCGAAGTACGAAACGGGGTACGCGTACGAGGACATCACGCTCACGGCCATCTACCGCGGTCGCGCCATCGTTCTGTCGTCGGTCTCGAAGGTGAAGGACGACGAGCAGTACCAGTGCGTGCGCTACCTCATCGACCGCGCTCGGAGCCTCGTGAACGTCAACAACGTGTACGCAGACAGCGAGTACGGCACCCAGAAGATATGCTCGTACGTCACGCACTGCGGGCTTGACTACGTCATCAAGAAGCGGAAGACCCGCGGCGCAGTCAAGGAGTTCCTTGCCGAGGGAGCTAAAGGCCGCGCCGATTGGACGAACTACGAGATAGAGGGTGCCGACCACACGATGCACAAGACGACGCTGCTGGCGTTGGAGAAGATCACGCGCTCGGTCACGAAGAAGGGCGAGAAGCGGAAGGCTGGCCAGACGAACGACGGCACCTCACAGACGACGCTGCCGGGTATGAACGCACCCAACGAAGAGGACGACGAGGATGAAGACGACGAGACTGAAGTGGAGTACGCGGCGTTCATCACGAGCTTGGACGTAGAGGCTCGTGGCCTCCATCCGAGCGGCACCGGGCCGCGACGCGCTGAAACGACTGCGTTCGGCGTCGGCCAGCTCTACCGGAAGCGGTGGAGCATCGAGACGGCGTTCCGCGACATCAAGCAGAACTTCTTGGCGAACCCACGGAGTCGGTGCCTCGGCGTCCGGCGGTTCTTCTTCATGCTGTGCCTGCTGCTCTACAACTGCTGGGTGCTGTTGAACCTCATCGTCGCGGACGAGATGGACCACCGAGACAACGAGGAGATCATCTGGCGCAAGAAGATATTCATCATCGACATGCATAACGAGGTATTCCCCGACATCGAGTTCGGCTAGCCACCCCGTTCTGCCGCCGCGTCCGCCCCGATCACGAGCTGCGGCGCTCGCGGTTCACCATCATTTTCATCGTCTTCCTCTCAGAATAGTTAGATAGACCAGTACCAGCGGTTGATCTCTGGTTATTCAGCGGGAGATTTCCTTTCTACAACGGCCCCAGAGGCTCCAATCATCCTACCGTTTGAGGTACTAACGTTGAAGATCATCCCGGCATCATCGCTTGCGATACAGCTGCTTCGGCGGGCGAAATCGCTGCGGCAATTCGACGAATAGAGATGTATACTGACGATCTCGTTGGAACAGTTCTCTACGTCCCAGGCAACTGGCTGTGACTACCTCGGCAGCACCAGAAACCTGCTAACAAACTCGGGCCACGACTCATTTTCACGTTGTCAATCGGACAGATCCGGAAGAGACTCCATCGAAGCCTCTCGATCAAACGTATACGTTCCGTACTCAGGGCGTTCGAAGCCTGGAAGGTCATCGTAGAGGCGTTCAACTGTGGATGCCCAGAGCGCCCCGGCAGAGCCGTACGTATCTGGGTTACGTTCGTACAATTGCTCCCGTAATTCGCTTGCTTTGAGTGGTCCCTGATCGTCTAGGATCTGAGCAGCATCCAGCAATACAGTACGAGCGTCGTCACTTTGTGGTCCATTCTCGTCAAGCCACTGTTTGAACTTGGTGAGAGATCGCGGTTCGTCAGCTGATGGCTGTTCTGTCGTCGACGGGTGGTGATCCGAAGAAGAGTTATCCGAGGTTGAACTCACGGAGGGAGAGATGCCTGTTGGTTGATCATTATTGGGGTGGAGCTGTTCGACTTCTTCCTCGAGATCGCTAACTCGTTGTGTGAGCTCATCATGGTAGTCGGACAGTTCGTCGACAGTTTGCTCTATCTCGTCAACTGGGGTACTATCGGTCGTCGTGGATGTGTCCTCTGCCGTCGCGATCTGGCTGATATCGGGGCGATGAAACAGGAGATGGCGGATGTATTCTGATCGGGTACTAAATCCAGCTTCGTCCGATTCAGCATCCAATTCTTCGAAGAGGTCGGTGGGTAGTCGAAGTGTAATCGGTTCCATGTCGTATCAACTACGATAGTGATGGTCCTGCTTGCTCATAATGATTTGTAGTCGATTCGGTATTGGATAGGTTACGACTTATCTCTCGTAATGGAATCGATGTCGAATCGGATACAAGAGTGTATTTCTATGTAACCGACTGGAATTTGGCATATCTCCTCATGCTTTGTTAGACATCCGTTGTGAGAAAAAGAAGTCGTGAACGTTTCGTGTTGCTCCGTTGAACGCCGACGCTGTCTGCGGATTGTATCGCTGATTTCAGGGGATTTGGACGCCGTCTGGCGATATG
>NZ_JBQVRO020000041.1:0-5098 GCF_052439115.2 Halorubrum sp. FL23
TCTTGCAGGGTCGCTGAGCTCATCCACCTCAGCATTCACCCTGCTCTTTGGTGTGCTACTCGTTCTATGACACCCTCCAGAAAGTGGTACAGAGATATCGGTTTCATCTGGTCGGTTAAATGTTCGAGCAAGCTTGATAACCACCTGTGTTTCTGTCGTTGCTTGCGTACAGTCGATATATGCACGATTAAGTCTCGTATCCTGCTCGTGAGCGAAGTTTTCAGCACTTTGAGTGACGTGCTTGGCAACGAGACTTTTTCCCGTCCCCGTCTTTCCGTAGATCAGGGTATTTCTAGGCTTCCCACCTCTGATTGCGGGATGAATACTGTTGGCAAGGTTCGATATTTCATCCTCGCGACCAATAATACGCTCTTCATTTGGAATATGCTCGATGTCGAGAAGTTCTTTATCAGCAAAAACTGGATCGTCGCTTTCCCAAATTGCTGTGAGTGAACTCTGCTTCTCGTTACTCATTTGAATAGTCGACCTCCAAACGTCCGCCTCATGTTACACACGACGGTCGGTGAAGTATATAAAACTATGTCTCAATCACACACCACCCGTCGAGTGTAAATGCTGAAATACACGGTTAATAGAGTCTAAAAAAGAGGAATAGCAGAGTGTACTTCGAGATGAGGAGATATCAGTTCTCTCCCCGGGCGTCGAGTGTAACATCGATGGGTTCGCATTGATTTTGATTGTTGAGCGAAGACACACACCCCGGGTGTCGAGTGTAAACTGATGAAACGATAGGTTGGTACTCGGGAGTTTATGATACATGTGGGGCTGTCAGATGCTATATTCCCGGTTGAAAACTCTTCAGTCCGTGTTTTGTAGTAGTCTCACTACTACTATCTATAAACCATTTATATATTTTATTATATAGGAAATAGAAGAAGTGACATTAGGTGTTACAAGCTGTTATAGACAGTTATAGGCAGCAAAGATGTTTTCTTTATAAGCAGAAACAAAGCGAAGACGACGAGCTATCTCGACGGCCTGTTAGCTGATTAATATCTATCATTGAATCAGTATCTGAGCTGTTTACAGTCTGTATCTCCGTGTTATTCGCATTACTCTATCCTCTAGCCAACGGTTAGCCGGGCTCAGACAGCCACCGTGAGCCATTTACACTCGACACCCGGGGTGTGTGTGGTACCGTCTACAATCCGTGAAGTTGGAGAAGGCGGCTACGATCGATCCATCTAGGACTCGTCGTCGGTCGGTAGCCGTTCAGCAAGTCGGTCAAACCGTGACTGTGCCCGGTCTTTTCGGGTGCGTGTTGTTTCGGCGTCGTACTCTAGCTCCTGAATCGCTCCGCTATCATCCCTCGTTATCTGGAAGACCGCATCGACGTGATCCCCACCTGCTGGGAGGTCGTCCCGATCGATACCCTGTTCGTCGACGACGTCGCCGTCCTGTTCGAGCAGGACCACTGCGATATCGTCCTCAAACCGGTCGATAACGCCGACGAAGTGTGTCGTCATGAGTACGATTCCTCGGTGACGACTGTTCCTGACCCGTCCGTGAGAATAACTGTATCCCCACCATTGTTCCAGACCGCCGACGACCGACCCCAGTAGAGGTCAGTCGCTGTGTCCGTGCCACGTCCTGTGTGAACCACGACCTGCGCTCCAGCGGTGAGCTCGACGCCACGTGGGATCGTGTAGGTGTGATCGGCACTATCCGACACGGTCCACCCAGACAGATCGAGTGTCGTCTGCCCCGTGTTTTCGAGAACGACATATTCGTCGTTCAGATTCTCGTTGTCGTTTCCATCGGCGTCGGCGTGGATCTCGGCGATCGAGAGTGACGTATTCGTATCGCCTGCCGTGGAGTCATTTGCCTCCGGTGTGGAGCTATCGGATGCGTCGTCGTCGGGCGTCACCGGCGCAGCCGTTCCAGACGTCGGAATTACGACCCGATCGGTGAAGCCGGCATCAGCAGCAGTCGATATCGGCTCGCCGTCTCGAAGCGCAACCGCGTCCGTCGGCGCGTCCCGCTGCGTCGCGACCCTGATTGCCGATCCGTTACTGGTCAAGCGAACGTTCCCATGTGTCCCGGTCCAGAACGTCGGCACCGATCGCTGATCGAGGCGCGTGAGCACTTCCTCATGAGGGTGTCCGTACTGAGAGTCGTACGCGCTCGACACGACCGCAACGCGTGGCGAAGCCGTCTCGAGGAACGATTCACTCGTGCTCGACCGACTCCCGTGGTGGCCCACGGCGAGGACGGTCGCGTTCAGTTCATGACCGTACGTCTCGACGAGGTATTCCTCGCTCTCCGTCTCGCCGTCACCGGGCAGCAGGAAGCTGGAGTTGCCGTACTGGAGATGGAGCACGAGGCTGTTCTCGTTGCGATCGCCGTTCGCGAGGTATCCCTCGGGTGGTGCAAGCACCTGCGCGTCGACGCCCTCGACGTCGATCGTGTCGCCGGCGTACGTCTGATACAGGGTCACGTCGTGGTTCTCGATCGCATCAAGGTACGACTCATAGGTCGCCGAGCTCGACGCGATTCCGGGGTCGTACACCGCGCCGACGCCGTCGCCGGTCGTTTCAAAGTGGTCGATGATCGCCGCGTGTCCACCAATATGGTCGGCATCCGCGTGTGAGGTGACGAGGTGGTCGATTCGGGTGATGTCTTTCGCTTCGAGGAAGTTGATCACGCCCTCGCCGTCATCCCGCCAGTCGCCGGAGTCGATAAGGATCGTCTCGCCGGTCGGCCCGATGATGAGTGTGCTTGAGCCTTGCCCGACGTTCAACATGTAGACCGTGAGCTCACCGTCCGGCGTCGTGACGTTCGTCTCACTCCCGACGTCGCCGTCCGTGTCGATCGTCGGTCCTTGCCCCCCACCGTCGTCGACGACGCCCGCACAGCCTGCGAGAACCACGAGTATACCGACCGCCACCAGTCCAAGACACCGTCTCCGAGACATACCGTTGTGTCACCAACTGTCGAGTTAGTCTTACCCCTTGTAGGTGGCTCTCGAACGGCTGTACAAAGCACCGTCGCTAGTGGTTTTTCACGGCGGGTGAGGAAGTCGCTGGTCACATCGAGATGAGGAGATGTCCCACAATTCTGCCGGTAGGGGAAGCTTTCTTTCCGCGGACCGGTGCGATGTTCGTATGAGCGTCAGTGGTGGAATTTCGCGGGCGGCACAGGTTGCGAGCAAGTACTTCGTCGTCTGGGTGATCGCGGCGGCGGGCATCGCGCTCGTCTACCCGACCTCGTTCGTCCCGGTGCTGGACTACGTCAACCCCTTACTCGGAATCATCATGCTCGGGATGGGGTTGACCCTCCAGCCCGAGGACTTCCAGCGGCTCGTCGAGCGCCCCGGTGATGTCGGCATCGGCGCGGTCACGCAGTGGCTGGTGATGCCGTTGGCGGCGTACGCACTCTACCTCCTCTTCGACCTGCCGGACGCAATCGGTGTCGGGCTCATCCTCGTCGGCGCGGCGCCCGGCGGCACGGCGTCGAACGTGATGACGTACCTCGGCCGTGGTGATGTTGCACTCTCCGTTGCCATCACGACGGTGACGACGCTTGCGGCACCCATCGTGATGCCTGCGTGGACGCTGTTCATCCTCGGAGAGAGCATCGACGTGACGTTCATGCAGATGTTCACCAGCATCGTCCAGATCGTCATCATCCCGGTCTTGCTCGGGTTCGGGATTCGGTACGTCCTTGACCGCTACTCGCCGAAGGCCGCGGAGGTCGGCGTCGATGTCTTCCCTGTGATCAGCGTCGCCGCCATCGTCGCCATCGTTGCGGGGGTCGTCGGTGCGAACGTCGACAACATCCTTACTGCGGGCGCGCTCGTGCTGGCGGCAGTTGTCCTCCACAACGGCATCGGCCTCGGTGCAGGCTACGGCGTTGGCCGCGCGTTCGGCATGTCCCCGGACCGCGTCCGGACGACTGCCTTCGAGGTCGGCCTCCAGAACAGCGGCCTCGCGGTAGCGCTCGCGGCGTCGCTGTTCGATCCAGCTGCCGCGCTCATCCCCGCGCTGTTCAGCGTCTGGCACAACGTTAGTGGCCCCGCGCTCGCGAGCTACTTCACATGGAGCGACGACCGGGCCGCTAACGGTCCTGTAACGGCGGATTGATCGCTGCTGGCGAGTGATCGGATATCCAAACAACGGCTGGCATCTTCTATGAGGTGTCTTTGTTGAAATCCTATTCTTCAGACATTTTCTTAACTGAAACAGCTAGTCGTTGAAGAGTGCGAATTGGTCGGCTCTATTGAAGTCTTCTTCCTCAGTCATATTCTTCGCAGGAACAGATGGTTACAAAGAGCCGTACTCATCTAGTTAGTTGACCCCGCCATCGTCGTGACTATTTCACGAGGAGGACATTTATATCGCTGTATTGAGGATTTGCTGTTATGCGTTATCGATCCCTCCTCATTGGTGAATCTCCTTTTTTTATCTATACACTCATGGCAACAGCCCTCCTACTGGCTATCTTTTCTCTTGGGTTCAGCGTGGGCGTTGAGTTCGCGTCTGGCACGCTCCTCACGCTGTGTATGTCTACGGTCGCGCTGTATGCTGGAGTCAAGTGCGGTGGATTGTTGATAGCACAGGTTTCCGTCTTCTCTGCTATCTTCTGGCGCGCTGTGTTTCCACCTCTTCTCGGATACCTTCGGTGGGATGACTCTTCCCAGTACCGTACCATCAGAAGTGTAGATATTTACCTAGGGCCAGAAGGAGAACTTATGTGGGGTATTGAAGCTGGCATTCAGTATGGAATTCTTGCCGGAGTCTTCCTTGGTAGTGCTGCCTACGGTATCGGCGCACTATACCGACAACTCCGGCGCGACGATCCATCCACCTATCCGGGCATTATATAACAACTATTCCGGTGGTGATGTGACGTATATACCCAGTACTAACCGATCTACAGACAATACTTCCGGGGTTGTGCGGCTGAATCAACCGCAAGATCGCGCTTGCGTATTGAATCCGGTCACAGAGTACTTGTCCATTTTGGAATTTTATTTCTCCCGAAAACACTTATTCTCAACTACTGTATCCTGAATTAGTGAAACGACGCTCATTCTTACTCGGATCTACAGGGATTGCCGGTTTATCCGGGTGTCTCG
>NZ_JBQVRO020000042.1:0-5080 GCF_052439115.2 Halorubrum sp. FL23
CAAACGACGACCAATCTTACAAGAGACACTCGCTACCGCTACACAACCGAGGTGTGAGTCTTAACTGAAGACGGATGGGAGCGCCGTTGAGAGAGTCAGTATGACACGCCACACAGCCATATCAAGCCGATTGAACGCCTTACAGAGCGTTGAAGGTGTAGGAAGTTCAGCTAATCCGAGGGCGTAACGAATGCGTGGCATCTCGATTAATTCGTCAAGCAGGCCACGATAGGTCGTGTTCTTCCGAACTTTGAGACACAGCAAAACAACGTGCTGTGGGAGTGTATAGCGGTGTTTAGAGAATTTCGAGGAGTATCGAGAAACCGCTCGGCGTGCCAAATGGATCGCCTTCTCAGTAAACCGGAGAATCTGCGACTTCGGGAGGGCCTTCATCTCATTGAATTACACGGCGAACATGTAACTCCCTGAGGATTTGAGCAAAGCCTGTGCACACCATCTTCACCCACTCGTGGTCGGAGTCTTGCCCGACCAGTTCCACGATAAATATAGAAAGAGCCGTGCTATAAGCCGGCCTTCCGAAGCGGATACCACGCGATGATGGGGACAATAATAGTGTTGATTAAAAATAAGAGAAGGATAGCGGGTTCTGTGAATCCTAAAACGAGTTTTGCGGTGCCCACAGTAACAATGTTCACGACCAACAAACTAAGACCGATCAACACCGGTCCTAAAAGCTGAGTGTTAAACTGGCCGTTTGACTTTTGGTACTCCTTTTTATAATCATCAATCAGTTCCCAAACCATTGATTTAATACATGAATTATCACATGTTAAATCTTCTGTTGCCCCTGTATTGGCCGTAATCGAAGTAGAATATATCACTTCCTAAGGATTTCAACAGAGCCATGTCTCCTCATGTTTTGTTAGACATCCGTTGTGAGAAAAAAGAAGTCGTGAACGTTTCGTGTCGTTCGTAACTTAACAGACCCTGTGAGTCACAGATTCGGCGTTTGAATTTCTACAAACCACCAACCAGACGACAGATGGTGCGTCTCGCACTTGATCTGATTGCCAACAGGCTCTTCGGAGGATGCCGTTACAGCGTGGTTGATTCTCAGCGCCTCACCTTCCCAAACAGTTATCACCTACAATCGCCTACAATCAAATACAAAGAGGCTTCCACCATGCCTGTCGACCTTCGAACTCACGATCCATCCGACGACGTCCAGATCAACCCGCGTACGAACAAGGCTGCCATTATCTGCCTCCTCTATACGAACCCCAACTACGGGTTCACACCCTCCGAGATCCACAACCGACTTGATGACATCCCAAAGGGAAGTATCACGGGCACGCTCACCCGTCTTCTCAACGACGGCGACATCGGCAAGACCGCTGACGGCTACTACCACGCCCTCGAGAGCCGTGATGACCTCCGGAGATTCTCTCGCGGCCTCGTTCAAGTTCAGACCCTCACCGACCGCTACAACGATGGCTTCACCCCTGACGATATCGAGCAAACGGATGATCACCCCACGAGCAACACACACTCCGAGACCAGACAGCACAACAGTGCCAACGAAGAACCGGCACCCGAAGACTGGATTGAGAGCGTCGACGACTCCGAGCAGGCGTAGCGACTCGATATGACATGGTATTTTCAGGGCAGTCTCGTCTTTGCGGTCGACCCGACGGGAGCTCATACGAACCCACGTCCCGTCGTTGTCATCTCAGATGCTGACCGGCCATACTTGGAAGAGGAAGCAACTGTCGTTTGTCTCGGCACGAAGGCCGACGAGCGGTACAAGCACTCAACGCCTGTTCTCCCGAACGATGTCATCAACAATGCTCACCTCAAGAAGACTACGTACGTCCTCCCGTGGGCGATCTACACGATCCCTCTCTCCAGTATAGACGATACTCTTCCACGGGGACGACTCACCGACGAAGGTATGGACCTCATCGCAGACGCTGTCGACGATATGATTCGACCGTGAACCGCCTCGGGGTCAAGCCTCGAGGCACTCGGCCTGCACAGTCTGTAGAACACGAAATTTGCTTTGAGATTTTAGCTGAGAGAATTCCTTGGCGTGTTCACACTGCGCTCTGTAGGTAGCTCGCCAGTAGGGAAAGCCACCTACAAGGGGTAAGACTAACTCGACAGTTGGTGACACAACGGTATGTCTCGGAGACGGTGTCTTGGACTGGTGGCGGTCGGTATACTCGTGGTTCTCGCAGGCTGTGCGGGCGTCGTCGACGACGCCGAACCGGAGCCACGCGTCGCGCTCGCGCCGGGCGGACGGTAGCGTGTGCAGCGCGGTTGCGGTCGGAGTTCGGTGGGGCCGCCGCCCCTTCCGAGTGATCAACGCCCATTGGGTCACCGTCGCTCGCGACGTGGAGCGTGAAAGAGGGTTGTGCGTGCATACTCGATCGTTCGGACAGAGAGGCTAAAAAGACAGAGCGTGACAACCAGCACACCTCTCGTCGATATCCAACAGGCCCCCTGTTTCCGCATAATCGAACACTCCACATGCCACGACGACACACAGCCGGGGACACACCCCTCGTTTCCGCATTATTCACCCGGTGATTTGGAGGACCTCAACAGCGGTCCTCCACGAGTATTATACTTAAACGGTGTCTATACGCCAGTACCGGATCGTCTAATAGTGCTGTTTTTTGGTGTTTACAGTCTACAACACAACAACAACAATACATTAAACAAAAGATATATAATAATACGGGAAGAGTAGGGTGAGATTATCGGGGAGGGTATGATTCGGCTTCGAGACAGACGCTCTGGTATCTCCACACCCAGTAGCGAGTATTATGCGGAAACAAGGTGTGGGTGTGGTATATAAAACCCGACTTATGAGGAAGTTCGAGAAAATGCGGAAGATGGGGTTTTATAAATGAATGTGTGTATGATACTCGTAACGTAGAGCCCCCATGTCGCTGTTTGAAACCGACACTAACGTCTTCGAGAACGAGCGCGCGTTGATGGAAGAGTGGGTTCCTGATCGCCTCCCGGAGCGCGAGCCCGAATTGGAAGAGATCGCAAAGAGTTTTCGGACAACTATCCGCTCTGGGATCGAACCGAAGAACGTCCTCATCTCCGGGAAGACCGGGCAGGGGAAGACCGTCACCGCCCGTGTTGTGTTGGAGGAACTTCACAACTACTGCCAAGAGAAAGATATCGACCTCCGGACGTTTGAGGTGTCGCTGAAAGACGTGAACACCGCCTACCAGTCCGTCGGGAAAATCCTCACCCAGATCGAGCCCGAAACGACAGAGCGACCGAAGGGGCTTTCTCTCACCGATCTCAACGAGCGGATGTTCCGCCGGCTTGATGAAATCGGTGGGTACATCGTATTCTTCCTCGACGAAATTGACAACCTCGGATCTGACGACGACCTGTTGTACCAGCTCCCACGGGCGCGGTCGAACGGGAAGATCACGAACGCGCACCTATCGATTATCGGTATCTCGAATGACCTCCAGTTCAAACAGGATCTATCCGCAAAAACGAAGGACAGCCTCTATGAGAACGAGGTTCACTTCGATCCATACGACGCCGACGAGCTTCGGTCTATTCTGTACGACCGTGTCGAAACCGCGTTCAAACCCGGTGCAGTCGATGACGGCGTTGTCGGGCTGGCTGCCGCGTGGACAGCAAAAGATACTGGCTCTGCGAGACAGGCTATTCGACTCCTGCATGAAGCCGGGGATATTGCTTGCGTTGAGGGGAGCGATATCGTTACCGAGGCGCACCTCGACAACGCCCGAGACGAACTGGAGGAAGTGAATATCGTCAACAAGCTCAAGGACTTGACGATCAACGATCAGGCGCTCTTGATGGCGCTGGCGATACTCGAATCCCGTGGAGACACGCCGGCACGGACGAAAGAGGTCTATTCGGAGTACAAACGCGTCGCTGACGCGATCGGGACGAACCAACTCACGTCGCGGAGTATTCGTGACAAGCTCACGAACCTCGATACATACAATCTGGCGATGACCCACAAGCGGAAGGGCGGCGTGCAGGGCGGGGATTACTACCTCTCAGAACTACGCGTGAACCTCGATTCGCTACTGGAAGGATTCGAGCACGTCGAGGACTTTGACGGGATCGTGCAAGACGTGGATACATTCAGTCGACAGAGTACCCTGTCGTAGGACTCAACGTTTCTCGCGGGTGGCCTGTTCGTTGCTGGTTGCCTCGTTCGGTACCTCTCGAAGGAACGGGGGCATATCCATCATCTTTCAATCATTTTCGGGGCTAGAACCTATAGAACCAGAGAGGGTGCTACTTGTGGGGGGTGTGCCCGTGTTAGTAGACTTTGCCGTCGGCGAAGTCCATGAGATCGCTGAAAGCGTGTGGTGGGAGCATCAGCGGTTTGTTTGCCCAACCGCCAGATTCCGAGTAGTAGCCGGCACGAATTTCCTCGGTTCCGTCTTCCATTTTGATGAGCTGGATACAATTCCAGTACCGTTCGTGATCTACTTCTTGGAGACATCCGACCTCCCTTACAACTTCGCCTTCACCATCGCGAAAGCCTCGGGGCAGATCGGGCACGAATTCGGGCGCGGATTCGCCGTAGTGGAAATCAGCCATACATGAAAGAAATTCGAACTCTCATATATAAAGCCGGCGTTTATAGAGATTTTCGGCTCTGTTGGCTCTGTTGAAATCCTCAGCAAGTGATATATTCTGACCCGGTTGCGGTCAATACAGAGAATGCAGTCAGCAGATGAAGGGCCTTCTTTTCTCTATCCACATCTTGAATCAGCCGGTAAAATGCGTTTGTATACCATGCACATGTTTCTTATCTATTTTGATAAATACAACCGAGAGTTATTCTATCTCCTGTGCCATATAAGCATATGACACAGCGATCTGAGGGGTATCAATTCCATCTTGAGAAGGCTCTAGAAGTCGATACTCGCGAAGAGAAGAATTTCCATATTCGACAGGCTCTCCAGATTGGTGTCGTTTGCGATGAGCCGGAATAGTCGCTGATAGACTCACAGGACAGATGAATTATTGGTCGCGTCGCAAGATCATTTAGAACCAAGCCAACACTCGACGCAACGAAGTAGCAGTTGATACGTCAGAGGAA
>NZ_JBQVRO020000043.1:0-4542 GCF_052439115.2 Halorubrum sp. FL23
CTGCTGCATTGATCTACGGTACCAATTGTGCGGCTCTTACGAGAGGCTACCGAAATCAACTGGGGGTAAACACGTACCAGATTTATATACAGAATGAAAACGTGAATGAACAGATATGACCCCGCTCAGCAGATTCCGTAAGAACATAAATTACGGACAGTTTCGCACAGCGGTCCTCCTCGGAATCGCCTCGATTCCATTTACTTTCGGGATTAATTGGGTACTCACGCCTGACCCGGTTTCAGCAACGCCATTGTTTATTGCATCCATAATTTCAGGGTATCTATACCAGTCACAGCCAATCAAAGGAACCCATGCAGGCGTAGTAACCGGGCTAACTGGGGGTATCCCGATTATCCTCTGGCAGAGTGGAGTAACAGTCGTTGACTGGTGGGGACATTCAATCCTCGTGGATGCTGTCGGAGACTCTTGGCTGATGGCTATCTCCTCAGTTGGAGCAGGTGTGGCCACCTTAGGTATTATGACGGTTGTCATGATGGTAATTGGAGTAATTGGTGGATTCATTGGTGAATGGATGAACAATCGCATTGACCGAACGCCCACGCTCGGGTCAGAAGCATAATCGTTTCTGAGGGAGTCATAATCTACCTATGCATTGATTCCATCTACGTCTACAGAGAATCGGGTGGTAAGTAAGCAAGCGCGTTCTATCAGCTGATTCGGCTGTAAATTCACGAAATAAATGTCGTGGCAACTCTTCTATGACACCCTAACACATTACAGAGATGTCCCCTTTTGAGAGAATACCAGACTCTCACAAGTACTCAACCTACGCTCTTCTGACGGAGATCGTTGATACAGATCAGTCGAATTCGAAATGAGTGCTAACTCTTCAAAAAATAGGTTTATAAGACCATTCTCAAACCGAATACAAATTTTTCAAACAGCAAGAAGGCAAGCCATCAACAATCTTCTACACAGGAGCGGATTGTGTACAGGGCAAGGTGTTCAGGAAACGGGGGTTTTCTGAACACCTACATTAGAACTAAGTCTAGGCCTAACTATAGACCTATACAGAGATGGCGAAAACGCGAGTCAGTCAGGGGGCGAACGGGCAGTACAAAGTGACGGTGCCGAAGGGGCTCGCGGAGGCGATGGAACTCAATGGGAAACGGCTTGAGTGGAAGGTCAAGTCTGGAAGTTCGTTAGAGGTGACCGTGGTCGATGAGTAGAGCCCTCGCATGGATCCGAAAGTCGAAGGGACATGATGGCGACGTCGGCCTCGAAGAACAGCGGGAGGTCGTGCCAGGTCTCGCTGCCGAGTTGGCCGACGAGGTGGAGAGGCTTGATCTCGGGGTCCACACTGGTTTTTCGACGATGACCCGCGATGACGAGTCGGGCCTACTCGACCAGAACGAGCGCGTCACCGAGCGCATCGACGAGCTGCGGTCTGGTCGATTCAACTACTTGGTCGCACTCGACGATCGTCGAGTCTGCCGTGACGAGTACCTACGCGTGATTCAATACGCCGCCGGACAAGGTAACACCGAAATCGTCTACGTCGGTGAGGTCAACGAAGACGATCTCACCTTCGATCTCAAAAGACGAATCGAACGCGACACCAAAGAGGAGGAGATCGAAAAGTCTCGCCGCGCGATCGAGCGGCGCAAAGAGCAGGGGTACGACCACGGTCGACCGCGGTTTGGGATGACCTACGACGCGAACGGCCACTACCAGGTACCCGGTGAAGAGTTCGACACGGTGACGGAAATTTTCCAACTTGACAACGCCGGGAAGAGCCGCCGGGAGATCGCGGACGAAGTCGATGTCCCGGTGGCGACGGTACAGAACGTTCTCGACCGTCGCGAGTGGTACGTAGAGCGTGAGCAGATGGCTGAGATATAGCCTTTACGAGCCGAGCCTACGGACAACCGTGTGAAACCACGTCTCAATGCGAGCAGTTTAGATTTCCAGACCGTGATTTGTAGTCGAATACCGGATTCTAACACATCCAGAGACGGCTTTATTGAAATCCGTGGTCGCTGATTGTTCGCTGACGCCGTGCTGAATACAGAGCGTGTATCTCACGCGGAATCATCTCCCAATTCGAGTAGGCCGGATCGCTCAGTACAGCCTACTCTGAGAGAACCTTACAACACTCCGAAAGCGGTGGGTGGTAACTACGCGCTCGCGGGTGTACCATCGGCGTCGCCGCTATCGATGAGCGGGTAGTCGATGTGGACCTCGATGCGGTCGAACGGAACGACGGGTTGAATCGCACCGCTGGGCCCGCCCTCTTCGAGCGTGAGGATGCCCAGTACTTCCAGCTGCTTCAGGTCCGAGTGGACGTCGGACACGTCACGCTCGACGAGACGCGCTGCCTCGCGCATGCTCTCGGGCACCTCTTCCGCGATCGCCCGAATGAGCTCGAGGCGCAGCGGCGTGAGACTGTCGACGAAGTCGTCGTAGGTGCCGAACTGGAGCGTTGCTGTTCCATCCTGATCGTCGAGATTGTCGGCCTCGACGTCTTGGACGAACTGGAGCGCGTCCTGACGGAGCTGTTCTCGGTCGTCGACGGTGATGTGGAGTGTGGTCATGGTCGGGGTGTGTCGGGTGGTGTTCGATCAGTGCGGCCGGGGCGGATCGCCGCCGACGGCGTCCCAGTACTCGTCCGCGCTCGCCCAGAACTCGACAAGCCGGTCCTCCATTCCGGGGAACTCGACGTCGTCGAGGTCACCGGCTGCGGTGTGGTGTTCGTGGCCCTTCGTGTCCTCGTGGGAGTTGTCGTATCGGACGAGCGTGAGGTCGTCGAGAGTGCCCAGATGGAGCGTGTACTTCCAGCCCGAGGGGTACGTCTCGGTGTCGTCGGTCGGCCGAAGCACGACGTTCTCGACGAGACCGGCCTCGATGTGGGTGTACTGGAACAGCGGTTTCCGGGCCATCTCTCATCTGTTGGGACACCGGCCAACGCTATAAGCGTTGGGGAGAAGTCCAACACTGAACACAAACCCGCCGGACGTTCACCACAGCGGGCCGAGCGACGCTACGGGCCATCTCATTACTGGGTAGGGGGCGGCGACCCCTCACCGCTCCCGAAACCCAATCTTCCCAGAGGGGATGCCACAGTCTCAATCGTTGCTAAGACACAGTAATGCTATTTCGACTGTGTGAAACCACCTGCTCGGGCGTAAGCCAGACACGGGTTGCTCGCTTTGAGTTTCCGAATCCGCCGATTCGCTCATCTATTTAAGTAGCTCGTAGCGCTAATTGCGCCGCTTAGCCATTTGAGCTTCCGATTTCAGTACCAAAATCGGAACCTCAAACTAGCAGGGGTAGCTCGACGTACACCGCCTTCGAAATGAAGACCCCGCTATCGAGATGAAATCAGACCTGAAGATGCTGGAAATCTTTTTAAACACGGTCTTCCCTGAAACAACTGATCGTTATAATGTACAAAATGGAACAAGTATATAGCATTTTTAGAGTATTTTAACAAAACTATTCGAGAGTATGTATATATAATACAGGAAATAACCGTTTCGTTGCAGAGTTCAGCAACATCAGATTCTCCATTCTGATATTCCCATCAGAGAATATATATGAGTTAGATATTGAACAGTTGATAATGAGCTTATCAAAAAGTAGCGTCATTCTCCTTGCTATACTGATACTGGTAACAGCATCAGTGACGTTGACCTCTCCTGTGGTAGCTCAGGATGGCATTGATTCCTCCAATCTAGAAATTGGTGATATATCTGTACCATCTGAAGTAGAACTTGGTGATAAAATCGAAATAACGTCTAGCGCAGCAATACCTTCTCTCCCAGCTGATTGGTCTGCACAACTTGAATTCGTAGCTTATGCTGACGATCGCCAAGTGGGGACACAAAAAGTCAGTATTGAGGATGGAGATACCGCTGATGTCTCCGTGTCCCATTCGTTTCAGCAGGCCGGTTCCAAGGAACTCTATTTCGATGTTACAGGTGAACTGACTCGTGAAGGAGCAGTAACCGAACAATCTGCGACTATTGATAGAACTACCCAAGCAGTAACAATTGATGTTACTCCTGAGCAAGTGACTACAGAGGGTGCAGCGTTTACTGCCCCTGAATCAATACAGGGTGATATCGATGATGTTCGGGGTGAAATTCCAGAGGTTATTCGAGATGAAACAAATGTGGAGAGTTCATCTCACGCATTTGTACTAACTTCAGCTAATGAATCGTTTGTTGTCTTCACAAATGAGGACCCAAAAGAGGGACACGCGAGTGTAGAAGGCTTCTCACCATCGAATGTAGTTGAGACAGATGAATTTGACTTTGGAGTGGTTGTTGCTAGCGATGTCGAATTTAAATCTCCAACAGAGGTGAGCGTCGGTGAAGTAAACGAGGATGCTGAAGACCACGATAGAAAATACGTTAAAATAAATGCCCACCATCGGAATATTGCCATTAATTACGAAGGTGGATCTTCAACAACAACCGGTGTTTTAGTTGCTGATCCGTTGGTCGCGTCTCAGAACCGTTTAGACTTCACCTCCAGTGGCCTCAACTGAGGTAGTGCAGTGAATCTTCTCGTTGA
>NZ_JBQVRO020000044.1:0-4040 GCF_052439115.2 Halorubrum sp. FL23
TCGGGAATCTTGTTCCCGTCCTTGGACATACTCAAACGATGAGCTTCTGTGTCTCAAAACTTTCGACGTTGAGTATATTCGAGAGGAGAAGTTTGAGTGCAAAGAGTGTGGTGTAATCTGGAATCCGGAGAAGTGGAATACCAGCTTGACCGAGTTAGGATTCACCGCAGTCAAGTACTAAGTATCGAATCTCGGGCATTCAAGCCATTGGGCGCCGTCGAAGTCGAGCGTCCATTCGAATTCGGTGTTCTAGTTGTCGCAGGTGTTTTCGTCATCTTCGTGTTCCTCGTGATCGCCGTATATCTCTCCGCATCGGCAATCCTGACAGGCATCTGTGCAAACAGGACGGCCCTACGACTCGTTCACGTTGGCGGTGAGTCGGTCCGCGACGTCGAGAGGGAGTTGCTCAACGGTCACGACGTGACGGAGTTTTTTAATCTGATTCGACACCTGCTCGACGCCGGGGTGCGGTGGCTCAACGACGAACGTAATGTGGGAGTGTACGTCGTCCCCCAACGATTCACTCACGATGCGCTCGATGTTAATGTGTCGTTGGGAGAATAGCCCAGTCACGTCGGCCAACACACCGGGTTCGTTCTCGACGAGCGCTGACAGCACCACTCGCTGGTCGGTGTATCCTGTCTCCTCGTTTTCGTCGGTTCCCGGCCTCGTCCGACGACCTGTCGGCTGAGCTCGTTCGTGAGGGCCGGGGCCGTCCAGTCCGCCGCTCATAGTTCCTCCAGTTGGTCCTCGTTCATCGCGAACTTCGCGTTGTCGCCGCCGCTGGGAACCATCGGGTAGACGTCTTCTTCGGAATCGACGTGGGCGTCCACGACCGAGGGTCCGTCGTAATCGAGGGCAGACTGGAGCGTCGCTTCGGTCTCGTCGTAGTCGTCGAGGCGGAATCCGCGGGCACCGAACGCCCCCGCTAGTGTCGCCAAGTCGGGAACCCACGAGTATTCCGAAGCCACATGTCGGCCCTCGAAGAAGGCGTCCTGCCACTGCCTGACCATCCCGACGTACTCGTTGTTGAGGACGATAACCGTGATGTCGAGATGTTCGCGGACCGCGACAGCGAGTTCCTGCAGGGTCATCAGAAACGAGCCGTCGCCTTCGAAGCAGACGACTGGCTTGTCGGCGGCGGCAAATCGGGCGCCGATCGCCGCAGGTAGACCGTACCCCATCGTTCCGAGGCCATGCGAGGACACCCATGTCCGCGGCTCGGTGAAGGTCCAATACTGGAACGCCCACATCTGGTGTTGGCCGACGCCCGTGGTGACGACAGTGTCGTCCGGTGTCAGCTTGTCCACAGCCTCAACGACGAACTGTGGTTTGAGCGGTTCGTTAGCGGGCATCTCGTAATCCATCGAGTACTCAGATTTCCACGTCTGGCACTGCTCGCGCCATTCGCTGGCGTCGGGTGCCCGAGGCATCGCATCGTGCAACTGGTCAAGTACCGTCGCCGCGTCGCCGACCAGCGGGTGGGTCGCGCGGACATTCTTGGATATCTCCGCGGGGTCGATGTCCACGTGGACGATGTCGGCCTCCGGCGCGAACGTCTCGACGCCACCGGTCAACCGGTCGTCGAAACGGGTGCCCACCGCCAACATGACGTCGCTGTGCTGGAGTGCCATGTTGGCGTAGCCGGTGCCGTGCATCCCCGCGACTTCCATCGCGAGAGTGTGGTCTTCCGGGAACGATCCGAGACCAGGCATCGTCGTCACGACGGGGACGCCGTACTCCACGGCAAAGGACCGGATTTCGTCCCAGGCCTCGCCTTTGACCACGCCACCGCCGGAGAGGATGACAGGGCAGTCGGCGTTCGCGAGTGCCTCCGCGGCCGCCGTGACCGCTTCGTCGTCGGCGGCGCCGGGCACCTCGAAGTTCTCGGAGTGTTCCGGTTGGTCGGGCGCCCGGTCGGTGTCATTGAGGGTGATGTCTTTCGGGAGGTCCACGACCGTCGGCCCCGGTCGGCCGTCGCGAGCGAGGGTGAACGCCTCGCCGACCGTGTCGCCGACAGCGTCGGCGTCGTCGGCGAAAAAGTTGGCCTTCGTGACTGGTCGGGTGATGCCGGTCGTGTCCGTTTCCTGGAATGCGTCGTTGCCGACGACGTTCGACGGAACCTGTCCCGTTAGCGCAAGCACGGGGTCCGAATCCATGTCTGCGTCCGCAAGTCCGGTGACGAGGTTGGTCGCGCCGGGTCCCGAGGTCGCCATGCAGACCCCAGGGTCGCCGGAAACGACGCCGTACGCGTCGGCAGCGTGGGCCGCAGCCTGTTCGTGGGCCATCGTCACGTGGGTCAACGCCGCGTCGTAGAAGGCGTCATAGACGGGCATGATCGCCCCGCCCTGGACGCCAAACACATGTTCGACGCCCGCGGTTTCGAGCGCCGCTACGACGGCGTCGGCACCGCTGGTGACTGTACGTTCTTCGGTCGCTCCCTCCGTGACTGCACTTCGTTCTGACATGCTGTGGTCGTTAGTCGTGGGTAGACTGCAGTTTATGGGGTCGCGAAAACTGCGACACCGTCCGTTTACGAAACGGTACGAACTGGGCCGAGCGTTGAGGGTGGGATGTGGTGGGGCTAGAACGCCCCAATAATAGCGACCGCGGAGACACCGCTACCGACGGACGAGTGTCGGTGCGCGGTGGTGGACTGCATCTATAATTATGGATATCCCCCCTAGTTATGAATGTTTCGCTCGGGCAAGCCGAGAGTGTTCGTACCAACTGTCCTCTCTCAGAGGGTAGCAGACCCGATTCTCTCACGTCCGTTCTCTTCTTTCCGAGAATGAATGGATAGAAATCTGAGCTCGGTACTCAAAGGACCTTCATTACGTTGTTGAGAACTAAAACGCCGTAATTCAACCACGCCAAACCCCCTCAGTAAGTTCACCAGCCCTACACAGAGTCTTTCGTCCCCTCAACGGGTGAGGGGCTCACTGTACTGGCGGGTTCCCTGAATCACGGTGAGAACGATGGCAACCAGAGACATCTACGAAAGCGGATTCGACGAAGACGTCCGAACGGAATCGAGTGCGAACCAATGTCCCGAGTGCGACGGTCGAATCACGACGAACGCGGCCGAAACGATCTGCGAGGACTGTGGCCTGGTCATCGACGAACAGCGTATCGATCACGGGCCGGAGTGGCGGCCGTACGACGACGAGGAGTGTGAACGAACGGGCGCCCCACTTACTGCGGCTCGCCACGATCGCGGCCTGTCGACGGAAATCGGTCGCGGCACCGATGCCAAGGGGAACGAGATCTCTGGAAAGAAGCGACGGCGACTCGCACGGATGCGCCGTGAGCAGACCCGTGGGCGCTGGCGGTCAAAGGCGGAACGGAATCTCGCACACGGGCTGGGCGAGGTGCGTCGGTTAGCGAGTGCCCTCGAGGTCTCCGGTTCGGTCCGCGACCAGGCGTGTCAACTCTTCCGGAGCGCCCAGAACGAGGATCTGCTTCGTGGCAGGTCCATCGAGGCCATCGCCGCGGCCAGCGTCTACGGGGCCTGTCGGTGCGACGGGCTCTCACGAACCCTCGATGACGTTACCGATCCGGCGCGCGTTGAGCAGTCGCGCGTGACGAACGCGTACAAGACGCTGAATACGGAACTCGGCCTCCCGGCCAAGCCTGTGACGCCCAGTGCGTTCGTCCCGCGTTTGGCCTCGGAACTCGATGTCCCAGATCAGATTCGGCAACGAGCACGGAGGTTGGCGGAGGATTCTGAATCAACGGGAGTCACTACGGGTGTCTGCCCGTCAGGGTTCGCCGCGGCCTGCCTGTACAAAGCGGGGTGCGAACAGGGCCAGTTGCTCTCACAGTCGGACGTCGCAGAGGTCGCGAACGTTTCAACCGTAACCGTCCGAACTCACCGAGACGCGCTGGACGGACTAGCTGTCTAACGACGCTCCTTTTGTTGATTTGCGTGTCTGTAGTGGAATTGGCGTAAGAGCAATCATTTATACTCAACGTCGAAAGTTTTGAGACACAGAAGCTCATCGTTTGAGTATGTCCAAGGACGGGAACAAGATTCCCGA
>NZ_JBQVRO020000045.1:0-4017 GCF_052439115.2 Halorubrum sp. FL23
AGAACTCTGGGGGATCGGCAGACGGCATTTGATTTCAGTGTTTTACGGGTCGCTAGCTCTGCTGAAATCCTCAACAGTGCTCTGTTGAATCCGCAGAAGGCGACAGGATAGCGTCGCTCTGAAGGCAGTAGCGAAGCGGAAGAGTCGAATGTGCCTAAACTCCTCTTCCGCTTCGTTAAGCAAGCCGTGTCGCTGGCTCAAAAGCGCTGTGCCGCCAGTCCAACGGCGGTGAGTGATCCGACTGGCAACGGATTTCCCGGCTGGAAGCATGTCTCGCTCCACTTTTTGCGGATTCACATGGACGCGACGTACCGCGAGATTGTTGACTGGGCGAGTGAGATGGATCGCGTTCGTGGTCTGTTACAGCTCGCTCGAACGGCATTTCCTGCACCCTCAACGCTGTACCGGTCATTTGAGAGGGTGCCCATGTCTGTGTGGCGCAGCTTCCTTCGTGAGTCCGTAACCATCTGCGATCCGGGCTCGCACGGAGCCATCGATGCCACGTTCTTCGACCGCGAAACGGCATCGAGACACTACCAACATCGCTCGGATCGCCACATACGCACGCTCAAAACGACGGCACTCGTCGATACAGGTTCGTGTGCCATCCTCGACATTCACTGCTCGGCACACTGGCCGCACGACACACAAACTGGCCGTCGAGTCGCTCTTCGTAACTCCGAGAAAATCGAGAGTCTCGCCGGCGACAAAGGCTATGACGACCAATCTCTCCGGGACGCCCTCCGTTCAGAGGGCGTCCGGCCGTTGCTGCGTCACCGGCTGTTCGCTGCGTACGATCACGCGCACAACGCTCGGTTGGACAGCGAATTATACGGCCAGCGCTGGATGGCCGAGACCGCCTTTTCGGCCATCAAGCGTCGGTTCGGCCCCGCTGTCCATCCTCGCGCTTGGTACCGCGAGTTCCGCGAACTCGTGTTGACCGCCGCAGTCTACAACCTCGAACAGGCTCTCAAACAGTGATCCCCACGCCGTCATCGGATTCAACAGAGCAGTTCGGTGCCATTAGCGGGTCGACCAGCAGTATTGAGGATAAGCACCTCTCCAACTTCGTGTGCGAGTCCAGCGACTGTAATCACAGCATCGTCGCCGAGCCCACTGGTTTCAATGTCGAATGCGATCGGGGTGAGATTGCCCATAAGAGACGCCTAGTACCAAACACACAAAATGTCGAGAGGGTGATTTCCGAAACAGTTGATTCGGTGTAGGCTACTGTTTGAGAGATTCTGTTGAGATACTTTCTGTAGAGGCGTTTTCGTCTGAAACAGCTGTTCGCTGATGACTGCGTGTTGAGCCTGAGCTAACGGTCTGCGTTACCTGTCGGGACTAAAGAGGTCATGGTCTCGTGACGAATACTTGGTTCTGAGAACGATCGCTACACCGAGGAATGCGCTAACGATGCCTGCCCTGAATAGGGTCTGCTCGATGCTGGCCGAGAAGTCGAAGGCGTTCGTGATGACCAGCGGCAATACAGCCATATACGATAATAGTCCACCGAAGAAGTATCCCCAATTTGGACCCTTATACAGTTCGTAGGCCGCGACCAGTGTCATTGAGAGAACGGAGAGTAGCAAGAACAACTGAGCGTTGGCAACACCCACCATGGTGAATGATTGACATCAGAACGGATAAAACGTATGTGCTCTGTACTGACAGTAACTCCTCACCACATTGCCAAGTGATGATCTCGTCGGGTCAGACCGTCTGTGGGCCAATGCGACGAAACGGGGGGATGCGGCCAATGACGCTACCAATTGCTGCACTGATGACACCGACGAAGCCACAGACCGCGAGGGCGAAGCAGAGCCAGAGCAACGAGAACGCGACTCCGAGAGCTGCGTAGCCGGGCGATATCGCCCACCCAGAAGTGATGGTACCGACGGAGTTCCAAGCGGCGGGAAGGCCACCGATGATGCCAGTCCTCAAACCAGCACGCTTGGTAGCGGTGGATCGGTTGCTGTAGTACAGCCCCGCGAGTAACGCAGCGAATGACACTATAGTGAAATCGTAGTAGGATGGGCCAGTCTCCAAGGATAAAGCTACCGTGAAGGGAATAGAGAGGAACCCAAGCATTGTCGCAACCGATATATTTTCCTCAAACAACCACTGGGTGATTTTGCTTGATACTGCCATAGTCCTATGTTTGAATTTGGTTGATTGATTTATACGTTTTGGGGGTAGACCGTCCACTATAGTTCGAATTGGCTCTGTTGAAATAATATTCTTCAGACGCATTATTGTCTAAAAAAGCCGATTGCTGAAGAGTGCGAATGTACCACCGGAATCATTTTGTAAATAGCAACAACTGTCCTAATATGAATTGGACAATTACTGTCCCTCTCGCTATCTTTGCTGGTGGTTGCGCACTTGCGGTGTATCAGTCACGGAAAAATGACTGGCCAATTAGCCGGAAGGTTGGCACCATCATCGCCATTATAGGAGCGGCCATCGCGTTATTTGTTAGTCAGCTTGTCAGCATCGATCAATATCCATTTTCGCTTGAAGTAGTTGGTACTCTGATTATGCTCGGTGGCTTTCTCTCCATAATATTCTGGGAATCAGACGAAGAGGCCTAACAAGTATGAATATATCCTGTATTGACCGCAACCGGGGCAGAATATATCACCTACTGAGGATTTCAACAGAGCCAACTCTCTGTATTGCTCCGATGGAGAGCAGAGCGCGTCATATGAGTTGGAACGGCTAGGGCAGGTGACCGCACTGTTTCCTGAGAATCTTCTACGCCTTGATTGGAAGCCGGTGTCCGAGGAGTCGTTACTTCGTCGAACAGTTTGGCGAATTCTGGGTTCGGAGAGTGCTACTCCGCCAGCACGAATCAAGATTCCTACTGGTGAAGACAGAGAACAGATATTAGATGTGTTCCATCAGCTACGTGAGAAACTTGGATATGAATATGACGTTGAGACTTCTTCGAATTAGCGCCCCTAACCAGCGTAGATTCAATAATTGGTTCGTCTGTATTGACCGGAACGGGAGTAACACATAGTACCTACTGAGGACTCCACCAGAGCCGGAAATTCGGAAATTACACACTTCCGTTTAATATTCTCCAGCCGCATTCCGGGCATATGATACTGGATGCACGGGTGTTACAACCCGAATTCATTCCTCAAGAGGTGAAGCACCGCTCCGCTGAAGTCGGCCACCTCTCAGACACGCTACGGCCGGTGATGGACGGTAACCATGCTGAGACATCGTTTCTCTACGGCCCGTCAGGTACGGGAAAGACCTGCATCGCTCAGTACACGGTCGAACGGCTACGCGAGAACGCGTTTGATCTTACTCATCAGTACGTTAACTGCTGGGAGGACTATACCCGCTTCAAGACGCTTTACCGGATTCTCGATGGGATTGGCAGTACAGTCGATATTCATCGGAAGTCAACCCCCAAAGACGAACTCCTCGAGCGGCTCCGCAGGAATGTTGATGATCCCTATATTGTTATCCTAGATGAGGTTGACCAACTCGAGGATAAGAGCCTGCTATACGATCTGTATCGGATTCCAAACCTTGCGATGATTCTCATTGCGAACCGTGAGGAAGACGTCTTTGCACACCTAGATGACCGACTCAACAGCCGTCTTAGTAGCAGTGTTCGAATTCGCTTCGGACGCTACAATCTCGCCGGATTAACCGCCATCCTCGAAGATCGTGTTCACTGGGGGCTCGTCGACGGCACTCTTGATCAAGAGGGGATGGAGTTGATCGCGGATAAGGCCGCAGGCGATGCACGCAAAGCTATCGGTATCCTTCGTAATGCCGCTCAGACTGCTAGCTACAATAATCTCGACGCGATTCCGCACTCAGTCATTGAAGATTCTGTTTCGGAAACGAAATCGGAAATTCAGCAGAAGACTATCGGCAAGCTCACCGATGACCAGCGTGTGCTCTACGAGATACTCACAGAGGATGAAGAGATTGATCCGGCCACACTCTACGATCAGTACACCGATCGGGTCGACGATGCGAAGTCAAAGC
>NZ_JBQVRO020000046.1:0-2476 GCF_052439115.2 Halorubrum sp. FL23
GTGGAGTTGCGAATACCATCAATCCTATGCACGGGTCGGCGGCTGAACGCGGCGTGACTAGCGGATCAAGAACCGAGTGACCTACGCTCAGCGGTCACTCACCGGAGTGAGTGGCCAGCTGGTCGCGGTTCGAGCCGGAATTTCAGCTGTCGGGACAGCGATGCCTCTCGGAAGGGGCGAGCACGGAACGAACTCTATATCAATGTGACCAGCCTCCGTCGAAGGAAGCCACGAAACCGCGGGGCGATCACCCGCGGTTTCGTGCGGAACTCGACGATACCGAGCGATCGTTGAACGAGGAGATCGACCAGCAACCACATGTCGTACAGCAGCATCGCGAACCCGAAGTGGAACAACCGCACCCCGTACTCTCGGGAGGTCGTCCACGGGGCGAACTGCTTGATCCCGCCATAGGCATTCTCTATTCCGCCACGGCGAGTGTAGCGTTTGATCCGGCGACGCGTCGACCGACGGTCCAGACGAATCTCGTCGTTCACGTCGAGATTCGTCAGGAACACCTGGGTCTGGTCACGATCCTCGTCCGGCGGGAGGGCGACAAGCGTCGTTTCGGCTCGCTTTCTGACGCCACCGCTGTCTTTGACTGGCCCGTAGATCCCGTACTCGTCTCGGACCGTCACCTGCTTCTGACCGTCCACGTCCTCGTTCATGCGCGCGATGAACCGCTTGATGCGGTCATCGCGCGCGGCTGGGATCACGTAGAACAGGTCCCGTTCTTCGAGCGCGGCAACGACGTCTGTGGCGTGAAACTCTCTATCGGCGAACACCCGACGGATACGCAGGTTTGCCCGCGCTTCGACGATGTCGACGAGTCGGCGGACGACGCCGCCGACTCGATAGGATCTCTCCTCGCCAGCGTACGCGTCCGGGTCGTGATCGTCGGCATCACCGATCGGCAGCATCGCCGCCGTGAACAGGACGTTGTCGCCGACGATGCTCGCTGTCGCAACCTTGTGACACCAGTCGTAGGACTTGTCTTCGGGCGCTCCTTGGACCCGCACGAGTTCCTCCCGCTCGCCGTAGTACGCGATGTAGGTCATGTCGATTGCGAGCATCGCTGGCTGTTCGAACTCGACGTAGGGCTTGGCCCGCGTCAAGACGCGGGCCGCGCCCCGGTTGATCATCTCCGTGATTTCTTCGATGTCCAGGGTTTTGATCGCCTCCAGCAGCGTTTCACCGGTCGGACCGTCCGCGAAGAACGGGTCGTCGAGGTCCGGGTCTGGATTGACGTAATCGCCGTAGGTTTCGGCACCGCCGTTGGCGGCGGTGCCTGTAACCCCGAGGAGGGTCTCCAAGAGGAGTAACTCCTTGTCGGCGTAGATCGCGTCCTCGGAGCGGTCAAAGTCGAACGCCGGGAACACGACCGTGGTGAGTTCATCCAGCACTTCGCGGGTCTTGCCACGGATCAGCCGGTTGACCGTGCGCTTCGAGGAGCCAGTTGGCTCCGTCGAAGCGCTGTCCTGGTTGGGCGCTCCAATCGGACTGCCGCGACGAGCAGCAAGCGTCCGAATCTGGCGACAACTCACCTCGATCGTCCGTTCTATCTCCGCGAATCGGTTGTTTCGTGCTCGCGAGAGAGTACTTTGGTCTGGAACATCTTCTGGGTCAAACCCAAGTATTGCGGCCGTGTCTGGATCCGTTTCGAGCGTCCGATGCACGGCGGCATCGGACGCGTCGGTGAGTTCTGCCAATAATATTGCCCGAAGCATCGGTTCGAACGGTTTGGCGTCGTGCCACTCTGGGTAGGGGTCGTCTCGTGCATACGTCGTGAGGTCGAGGTGGCCGACCACCTCGACCGCTGTCGTTGTCTCATCGAGAATTTCATCCGCTTGCTGTGTCAGTATCCCCCACCCACCAGACAAGGGATCAACATCTGCAAGTCTGTCATCTGTCTGTGGGTCGGCGCTGCCCTTGGCAGCTCCGACCCCATTTGAGTCGTCGTGGACCATCTCTGTGGACAGATCGTCTCACAGAACGGGAAGATTAAGCGAAGACGAGCAGGAGTACAGGTATGGAAGACGATCCCCCAGTCATGGAGTCACTCCCGAAGCAACCGCTCACGGAAGCCAACATCAAAGAAATCGGTGAGAGCGATGCAGTGGTCGGTGCAATGTCGTTCCCGGGTGAACAGGAAGTCCGTGGCTTCGTCCTCGAACACGAGGACTCATTCACCGTCCTCGTGTTCGATCATCGGACAGAAACCTGGCGCAAGCTGAATCAGTACGATAAAGACGAGATCTCTGTGCAAACAGCCATACAATGGGCTGTCGACGACCGTACAGAGTGGTTTGCGGACACTGGCCGTCTCTCCGAACTGTAGGGTTTATGATCGGATCTTCTCATTGTATCGCGAGTCGGGGTCGCTGACCCCGACCCGCTCACGTGGCCTTCGCGAGTGGTTCTCTGGGAACGGGCTCGATCCAATCCCGTGCATAGATTCTGTCGTTCGCAACTCCAG
>NZ_JBQVRO020000047.1:0-2406 GCF_052439115.2 Halorubrum sp. FL23
GAGCCGGCGTCGTGTCGTGCGTTTTGAAAAACGACCCAGGGAGTGCACTTGATTGGCGAGTCTAACCCGTGAACCGGGGAAGGCGCAGGGAAACCGATACGGCCGCAGCATTGCGAGGGCCACCGTGTTCAAGCGCGGGGAGTCAATTGGGTGCGACCCGAAACCAGGCGATCTATACGCAGGCAGGGTGAAGCGTGGCGAAAGCCACGTGGAGGCCCGTTAGAGTTGGTATTCTACAATATCCTCTCGTGATCTGCGCATAGGGGTGAAAGGCCCATCGAGCCTGGCAACAGCTGGTTCCAACCGAAACATGTCGAAGCATGACCTCTTCCGAGGTAGCCCGCGGGGTAGAGCTACCGATTGGATGACCCGCCTCCGAGAGGAGTCGGCCATCCTGTCGAACTCCAAACCCGCAGGCGCTGTAGACGAAGGGAGTCCGGTGTGCGGGGTAAGCCTGTGCACCGTGAGGGGAACAACCCAGAGCCGGGTTAAGGTCCCAAAGTGTAGATTAAGTGCGATTCGAAGGTGGTCTCAAGCCCTAAACAGCCGGGAGGTGAGCTTAGAAGCAGCTACCCTCTAAGAAAAGCGTAACAGCTTACCGGCCGAGGTTTGAGGCGCCCAAAATGATCGGGGCTCAAATCTACCACCGAGACCTGGCCGTGCCCTTGACAGGGGCAACCGCGTAGGTTGGCGTTCTGTTCGGATGGAAGCTCGGGCGAGAGCTCGCGTGGACCGTTCAGAAACGACAATCCTGGTCACAGTAGCAGCGATAGTCGGGTGAGAACCTCGACGGCCTGATGAGCAAGGGTTCCTCGGCACTGCCACTCAGCCGAGGGTCAGCCGGTCCTAAGATGCACCGTAACTCGACTGCATCAACGGGAAACTGGTTAAGATTCCAGTGCCATCGTGCAGTAAAAGTCGACGCCGTGTGGAACGCTGAGCCGGGCCTTCGCCCGGTCGAATCGTGGAACCTCGTGGAAGCCGTCACGGCACGAAGCGAGAGAAGCGCGAGATAGCGCAAGTCAGCCGTACATAGGGCCCGTGAAAAGACGAGCACGATGTCCGTACCGAGATCCGACACAGGTGCTCTGGCAGCGCAAGCCAAGGCCTGTCGGGAGAACCGACGTTAGGGAATTCGGCAAGTTAGTCCCGTACCTTCGGAAGAAGGGATGCCTGCTCTCGACGGAGCAGGTCGCAGTGACTCGGGCGCTCCGACTGTCTAATAACAACACAGGTGACCGCAAATCCGCAAGGACTCGTACGGTCACTGAATCCTGCCCAGTGCGGGTATCTGAACACCTCGTACAAGAGGACGAAGGACCCGTCAACGGCGGGGGTAACTATGACCCTCTTAAGGTAGCGTAGTACCTTGCCGCTTCAGTAGCGGCTTGCATGAATGGATAAACGAGAGCGCCACTGTCCCAACGTTGGACCCGGTGAACTGTACGTTCCAGTGCGGAGTCTGGAGACCCCCAAGGGGAAGCGAAGACCCTATAGAGCTTTACTGCAGGCTGTCGCTGAGACGTGGTCGCCGATGTGCAGCATAGGTAGGAGTCATTACACAGGTACCCGCGCCAGCGGGCCACCGAGACAGCATTGAAATACTACCCGTCGGTGACTGCGACTCTCACTCCGGGAGGAGTACACCGGTAGCCGGGCAGTTTGACTGGGGCGGTACGCGCTCGAAAAGATATCGAGCGCGCCCGAAGATCATCTCAGCCGGGTCGGGAATCCGGCGAAGAGCGCAAGAGCACAAGATGGTCTGACAGTGTCATTCCCAACGAGTGACGCTGACGCGAAAGCGTGGTCTAGCGAACCTACGAGGCTCCGGAATGGGGCCCGTAGATGACAGAAAAGCTACCTTAGGGATAACAGAGTCGTCACCCGCAAGAGCACATATCGACCGGGTGGCTTGCTACCTCGATGTCGGTTCCCTCCATCCTGCCCGTGCAGAAGCGGGCAAGGGTGAGGTTGTTCGCCTATTAAAGGAGGTCGTGAGCTGGGTTTAGACCGTCGTGAGACAGGTCGGCTGCTATCTATTGGGGGTGTCAAGGTACTTGACGTGAACGAACGTATAGTACGAGAGGAACTACGTTTGGTCGCCACTGGTGTACCGGTTGTGTGAGAACGCAATGCCGGGTAGCCACGCGACACGGGGTAAGAGCTGAACGCATCTAAGCTCGAAACCCACATGGAAAAGAAGTACCGATGAGGTCACTCGTAGAAGACGAGTTCGATAGACTCGGGATGTACGCACCGAGGCAACGAGGTGTTGAGTCCACGAGCACTAACAGACCGAAGCCACAGTCATACGGCACTGACACCACAGTTCGTATGAGTTCAGGCGGTAACTGGATCGCACATATACACGGTCGGCAGAACCACCGACACAGGCGTCTCTCCCAC
>NZ_JBQVRO020000048.1:0-1753 GCF_052439115.2 Halorubrum sp. FL23
GGTAATCAATACTTTGGAGAAATTGACGAACTTCGGAGTGAGATCCGCTCAGCGATGAAAGAGATCAATCCGCCCGGAGTGTATCAGTATCTCTGTCGGTGAGTATAAAAATGAAGACGAAGCATGTTGCGACCAGACTACTCTATGACCGGACGTTACTCTGACTGCGAAGAGCTCCGGCCGCTTGGCGAAGCGACGCATATCCCCGACGACAATCTCTCCACCAGTAGCATCCGTTGTAGTTTAGCGGCGCGTCGGGGCGGTGTTTATGCAGATTCAGTACCTCACAAAGCATCCTCAGCTAGCTGTTTCTGAAGCCTGAGTTCTGTGGCGGAGCGGTTGTGCTGGGTGGTCTTGACGAGAAGATCGTCGACGAACCGACGGAGAGCTGTCGCTGTCGGCGGCGGCTGCCGCCGACGCGACAGCGTTGCCACTTCTGGCGGAGGCTAGCCCGGTCGGAGATTAGCGGGTAAACCGGTCGTCTGGTGGTCGGTTTGCGGGGACGGCCCGACGCGTCGCGAGGGCCGTCCACGCTGCCCGTTGAATCATGTTGATGAACTCCTTGAACGACCACTTCCAGAGGCGACGCCCCCCACGGCGGGGCGTCGCCACGTATTCCCAGTGTAAATACCGCCAGACGTTCTGTAACAACAAGCTCACCACGACGTACAGCAGCCGTACGACCGGATTTTGTGTCGAAGTCGTCGCAATACTTTGCTCGGAGAGTCGGTAGCTGGCCTCGATACCAAAGCGTTTCGCGTAGTGGTATCGAGCGTCTCGTGGTGAATCGATGAACGGCGCGTCAGCGGCGTAGCCGTGACGCGCCACTCCATGTTCGTCGTACCGTCCGTTTTGGTACGTACAGTCGATGTAGACGGGAAACTCGACGGTCCAGCTGTGACCGTCGAGTTTCGCCGTCATGTCGTGTTGAATCACGCGACTCCAGCCTTCCGAGAGTTCTTGCTTGATCGTCTGTCCCCAGCGGACGATCGGCATGACGTAGGCGTGGTTGTGTGCCTGAAGCAGCGTCAAACACTTGCTGTCGTAGAATTCGCGGTCAAGAAAGACGGCCTTGACCTCGAGGTCAAGGCCGTCGAGGATACCGAGAAACTCTGCGAGGACACTGCTGGCGGTGTCGCCGTCTTCGAGACGGCGCACCGCCAGCGTGTAGCGTTTGTTCTTCACACGCGCGTAGAGTGTGGCGTAGGCGTGGAACGCAGTCGTTCCACGCTTCGCTTGTGAGTGGTACAGGCCGTCTGTCCCATCTTCGTCGCCGTAGTAGGGCCGCAGGTGGAGGTCTGAAACGACCTCCACCTGCTGGGGAAGGACGTCGAGAACGTCCTTCTGAAGGAGCGCGTTTCCGACTTGCTCAAGCGTCTCAAGGTCGAATTTGGTGCGGAGATGGTAGAGAACCGAGTTTTCGTGGGGTGCATCTTCGCTTTTCTCACAGAGCGTTGAGACTGAGGTCCCGTCGGCGCACGCGCCGACGAGGACCTCGTAGATGTCTTCAGCATCGAGCTCGGCGTTTTCAGCGAGCGTGAGAGCAACTTCCTCGTCAAGAGCGTTGACGAGGAAGTTAAGGAGTTGGTCTTCGTGGATTTCATCGTCTGCTTGCTGGGTTTTAGACACACCTTCTGCAAGCAGACGTCTCAACTAACCGGCTTTGTGATGTACTGAGATTGTTGAGCAAGACGGTGTTGAGTCGAATCGCTGATGAAGCGTGATCGGAGAATTGAACGGATGTTCTTCTGTC
>NZ_JBQVRO020000049.1:0-1642 GCF_052439115.2 Halorubrum sp. FL23
GTACGTGTTTACCCCCAGTTGATTTCGGTAGCCTCTCGTAAGAGCCGCACAATTGGTACCGTAGATCAATGCAGCAGGCGAACGAGTACATCTTCGAGGGATGGTCTCCAGACCGGAGACCATCCCGTCTCGTCTGCTCATGATGTCGTCGGACCCCTCCTACGAAGCAGTTCTCGCACGCCTTGCTGACCTTGAGCAGGAACTCACGGAACGACAAGCAGAATACGAAGAACTCCGCGAACAGCACGAAACCCTTCGTGAACAGAATGAGGAAGTTCACGAAGAGCTCCGCGAAGAAAACGAAGAACTCCGTACGGAGAACAAACGCCTCAGAGCCAAACTCCGGTGGTACGAGGGACCGCATACACCACCGAGCAAGGACCAATCAGACCAAGAGGAGTCGTCCTCGTCCGATGGGGACGAGGACGACGAACAACCCCGGACTGACGGTGGCACGCCCGGCCGAAAGTCCGGACACGACCCGGAATGGCGGGATCCACCCGACCCAGACCGAGAAATCGAGGTGATCTGTGACTGCTGTCCAGACTGTGGCGAGGAGTTCGACGAGTCGGCGGGCGTCAGCCCCCGACTCGTCGAGGAGATCCCTGACCCACAACCCCCAGAAACCACCCAGTACAACCGCCACCACTACGCGTGTGACTGCTGTGGCGCAGAGACGGTTGCGTCTCACCCCGACTGCCCCGATGAGGGGCAGTTCGGGGTGAACGTCATTGCCCAGTCGGCGCTGTCCCGGTACGACCACCGTCTTCCCTACCGCAAGATCAGCGACCGCTTCGAGCAACTGCACGGACTGGAGCTTTCAGGCGCGGCCACGTGGCACGCGACCGAGCGCGCTGCGCGCGCCGGTCGCTGTGAATACGACCAGATCCGCCGTCAGATCCAGCACGCCGACGTTGTCCACATCGACGAAACAGGGATCAAGCGAGACGGCGACCAGGCGTGGCTCTGGACGTTCCGGACCGAAGACCACACGCTGTACGCGGTTCGAGAGAGTCGCGGAAGCGATGTTCCCGCGGAAGTCCTCGGGGAGGACTTCACGGGAACGGTCATCTGTGATGGGTGGACGGCCTATCCAGCGTTCAGCAGCCACCTCCAGCGGTGTTGGGCGCATATTCTTCGGGAAGCGAAAGACGCCGCCGACCAGCAGGCGGAAGGCGAACCGATCTACCGGGCTCTCACTCAGTTGTACGTCGCTCTCCAGGCCCGGCTGGAGAGCGACTTGACGATTCGTGAGCGAGCAGAATTACAACGTGTAGCGCGCAGAGAACTGGAGTCGCTGATTGAGCGGTCAGTACCCGACGGACCAGTGGCAACACTGCTCGGAAAGATCGAAGGCGGGCTCGACCACTGGCTCACCTTCATCGGTGAGCCAGCGGTCTCCCCAACGAACAACGCTGCGGAGAGCGCGCTTCGTGAGCCTGTGGTTCTCCGGAAGATTATCGGCACGCTCCGGAACGACCGGGGGATGTTCGTTCATGAGACGTTGCTGTCCCTGCTGGCAACGTGGCGCCAGCAGGGACGCAATCCCTACGAAGAACTCACGCGTGTCGTCCGGGACAACGATATGGTGTCACGCGCTCAGGCTGTGCCAGCTGTTTCGTCCTCGGGGTAAACACGTACT
>NZ_JBQVRO020000050.1:0-1629 GCF_052439115.2 Halorubrum sp. FL23
GTACGTGTTTACCCCGAGGTCTCGACAGCCGGCACAGCGTGAGCCCGTGACATAACCTCATTATTGCTGACGACTCGACGAAGTTCTTCGTATGGATTGCGTCCCTGCTGGCGCCACGTCGCCAGCAGGGACAAGACCGTCTCGTGAACGAACATTCCTCGGTCATTACGCAGCGTTCCGATGATTTTCCGCAGAACTACTGGTTCCCGAAGCGCGTTCTCTGCGGCATTGTTTGTCGGAGAGACCGCTGGCTCACCGACGAAGGTGAGCCAGTGGTCGAGACCTCCTTCGATCTTCCCCAGCAGTGTTGCCACTGGTCCGTCGGGTACTGACCGGTCAATCAGCGATTCAAGCTCTCTTCGCGCCACACGCTGGAGCTCTGCTCTCTCACGAGGACTTGGGTCGCTCTCCAGCCGAGCCTGGAGAGCGACGAATAGCTGTCTGAGAGCTTGGTAGATCGGTTCACCTTCTGGCTGCTTTTCGGCGGCGTCCTCAGCCTCTCGAAGAATGTGCGCCCAGCACCGCTGGAGGTTGCTGCTGAAAGCTGGGTACGCCGCCCACCCGTCACAGACGACTGTTCCCGCGAAGTCCTCGCCGAGGACTTCTGCGGGAACATCACTTCCGCGACTCTCCCTGACCGCGTACAACGTATGTTGAATGGTCCGAAACGTCCAAATCCACGCTTGTTCACCGTCGCGCTTGATGCCTGTCTCGTCGATGTGAACCACGTCAGCATCCTGAATCTCTTGACGGATCTGCTCGTACTCACAGCGACCGGCGCGCGCAGCGCGCTCGGTCGCGTGCCACGCAGATGCACCCGAGAGTTCGAGTCCGTGTAGTTGCTCGAAGCGATCAGCGATCTTCCGGTAGGGAAGACGGTGATCGTACCGTGACAGAGCTGATTGAGCGATGACGTTCACCCCGAACTGCCCCTCATCGGGGCAGTCGGGGTGAGCCGCAACTGTCTCTGTTCCACAGGAATCGCACTGGTAGTAGTGGCGGTTGTACCGGGTGATTTTTGGGGGCTGGGGATCAGGGATCTCCTCGACGAGTCGGGGGCTGATGCCCACCGACTCGTCGAAGCAGTCGCCACACTCAGGACAACAGTCACAGGTGACTTCGATTTTTTCGTCAGGATCGGCCGTAGAACGCCACTCCGGATCGTGACCATCCTTCCGACCGGGAGTGCCACCGTCAGTTCGGACATCGTCGTCTTCGTCATCTTGCGAGGTCGGGGACCCGTCGGTCCCCGACCGTCGCTTACTGGGTGGAGTGTGTGGATTCTCGTACTTCCGGAGGCGTGTTTCGAGTTCTTCGATCCGCTCTTGCTGCTCTTCGATCAGTTCGTTCTGTTCCTCGATCCGCTCGTCTTTCTGGGCGATCTTCTCTTCCAGCTCGTCGATTCGTTCCTCCATCTGGAGAAACCGCGAGAGGAGTTCGTCCTTGGAGAGATCGTCCCAGCTCATCGATTCCACCTCGAAACGAAGACAGCAGGGCTGACGGGATGGTCTCCGCTGCTCGGAGACCATCCCTGAGGATGTAGACTGACTCCCTGCTGGCAGACCATGTGTCTGTCATAGGCCACCACCTACGAGATAGTGACGAAATCAGACGGGGCTAAACACGTAC
>NZ_JBQVRO020000051.1:0-1612 GCF_052439115.2 Halorubrum sp. FL23
AGATTGTTGAGCAAGACGGTGTTGAGTCGAATCGCTGATGAAGCGTGATCGGAGAATTGAACGGATGTTCTTCTGTCTCGGATGGTGAGATCTGTGTCACTCTCTGAAGGCGGCGCACTCACTCCGGTGAGTGCGTCGCCGATCCAGAGCTGTCGCTACTACCTACGTCTGAGCTGACCGGCTTATCAGGCGAGTTTCTACCAGAACTCGCCTGACTCAACCTGCTCACGTAATCTTGGTCGATGTGGATTTGGATCCCGTGACGACCACAACAGCAATTCGTCGAGATCTGGCAGTTCATACCCGAGATCCAGCATCAGGTACAGCTGGACCAAGTGTGCGTGACGTTCGAGCGCGTGAGAACACCGACGACGTGGGAGACGCGTCGACGACGCGGCCGCGTCGTCGTCGCTCCCCTGCCGCTTTGCGTCTAATTTGCGGAGTTCATCCACAATAACGCGGCTCATCAGCAGCGAGAGCGCCGCTACGATGATCAGCGCTTCGATGATGTAAGGATCCGTCGTATTGATCTCATCAAGACCGAAGCGCGATTTGAGTTCCTTGAACAGCAGCTCAATCTCCCAGCGCGCCCGATAGAGCTGTGCGATATCGGGCGCGCGGTAGTTGTCTCTGGTAAGATTCGTTAGGTAGAGATGGTACTCACCGCCGTCCTCGTTGAGCACACCGACGAGTCGGAACGTTCGGGTCGAGCTGACGCCCGACCCTCGCTTGCGGTCGAATGAGAGGGTGATCCGAGCGTCGATCTCCTGTCGCTGCAGGTCGTCGAGGACGTCCTGCAGCGACTCGCCTTCGAGTGGAATACTGTTTCCCCGCCATGTGCGAAGCTCTTCGACGATCTCGAAGTTCGCGTCATCTTTGACCCGTGAGACGAACCAGCCGTCGTTTTGGTCGATACGGTCGAACAACCAGAAGTCGTAGAAGCCGAGATCAAGTAAGATGAGTGCGCCAGCTACCCACTCGCCGGTGGGTAGCTGGCTCCGTTCCTGCGTTTTGGCGTCAGTCGTTTGAAAACGCGTAGGAAGTCCGGTTGAGAGTGATTCTGTGAGGTGGAGCTTCACGCCAGCCTGATCTTCGCCAGTCGCTGCGTAGACGTCTGTAGCGTCTTGGTAGAGTGAGACGATAGAGGCGTCAACAATGAGGACGTCTCGAAAGCGTTCGAGACGTCCGCTGAGGTCGGTTTGTCCCGGGTCGAGATTCTCGATGGCGTCATCGAGAATCTCTCGCAGGAGTGCAACGAACGCGGGTGAAAACCAGCCGTGGAAGGTTGGATAAGCGAGTTCGTCACAGTCAGCCATTTCGACGAACCGTTCGAGAAATGCCTGAATAGAGCGATCTGATCCAGCAGCGAAACCCAGTGAGAGGGTGTAGAAGAACGCGACAGTGTCGAACTTGCGCTCTCGTTGGACGAGATTCGTTGCGCGAGCGCGCTCGCGCAACTCATCAGAGGGAAACGCTCTTTTGATCCGGTCGACAATCACTGAATCCGGTGGTTGGTAACTCACAGCAGCCACCCGGTTTCTCTGACAGGTAGTCCCAACGGTATTCAGATCAGGAGACGGCGCTGGCGTGAGGCGTTAAACTACAACGGATG
>NZ_JBQVRO020000052.1:0-1467 GCF_052439115.2 Halorubrum sp. FL23
GGTCGCGTCTCAGAACCGTTTAGACTTCACCTCCAGTGGCCTCAACTGAGGTAGTGCAGTGAATCTTCTCGTTGAGTGATTCACACAGAACCGTATCGAAGAACTGGTTGTAGCGATCTGGGTCTTGGTACTTCACCAGTCGGAGCTGAAGCACTGCATTCAATCCATCCCGGCTCCACTGCATCCAGTCTCGCTTGCATCGTTTAGCGACTTCACCCATTGCCCGTTCGACGGGATTCGAGGTCCACCGCACCTCGATCCCGTCGAGTGCTTTCTCAGCAAACGTCTGCATCGACGGTAATCCCCGCCGCAAGTACGCTGCTGCTTTCTCTGAGCCGAACTGGCTCAATTGCCAAGTCGTCTTCTCTATCCGTTCGCGTGTTCGGGCGATCCGCTTGCGGATCGCCGAATACTCCTCTTCTGGACGGTGTTTCTCCACTGAATTCTTCAGATGGAACAACTCACCACTCACGTCTGAGATGATCTCTTTTCGCGTCTCCAATTCCAGTGCACCATCAACGGATAGCCTGTGTCTGAGCGAGCGTGGAACATGTACCAAATCAAGTTGGTGGTAACGGTCTTCGGCGGTAAAGGCCGTCACAAGTCTGTTTTCGCTATCACTGACGACCGATGCGTCGTCAGTGATCGCGTTCTGTTCGTCAAGGTCACTCGCAATATCGATCCAATCAGCATTGACCGAGACATCAAGCACAGATCGAGTTTCACCATCATCGTCTTCCGCGAGTGTGATCTGAACCTCGTGCTGACTACGGTCGTCATCCTGACTATGACACTTTGTCCCGTCAGGGATGACGGTTTCAGCTTCCGTACCCGGAATGTGGTCAGAAACAAACGATGAGAGTTTCTGACCGTAGTCTTTGACTCGCCGCTGGATGGTGTCGGGCGACGGCATCTTCTCGAAGCCGTCGCCCGCCGAGGCTGCGTCCCGATACGAGAGTGTTGTAGCGAGATCAACTGTTTTGAGAGAGATGTCCTCTTGATAACGCTTCTTTCCATCGAACTGAATGAGGTTCTCAACAGGGCGGAAGTGTGACTGTTCATCTTCACCGGCAGTGGTATCCTCAACGTAGTCGAGGGTGAACGTGTGCTCGCCGGCGGTGGTTACCGCCGAGCGAGTACACGTCGCAGAGCGTTGAAATCTCTCGGTTCCGTTGCCGTGAGCGTGTTTTTCACCGCAGAAGTTCTTGACGGAACGCTCGTTGAGGCACTCGACAAGTGCCTCAACGAGGATAGACGTGATGTTCTGCTTGGCGAGTATCTCAGTTATCACGGCGAGTGGATACTGCTCGGTAGGATCAATCGTCAGAGCCAATTGGACGGTGAGTGTAATCTCGATTGGGGACTCTTCCATTCTAACACTGAAGCAGTCCCCTTCCTCTGACGTATCAACTGCTACTTCGTTGCGTCGAGTGTTGGCTTGGTTCTAAATGATCTTGCGACGCGACC
>NZ_JBQVRO020000053.1:0-1400 GCF_052439115.2 Halorubrum sp. FL23
CATCCGTCTTCAGTTAAGACTCACACCTCGGTTGTGTAGCGGTAGCGAGTGTCTCTTGTAAGATTGGTCGTCGTTTGTGGATCTTTTGAGCGTCTTCGATCAGCCGGTCGAGCAGCGGCGGTGGTGAGTAGCCGAGGAACTCGCCGAGTTCGTGGAGCAAAAGCTGGGCGTGCGACCGAAAGGTCGCCGCCCAGCGCTCTGTCGGAAACACAAGCTCATCATCCGCCTGCTCAGTGACTAGATCCAACAGATCGCGGCTTACAAGCAGCGACAGCAGCGCTGCGTACAATAAGATCCTCACCACGTGTTCGTCACTCGTGTCGAACTCGTCCAATTCGTACTGCGTCTTCAGCTCCCGGAACAGCAACTCAACTTCCCACCGACAGCGGTAGATCTCCGCTAAATCCGCCGGAAAGAACTCTTTCCTCGCTAAATTCGTTATGTACAGGTGGTAGTCGTCGGCGTCCTCGTCGCGGACGCCGACGACGCGAAATCGCTTCGTATCTAGCGACTGCGTCCCATTGTACGGCCCTCGTTTGAATTCGACTTCGACCTCCACATCGATGTACTTCCGATCGAGATCGTTGAGAACAGCTCGGAGCTGCTTGCCCTCCAAGGGAATGGCGCGGCCGCGCCATTCCCGTAATTCTGCCGTAATCACCGGGTTCGCGTTCTGCTTCAGCCGACTCACGAAGTAGCCGTCGTTCTCGTCGATCAGCGCAAACCGGCGGTACTTGAAGTAGGCGAGATCGAACAGCATGAGGCGGTTCTCAAGCCATGGCCCTGTTTTGAACAGGGTGCTGTCGTGTGTTTTCTCGTCAGCAGTATCGATCCGTTCGATCGTCTGCTCTGTGGCATTGTGGAGCAGGTGGAGCTTCGCTCCAGCCTGCTCCTCGTGGCGGGCTTCGAACTGATCTGAAAGAAACTCATGTAACCGCAACACCGTTCCATCGGCGATCATCACGTCTCTAAATCGGTCGATATCAGCGTCAACAGCATCAGGAACAGCGACCTCGTCGAGACCGCGCTCGACGAGGTCGCGGAGGTACTCCGCAAGCGTCGGCGTCAACCGCTGATAGAACCCGCTGGGCGAGATTGTCTCATCGGCAGTTGAGTTGTAAGATCGTCTGAACCCGGCGAGTGTTCGGCTTTCGCCTGCGGCGAAACCGAACACAAATGTCCAGACGAAGGCAGGGATCTGAAGCTTGCGGTCACGTTCGACCACGCCGAGTTCCTCGGCGTGCTCTTCGAGAAACTCAGAGGGAAACAGTGTAGTGAGCCGACGCATAATTCGAGATGAGGAGCCGTTGGGCACAAACTCGGCTTCCTCATTCCTTCCGAAAGATGTCTCGATAAGCCTCCGCTATCACGCGGTTTCTTGCTTAACTGAAGACAGATGA
>NZ_JBQVRO020000054.1:0-1170 GCF_052439115.2 Halorubrum sp. FL23
GTAGTTGGATAGCGGCTTGCTGCCAGACCGATTTCGTAGCAGTCTCATGAATGGTCTCTCAATGGTGAACCAAGTGTGTCGCTGGGGATTGGCGGATCGCCGGAATCGACAGATTCCGCGATCCGCGCTGAGGACAGTACGCATCTCCGCCAGCAGCTCGTAGTCAAAGAGTTCGAGAACCGTCTTCTCCGTCGTCAACTCACAGCACAGCAACAGCAGATCGAGAATCTGCAAGCACGCCTCAAGTGGTACGAAAACCCAAACACACCACCCAGTAAGCAGGGTGGCGCGGCTGGATCACCTGGCAACGATGACAGCGACGAGGAAGAGAACGAAGACCAAGGGGACGACGCTGGCGGCGACGCCGACGCCGCCAGCGACTCCTCTCCAGGACGTGACGAAGGTCACGAGGGAACAACTCGACCGCCTCCGGAACCAGAGGAGACTATTCGAGTAGATCAGGGGTATTGCCCAGACTGTGAGCAGACACTCTCTAACCCGGACAGCTACGTCTCACGGACGATTATCGATATACCACTCCCCATTCCAACCACTGTCACCGAGTACGAACTCGGCAAACACCACTGTTCCTGTGGAAACGAGGTCGTTGCTGAACATCCTGACTGCCCGGAAACCGGGCGGTTTGGGCCAAATATCATGGCCCAAACCGCCCTTGGAAGGTTCCATCAGCGACTTCCAAACCGAAAGCAGGCAGAGTTGTTTGAGTGGGAGCTCGATCTCCCCATCTCCCACCGGACAATCTACAACCTGACCAAGCGGGTCGCAGACCGGCTGCGACCCGCGTATGAAGACGTCAAAGCCAGAATCCGGGAGAGTGACGTCGTCTATTGTGATGAGACGGGCTTTCCTGTTGACGGAGAGCAACACTGGGCGTGGACGTTTGTTACTGACGAAGAGGTGCTGTTCTGGGTTGATGAGAGTCGTGGAAGCCAGGTGTTAGAGGACGTCCTCGGCGAGGAATTCGCCGAGGACTCGACGCTCAGCTGTGACGGCTGGTCAGCATATCCGAGTTACCACACGAAGCTCCAGCGGTGCTGGGCGCATCTGTTGCGGGAGGCAGAGTACGTTGCTGAACGGTACGAGGAAGCAGAGAGGTTGTCTGAGGAGTTACACGCTCTCCACGACGATTTAACGGCGTTCGACGAGGAG
>NZ_JBQVRO020000055.1:0-1152 GCF_052439115.2 Halorubrum sp. FL23
CATATCGCCAGACGGCGTCCAAATCCCCTGAAATCAGCGATACAATCCGCAGACAGCGTCGGCGTTCAACGGAGCAAGACATCTGGTTCGAGAAACTCCTATGTTACAATGTCTCGGGATGAGCGTACATGGTATTAGATATGACCAGATCTAGTTCTCCGATAGGTTTTTTTTACATCAATGCCTAATTAGAACTCAAATGGAGCGGATATTATTGTCTATTATAGTGGTAGCAATTATGGTTCAATATATCGGGTATTTTCTCCTCCGTATTGACATTCGACGGATAGGATATACGGATCAGAAAATAAAACAGCTGCCCACATTAACTGCGAGACTTCCCCTCATCGGTGTAGTTGTTCCATTTTGGTATCTATATCGGAGGGGTTCTCTCAAGAAAAAAGAAAACGATTGTTAACTTCTATATCGGTTTCTAATACGATATATGACTCCGGTCAAGATATTACTCTTATTTATTGTTGTAGCTGAATACCAGAGTTAAACATATATCATTTGAGTTTTTAGCCATAGATGTATGAGAAGAAGGGATATCATTAGATCAATCGGTACTGCAGGCGTTGGATCGGTCAGTCTCGCAAGTATCAATATCACGTCTGCGAATAGAGTTGAGCAGAATTTAATACAATCCCTATTAGATACTACGACAGTTCAACGACTCCAAAACAGACATTCTGCCTGATTAATGTGGACTCCGTCAGGCGATACGTACCTCTCTTTGTGGACGACCGTTCGGTGATCCCGATCCATCTCGCGGTACGCTTGGAGTCCATCTGTCCAGACCTCTCCCAGCCGCTGGGAGAGGTCTTCAGCTCCCTGAATCACTGGCTCAAGATCGCCTTCGTAGTCGATCCCACGCTGTCCGCGAATCACACGAAGCGAGTCGCGGCACGCCGCGACGAGCGTCAGCTGGTCACCGTGACGCCCTCGCCAGCGTGATCGGCCAGTGCGCGACGAGCCGCCGCGAGAACGACTGTTTCGCGGCGGCTCTTGACCTTTGTAACCAGAACAGACTTTGCCAGATTCGTCGACCTGTGTCGGTCCATCGATGGTCTGGTTATACTCACCGACAGAGATACTGATACACTCCGGGCGGATTGATCTCTTTCATCGCTGAGCGGATCTCACTCCGAA
>NZ_JBQVRO020000056.1:0-1115 GCF_052439115.2 Halorubrum sp. FL23
ATGCCGTGTTGAACGCAAGACAGCGGCAACATCGGATTTATGATATTCAATTTTCTAACGGTAACGGCTCTCTAGCCATGGATTCTGAGATCGGACGATTCGATCCTAGTCGAATTGCGCGTTGAGCAAAACATCAGTTTCACAAGATACCGCACGAAGTATGAGGTGGACGATGGCGATGCCTCTCCCGAATACGTCCGGAGAAGGAGAGCAGGCGGCGAGTTAAGGGCTCGCCGCCTGCGTCAGGTTATGGACGATGCACTTCCGTGTGAGCTCCCGGAACTGGCCATGCCAGCTCCGGGAGCGGATCTCGTCGCCATCGTCTTTCAGCATCGCAAACACGGTTTCACTCATTGACCGCTGGTTGTAGACATCGTCGTCAATTCGGGCGTTGTGGGCCTTCTTGAGTGCATTTTTCTCACAGTGTTTGATCACCGGTCGTGTCAACGCTGCACGACAGGCTTCACGGAGATCACTCCACGAGTACATTTTGTCTGCCAGCAACGCCTGCAGGTCTTCGGCATTGCGCCGAAAGACCTGCAGCCCAATATGCCCGTCATAGGCTTTCTTCGTCGTGAAATGTGCGTCCCTGATGGCAAGCGACTCCGTATCCACGAGCAGCGTCGTCTTCATCGCGTTGAACGAGTAGCCGACGCGATTGCGGTAGTGAGAGCTTGCCTGATCTCGCTGGAAGCCGCTTGCGTCAATCGACGCAGTGCCCGAGAGCCCCGCCTGCTCCGCTGAACGGCGGAGCAGGCGGCGCAACTCCTGCATTGGAAATTCACCGTCCCACACGCTGAAAGACGAGTAATCAGGAGATTTCTCAAGGTCGAACACATCGAGGATTCCCGGCATCTCGTTGAGATAGTCTTCGAGTTTCCGGAGCGGCTTGTTGATCTCCTCTTTGAGCAGAAGGAGCGCGATTTTCGTTGATTTGGCGTACCCGTCCGCGCCGTCCGGCGCGGCGGGTACGTCTGGTTCCTCTACGTGGTTTGTGGCAAAGTTTCGAAACGTCCGCGCGAGGGTCTTGAGACGCCCCATATCGCCAGACGGCGTCCAAATCCCCTGAAATCAGCGATACAATCCGCAGACAGCGTCGGCGTTCAACGGAGCAA